>JACKOP010000005.1 GCA_024234165.1 Pseudomonadales bacterium
CATAACAGAACGGCGTGGTTTGGACGGTTACCTGTGCGGCCGTCTTCGAGCTTGAAGCTGTAGTTGCTGAAGTTCTCGCCGCTCTTGGTGTAGTACTGATCCTTGTTGGCCCAGTGCAGCATCACCTCTTCGCCTGCGTAGGGGATGGCGTAGGTGTCGCCTTTGTAGCGGCGCTGGCTGATGAAGTCACCATCTTGGTAATAGCGCGAGAAAAAAGTGAGCAGGTGCGAGAACACTGCGTTCTCGTGTTCGCTGCTGCCTGCGGTCGCATCCTTCAGCCGGGCGCGTAAATCCTTGACCTTGGGCAGGTCGTCGGGGTTCGCCCCTAGCGCCTGTGCCTGCTTGATCGCTTCGTCCAGATCGGCCTGCAACTGCTGGGCACTGGCGGTGCTGCCAGCGGACAGGGCAGCCTGCACCTTCTCGGCCAGCCGGTTTTGCAGGTAGTCGTTGACCTCATCGGCACGAGCATTGAGGATGCGGTAGATGCCGAAGTCGAGTTCCGGGCGGTCGATCTGGAAGATCTCGCGCAACTTGGCGACGAGCTCCCGGAACTTTGGATTCTGTTTATTGGTCATGGTGTGCCCTGATCTCGGAGTTTCTGATTTCTTGGTGAATAGATGCTTCAGGTTACCTGCCAGCGGATGCTGAACAGGGTCTCGTGGCTGGTTTTTTCTTGCAAGCGCTGCTGAAGCGAGGCAATCAGCGCATCGCGCTTGGCGATGATTTCGTCTTCCACCTCAAAAACTTCTTGCCGTTGGCGACGTTGCTTGCGCTCTTGCTCAGCCAGTTCGCGCTGGATGCCGTCTTGCTCCTGCAAGGTGGCGGCCTTGCGGGCATCGCGCTTGAGCTGCGCGATGCGGGCTTTGGTGTTCTTCAGGGCCTCTTCGGCGGCCAGCAGCTTGTCGTCGGCCCAGCGTTCGAGCTTGTCGCGCTCTTCATGGAAGAGGCGCTGGTTGGCCTCCAGAACTCCTGAAATAGTAGCTGCTACCGCTTGATGGCTATTGGCTAGAAGCGTTTTTGGCACAAATTCTTGTAGGGGCGCTGGCTTGGCTGCGGCGGGAAGGGCCATCAGCTTTTCGCAGGTTTCCTGGTCTAGTACCTGACCATCGTCGGTGAGGCCGGAGAACAGCAGCGCCTCGGTGGTCTCGAAGGCGGTGACTTCCAGCCGGGCCAGCGTCAGCCAGCCGGACATGCCGCGCAGTCTCTCGATGACGGAGACCCGTGCGCCGTGTTTGCCATAGTCGAGCTTCAAGGTGGCGACGGGCGTTGCCGCATTCAGGCTGGTATCAATGCTCCATTCCCCCAGCGGGTGGCTGAGGCGGTAGGCGTGCGCCAGCATGTCCGGCTGGGCCGCACCACGAATGAGCTGGTAGCGGCCGGTGGCGATTCCAGTTGGCGGCGTGCTCAGAGAAAACGCGTAGGACTGCTCGTCGAAGCGCGCGCGGCCGCCCAATGCAAAGCAGGTGACACCCCAGAACCAGCGCCCCAGCTTGTCGAGCCGCGCTTCGGCGTCTTGAAGACGCAGTTTGAGGCGGTCGTGAACGTCCTCATCGAAGTTCTCCAGCAATTGGGACTGGGTGTCTTTGATGCGGTCGGCAATGACTTCTTCCAGCTCAGCTTGCAGGGCGTTGAAGGCGGCTTCGATCTGCTCGGGCTGGCGACAGGTGTCGTAGATCTGGAGGATGCGTTTCTCGAAGTCGAGGCCGCCTTCAATGCGACCCAGCACTTCATCGCTTGCACCGAACACACCGGAGAACAGGTTGAATTTTTCGGTGAGCAGTTCCAGCACACGCTGGTCGGCCTGGTTGCGGGTGTTCAAGAAGTTGATGACCACCACATCGTAGCGTTGGCCGTAACGGTGGCAGCGGCCAATGCGCTGTTCGACTCGCTGCGGGTTCCACGGCAGGTCGTAATTGATGATCAGCGCGCAGAACTGCAGGTTGACACCTTCGGCAGCCGCTTCAGTGGCGATCATGATTTCCGCGCCGGTGCCGTCGTCCTTGCGGAAGTGGTCGATCAGCGCGGTGCGGCGATCCACCTGCGGCGAGCCGGTGACGCGATCCGTGCCTTTGTACTCTTCGAGCCAGCGTTGGTAGATGACGGTGGAGTCTTCATGATTGTTGGTGCCGCTGAACAGCACCAGCTTGCCTGCGTGGCCGTTGGCGGAGAGAAAGCGGTGCAGGTACTCCTGTGTACGCTTGGATTCCGTGAAGATGATGGCTTTACGTGGCGCACGCAGCTCGGCCATATTGTCGAAGCCCAGAGCGAGCCCCTTCAGAAGCGCCTGGGCCTTGGTGTCGGTTTTCAGAGTTTGAGCGGCATCGACGAACGCGGCCAGCTCCGCAATCTCGGCGGTTATGGCAGCGCGGACAGCATGCGCATCTTTTGCAGCGCCCGGCTTGCCGTCCTCGGCTGGCCCGGACGCAGGGGCTTCGGTGTCTTCGTCGCCCTCGCTGGCTTCCTCTTCCAGGTAGTCCTGCTCCAGATCGTCCTCGGCAATGAGCTGTTCGACCAGTTGGCTGCCGTCGTCTTCCGTTTTGTCTTCCGTTTTGTCTGCCGTGAGCAAGCCCTGCAGGCGCTCGCGGATGGTGACCAACGTGGCAGCGACGGCGTGCGAACTGGAGGCCAGCAGCTTGCGCAAGATCAGTGCCGTGAGATGGCGCTGCCGTTTGGGCAGGGCGTAGGAGTCTTCCTTTTGCAGAAAGGCCGAGATGCGCTCATACAGCGCCTGCTCATCGTCGGTGGGGTTGAACGGCTGGGTGAGCGCCTTGCGTTCGGTGTACTTGATGTACTCCAGCACGTCACGGCGGAGTGTGCGTTTGGCGAAGCTGGCAAGGCGCTCGCGCAATTCGTCCAGGCCCGTCCCGCTGTTCATGAACTGCTTGCGGAAGGCCGTCTTCGTCGCCGAACAGGTGCTCGTCGATCAGCGTCGACAGGCCGTACAGCTCCATCAGCGAGTTCTGCAGCGGCGTGGCGGTGAGCAGCAGCTTCTTGCGGCCTTGCAGTGCGCGCTTGAGCGCCTGCCCGGTGCGGTTGCTGGCGCGGTGCGCGTTGCGCAGCTTGTGCGCTTCGTCGATGACCACCACGTCCCAAGGCACGGCACGCAGCTCGGCTTCCAGTTTGGCGGCGAACTGGTAGGACATGATCACGACCGCCTTGCCGACCAGCCGCTGCAGTGTGGCGAGCATGTCGCCAGCGGACTGCTTGCGCAGAGAAACGGCATCCACCACGGTGGTGGGCACGGCGAACTTGTCGTGCAGCTCCTGCGCCCATTGCTTGCGCAGGCTCGCCGGGCAGATGACGAGGAGCCGACGGCGGCGTTCAGCCCAGTATTGGCAAACCACCAGCGCGGCTTCGATGGTCTTGCCCAGCCCCACCTCGTCAGCCAGCAGTACGCCTTCCTGCAATGGGTTCCGAAGGGCGAACAGCGCCGCCTCGATCTGATGCGGGTTCAGATCGACGCTGGCATCGAACAGCGATTGGGAGAGGCGATCTACGCCATCGGCGGCGTGTCGCCGCGTCAGCTCGTGGGCGTAGTACTTGGCATGGTAGGCGGTAATCAATCGGAGTCCTCCGCCTTCTTCGACTGGTCGGCTATCCAGCCGTCGATGTCCGTTGCCCGGAAGCGCCATGTCCCGCCGACCTTGAAGGCCGGTATTTTCTTGGCTGCCGCGAGTCGGTAGATCGTCCGCTCCGTTACCTTCAGGTATTCGGCAACATCCTTGATCGTCAGAATTCCGCTTTCGCTGGTGTTTTTGGGCATGGAAGGGGCCAGTCGGATGATTGGTAAAGGACGACAGGATAGTGCAAAAGTTTCCAACTGGCGACCAAAAGCGACCGAACTCGGAAGGTTTGTCTCCTACTTGGTAGGGGATGGATTGCCTCAGTCAAGCTGAGTGCGACGCGCTTGCGCACGGTCTCAGGCGCGGGTGGCCAAATCGTCGAATCCACGCCCCCAAGGCGAAGGCGTTACTATCTGGCTCGGATTACGGACGCGGGTTCGGTTCCGTGTTCCACCACCAATACTGAAGCCCCAACTGTTATCAGTTGGGGCTTTTTCTTGTCTATTTGCGCCAGTTCCCGCGTGTTGTTGTGAGTTCCTGCGGAAGCCTGCGGACTTCGCCAGCCGCCCGCACTGGCCGTTCCGGGCCACATTTCACTCTCTCCTGGCCATTCCTCGCTCCGACCTCGCTCCCTGGAACTGGCCCTGAAGTCCGCAAAGGCCGCAACGCAGACCCATACAGATCAAAGGGTTACGCGCGAACGAATCAAGCGGTTGGATTGCAGCATCGGGGAGCAGAGAAACCACATTGGTTGTGTTCTGTCGGTATATATTGACAACTGCCGACGTAATGCAACATCATGGTGGCATGGAAACTTCGCACCAGACCATTCTCGATCTCGCCGCTCAGCGCGGCCTCATACGCCCGCGAGATCTCGACGCGCTGGGTCTGCCCAGTGTCGCCCTCACGCGGCTGGTTCGGCAGGGCCTGCTCACCCGCGTGGGTCGCGGTCTGTATGCCCGTCCAGATCGCAGCGTATCCGAGCATGGCACGCTGGCCGAGGTGGCACGCAAACACCCGCAAGCCATCGTCTGCCTGCTGTCGGCTCTGCGCGTGCACGACCTCACCACGCAGTCGCCATTCGAGGTCTGGCTCGCCATTCCCAACAAGGCTCGTGCACCGAAGATGGATTACCCGCCGCTGCGCATCGTGCGCTTTTCTGGGGCTGCACTGACGGATGGGATCGAGGAGCACCTCATCGATAGTGTGCCGGTGCGGGTGACCAATGTCGCCCGTACCGTGGCGGACTGCTTCAAGTTCCGCAAGAAGATCGGCCTTGATGTCGCCCTGGAGGCGCTACAGGAAGGCTGGCGTGCCAAGCGCGTGAGCATGGATGAACTCTGGCGCTATGCCACCCTGTGCCGCGTGGCCAATGTGATGCGCCCATACATGGAAAGCCTGTCATGAATGAATTCAATGTGGCTGAGCATGACCACGGTAATCGATGGCGAGCTGATCACGCTTTCTGATGGTCTGCAGCCGTGATGTGATATTGCGAGGTGTCCGGCATTGGCGCTGCCGGTGTCGACCGCGTTTTGGGTGCGACGCAACCGCAGCGCCCGGCGGCTGCGAGGCGCTGTGGCGACGGTCTGACGATGGCTCAGAAGACCGGGTCGGACGGCTCGTCGGGGATTGTGAGGGGCAGTTCGAGCTGGGTGCGCTCGGCGCGCTGGGCGGCGTACTCAGCGGCGGTGTGGCGATGGTGGCGACGGATCTGCACGAAGTAGCGCGACTCGAAGGCGCGGATCACCTCGTAGAGGAAGTCGAGGATGTGTGCCCCCAAGTTCCGCAGCTAATCACGCAAGTGTTTGATTTGACTTGGTGACGTAAGTCAAAAATGCCACAACAAGCGCTTCAGGCGGGTGCTTTGACGGTCAAGGCCTCGAAGAGTTGGAGTTGCTGGGGTGTGATCTTGCCAATACCGGTCAGGTGTTGCGTGCCGATAGTGACGCGGTGCTGCTGGATTCGCCGCAGCAGCTCCAGCGCGGTCTTCGGGCTGTGGACGCTGCCGTGCTGCTTCAAGCGCATGCGCATCACCCGATACAGCAGCAGCGCCGGGAAGCAGATCAGCGCGTGCGCGCGGATGCGATCCGGGAGGCGGTGGTACACCGGTGCAATCGCAAGGTCGCTCTTGAGCACCCGGAAGCCGCGCTCGATGTCGGCGAGTGCTCTTGTAGCGCTCGACGATCTGCGCGGCTGTAAAGTCCTCGACATTGGTCAGCAGTACCAGCTTGCCGTCGAAGGTCTCCGCGCGTGCGATGGCCGCCTCGTCGAGGGTATAGCTGAAGCGCTCGGCGTGGTATTGCGGCTTCACGAAGCGAGTCAACTCGGCCTCGGCAACGGCTTGCTGGAAGCGGCTGTAGGCACCGCGGTCGCTGGCCTTGCGGCCGCGTTCGGTGAGGCCTTTGTCCTGCGCGTCGAGCTTGGCGACAAGCTGGTCGGCGAAGGCTTCCAGTTCGGCGATGCGTTGGTGGCGGCTGGCCGTCTGCTCGGCCGCTCGGGTCGGATCGTGCGCGACCACCAGCCGGTGCTCGGCGAAGCGGCCTTCGGCCAGACCCTCGCCGAAGCTCATCGCATCGAGCGTGCCGCCCAGCTCTGCGTAGCGCCGTGCCGGCACCGCCAGATGAACTGCAACTTGCGCTCGGTCTGCCGGGCCAGCTCGCCGATCTGGGCGATGTTGTCCAGACTGAGCAGACCGCGGTCGGCGACCGGGATCACCCGCTCGACCGGGAAGCGCGCCAGCACCTGTTCGAGCATGGCCTTGAGGGTGGCGGTCTCGGCAACGTTGCCGGCATGCACGGTGTGCATCAGCGGCAAACCCTCGGCCGACTGCACCACGCCCAGCACGAACTGCCGGGCGATGCCGCCAGTTTCCTTGTTCATGCCATAGGCACGTACATCCTCGGGAACATGGCCCTCGCCGTGGATGCGCACCGTGGTCAGATCGTAGAACACCACCGACAATTGCTGATCGAGCATCGGCCGCAACAGCTGGGCCACCTTCGCCTCGACCTTCCCGGCGCGATCCATCAGCGCATCCAGCGTGCGCAGCAGGTGATCGTGCGAGACCGCCTCGGGCATGCCCGGGATCGCCACCGTCTCCAGCCATTCCAGACAGCCGAGCTTGGAATCGGGTGCACACAGGCGGTTGAACACCATCGCCCGCACCATCGCCTCGGCATCGAATGCGCGGCGCGAGGAGCGCAGGGCCTGACGTACGGCATCGCCCAAACCCAGACTCGACCACAGTTCATTCAGGGCATGCACATCGCCCAGCGCCCGTGCCGAGTCGTACTCCGGCACGGGTGCCGAGATCGGCACGCGACCGAGCGCACGCTGCAAGCCGTGGATGAGTGGATCGAGTTTCTTGCCGTCCAGCTCATCCAGGCGACCGAGGTTGGCGACCACGCGCTGGCGCACCCCGGCAGGTGGGTGCGGAAGCCTTCGACGAGTTGCAGGTAGCTCCGGCCGCCGGAGCGGGTGATGATGCGCGTGTACGTGTGTCAACGCTATCACATGCCAACCCGCCATTAAAGCCATCAAAACGTTAAGGCGTGACACAACACGATTGTCTGGAAATCGGGCTTGCGGCACGCCCAAGTCGTTGAAATCATGGAGTGTGGCTAGCGGCGACCCCGCCAAAACCGGGCACGAAGTGCGGAACTTGGGTGTGCCGCGCCCTCGTCGCTGAGCTGCTCGGGGAATTCGATGGGGTGGTGCCGGGACGATTTCATGGTTGCCGGCTCAAGCGCTGGTGAGCCGGGTGCGGCGCGTGCCGGCGGATTGCCCCGGGGGCGTGAACACCGCGAGGTACAGCTTCTCGTCGAGCTGGACGAGCTCGCGCTGCGCGGCGGCGGCGAGCAGTTCCGCGGCCATGGTGGTGAGCGCACGGTAGTTACCCATGGCGTGGTCGCAGACGGTGTGCATCAGCTCGGGTGTCATCAGAGCGGGGGCGCCGGCGCTTGCGAGCAGGTGCTTCAGGCAGGCCAGCAGTTCCTCGCGGCTGGCGTACTCCAGCGAGAGGCGTGCGCGGATGCGCGAACCGAGCGGCAGGAGTTCGTCGCGGCGCAGCAACTCGTTCAGACGCTGGTCGCCGGCGAGCACGACGCTCAGCAGGCTGCGCGAGTCGAAGTGCGCCGAGGCGAGCAGGCGCAACTCCGAGAGCACGAGCGGGGCGACCTGTTGCGCCTCGTCGATCAGCAGCACGGGGCGAAGCCGCGTGCTCTCCAGATGGGCGATCCAGCGGGTGCGCAGCGCCTTGAAGCCCATCCAGCGGTTGTGCGGGCGCAGCTCCACGGCGAACAGATCACCGAGCTCGCGGTAGAAGTCGGCGAGGTTGGCGCTCGGGTGCGTGAGTGCGGCGACGGTCAGATCCGGCACGGGGGCGAGGCGCTCGGCGATCAGGCGCAGCGCCACGCTCTTGCCCGTACCGACGTCGCCGCTGATCAGCGCGAAGCCGCCTTCGCGCACGAGCGCGTGCTCGATACGCCAGGCGAAGTTCTCCACCGCCGGCGTGAGGCGCAGCGCCTCGGTGGGCAGTTCGGGCGAGAAGGGATTCCACTTCAGACCATAAAGGGCGAGCAGTTGCTTGTTCATCGCAGCGGATCCTCGGCAAGGGGTGCGTCGTTGGACAGGGGCACGTAGGCCGGGGGCAGCCCGGTGGCGGCATACTCGACCATGAGCGCGCGCAACAGCGGCGCCATGGGGCTGTGCGCCGGCGGGTCGGGCAGTATTGGCACCGTAGGCGTGCGCACTGCGTGCAGGCGCCTCGCGGCGCTGGCGTGAGCCGTCTTGTCCAGCGGGTAGAGCGCACAGATCGGCGTCCCGCTCAGCGGATCGATCAGCTCGACCGTGCGCAGGTCCCAGCGCGCGTAGCGCACCGTGAGCCGTGCGAGGTGGCGGTAGCGCGAGGGCACCTCGAAGCGTGTGCTCTCGAGCGAGAACGTGCCGTCGGAGCGCCGTTGGGTGCGCACGGCTTCGGTGCGAAACGCCTGGCGCAGCCGCTCGCTCCCGGGGCACTCGCGTCCGACATCGGTGCCGTCGCCGTAGCGTGCCAGCGGCGAACAGCCGAGTTCGCTGTGAGAACGGCGGTTGTACTCCATCTCGACCCAGGCCTGCGTGGCCTCGTTCAGCCGCTCGAGCGTGAGCTCTGCGCAGCCCTCGAGCATCGCCATCAGGCGCGACTCCACGCTCGCCCAGAACGTCTCCTGCTTGGCGTTCTGGTACGGCGAGTACGGCAGCGTGGTCTCGTGCACGATGCCGAGCGTGTGCAGCCCGGCCGTGACCTCGGCGGCCAGCATCGGTGCGCCGTTGTCGGTCATCAGCGCACGCGGCAACGCGCGCTTCTGCAGCGCTTGCGAGAGCCCGTGCACGAAGGTCTCGGCCGTCTCGGCCAGATACCACTGCAGGTGGCAGGCAAGACGCGAGTGGTCATCGATCACCCCGAGCAGCACGGGTTTTTGCCACACGCCCGTGCGGCTGAGCACCGGGTGTGTGCCGTGGTGGAAGTCGGCGTGCCAGAGCGCGTTGGTGTGCGCGCTCTCGTAAGAGCGGACCTCGACCCGCGCGAGCCGTTCGCGTGCTTCGGCGCGAGCGGCGCTGTCGCGCACGGATCGCCGCGCCTGGCGAAACAACCCCTGCGCCGCAAAGTAGCGGCGCACGCTCGCGTACGAGGGCGCCGCCCCGAGTGCCGGATCCTCGCGCAGCCGTACGGCCAGGTTGTCGTAGTGCAGCTGCACCGTCCAGCTCGGGTGCGCGTGGTACTGGGCGTACAGCAGCGCACCGATCGCCGTCGACAGGCTGCGCTGGCGACCGGCATCCTTGCGCACCCCGCGGCGTAGTGCCGCCACCGGATCCGTGCGGGCGTTCTTCGCCGCGTAGTACCAGCGCTCGATCGTCGAGCGCCCGAACCGCACGGCCTCCCCCGTGACCGGGTGGCGCCAGTGTCGGGCCGCCAGCTGCACCAGCGTCTGCTGCAGCGCACCCGGCTCGGGCGGCGCCGCCAGCAGCGGACCGATGATCATGAAGCGCAGCCGTGCCCAGCGGTCTCGATCGCCCTCGACCGTCCTGCCCATGCGAAATCCCCGTGCGGTGAGTGTATGCGCAGCCTACGCAGCTCCTCCGCCTCGCGGCACCCGCATCGTCTGCGGGTCATCCGCGCGCCCTCACCGAACGCGACAGCGGTGCGAGCAGCCGCAGCAGCCCCACCACCGAAGTTGCCGAGAAGGCCTCACCCCAGCGTTCCAGCAATCCGCGCGGCAACGCTTGCTCCTCCACTGGCGTGGCCAGTCGTGCCCGGATCGCCGCCCACGGCGCACTGGCTGCGAAATCTCTCCGCCACCACCGTCGCCAGCGCTCGAGCGTGCGCAAACCGACCCCGATACGCTCGCACAGTCGCTGCCGGTGCCGCTCACTCAGACCCTGTGCCAGCGCACACGCCAGCACCACCACGGCGCCCGCAAACACCCGGCGCCCCAGAAAACGCACCGACGACGGCGTCATGCGCCGTCGGCACCCGTCGCGGGCACAGCAGAAACTCAGGCGTCGCACCCCGTCCGGCCCGAACAGCGCACGCGGCACGCCGCGCGGCTTTGCGCGGGTAGTCGGCGCGATGCAGCGGCGCACCGCACGCCGGACAGCCGCCCGCGCTCTCCTGCTCCGCCGGTCGTGATCGATCAGCTGCAAAAACCGCCAGAAGCTGGCATCGCGTAACAGGGCATGGCACATTGGAGTGGTCTCGCATTCTTGGTCGAACACGAGACAACCCCCTCGGAGGGCTTCTTGCAAGCTCTTCGAGGGGGCCTTGCTTCCGCTCCTCGCCAACCGTGACAAAAAACGGCCGGAAATCCCTCAGATAGTCTGGTCAGGCTCACTGGATAACCGCCACCCGCTCGGCACCGACCTCGGTCCAACAGAAGAGCCAATTGCGCTGTTTATGGGAAGCTTTCCATAACAGAAAAGCATGGATGTTCTCGGACACGCCTGCTGGCGCACGCGCCAGTGCGTTGGTCTACTCGCTCATCGAGACGGCCAAGGCCAATGGACGCGAACCGTACGCGTGGCTGTGCCTTGTGCTCGAACGCCTGCCACTGGCTAAAACCGTCGCAGAAATCGAAGCGCTGTTGCCGTGGAATGTCCATGACCAGGATTTAGCCATGAACCTGCTCGCTCGTGAACAATGGGGTTGATGGATCGGATACAGAAGATCACTGACATCTACGCCACGGCGCTGGACTACGACACCACAGCGACGGCCACGAAGCGTTTTTTGCAGCGGTGCAGAACAAGTTGCATTACGCCGTTCACGGGCAAACGGCCGCCGAGGTGATCGTGGATCGGGCGGACCACCAGAAAGAAAACATGGGCCTGACCCACTGGGAAGGCGCACCCCACGGCAAGATCCACAAATACGATGTATCCCTCGCCAAGAACTACCGGTCGGAGTTCGAGTTGGCGCAGATGCAGCGTATCGTGTCGGCCTATCTGGACATGGCTGAACTTCAGCCCATGCGCCGCATCCCCATGACCATGCAGGATTGGGAGGAACGCTTGAGCGGCCTCCTGGACTCTGGGATCGAGACATTCTGCAGGATGCAGGCAAGGTGTCTGCAGAAATCGCCAAGGCACATGCCGAAAGCGAATTCGAGAAATACCGCATCGTGCAGGATCGGTTGTTTGAGAGCGATTTTGACCGCTTGCTGAAACAGATTGAATCCGGCAACACGCTGGATGGCGACAAGGAATAAGGCGATGGCCGCCAAGAAAGCCATCAGCGATTACAAGAAGGCACTGGGCCAGCCCGAGGGCCTGGCCGAACTCACAGTGTTCTATTGCGAAGAGGTGTTCGACTTTCTGGCCGGATGCGGCATGGACGACGAAGGCTTCTATGACGCGCTGTTGCGGATGTTCGAGCAGGCACTGAAATATGTGCTGACCTTGCCCGCCGGGCAGAAGGCCACATTCATTGCCCGGCTGGACCGGGTGCGCCAACTGGGGCAGAACGTCGGCTGGGGCGTGGGCGATGACTTCGATCACTTCTGGTCCGAAGCCGGCTTGGTAGGTGAGGAATGAAGAAAACCGAGAAGGCTGTGCTGGGCACTTGGCGCATCACCGGTATGGAAGTCTGGGATGCCGACTACTTTGATATGGATGCCCCGGCGCACATCACGCTCCGCGACGATCTGACCGGCGCGCTCCAGTTCGGCCAGGTGCAAGGCGACATCGATGCGCGTGTCAGCAGCGTGGACGGCGTGGCGCGAGTGGAGTTTTCCTGGTCGGGTGCCGATGAGAACGACCCGATGAGCGGGCGCGGTTGGCTGGAGGTGACGGGCGATCAGGCGCAGGGACGCATCTTCATCCATCTGGGCGATGACTCAGCCTTCACTGCGGTGCGCGCGGGATGAACGGCCCGGAGGTCGATCAGGCTTTGGAACTGAAAGCCCTCCAGGCCGAAAACGCCCGCTTGGTCGCACTGCTCGAATTTCATGGGATCGAATGGCGGGTGCCGCCACAGCCAATCACCGTGGCTGCTCCAGAACCAGAACCATCCCGCCTTTCCACGGCTGAAAAGGTGACGCTGTTCCGCCGCCTGTTCCGCGGGCGCACTGATGTGTACCCTATCCGCTGGGAAGGCAAGACCTCTGGTAAATCAGGCTATGCCCCAGCCTGCGCCAACGAGTGGCGCGCCGGTGTTTGCGAAAAGCCGCGCATCAAATGCGGTGATTGCAGCAACCGCCTGCTGATCCCAATGTCCGATTCAGTTATCTACGACCATCTGGCTGGTGAGCACACGGTCGGCGTTTATCCGCTGCTGGAGGATGACACCTGCTATTTCTTGGCTGTCGATTTTGACGAGGCCGACTGGCGCGACGACGCCCGCGCTTTCATGCAATCCTGCCATGAACTGGGTGTCCCGGCTGCGCTGGAAATCTCTCGGTCTGGAAATGGCGCGCACGCGTGGGTGTTCTTTGCATCCCGCGTTTCCGCCCGTGATGCCCGGCGTTTGGGCACGGCGATCATCAGCCATACGTGCTCACGCGCTCGGCAACTGAAGCTGGAATCCTATGACCGCCTGTTTCCGAACCAGGACACGATGCCCAAAGGCGGCTTTGGCAACCTGATCGCCTTGCCGCTACAGAAGTGGCCTCGCGAGAGTGGCTGCAGCGTCTTCGTCGATGCCGATCTGCGCCCGTATCCGGATCAGTGGGGTTTCCTCGCCTCCATCCAGCCCATGGCCGCACACGATATCGAGCCGACCATCTTGCGGGCCACGGGCGGCGCCCATCCGCTGGACGTCACCTTCATCGATGATGAAGACTTGGCCACACCCTGGAAGCGTGAGAGCACATCGACCAAGAATCTGGCAGGGCTAGTGCCGAAGTCGTTGACCGTGACGCTGGCCAACCTGATCTATTTTGAGAAGGCCCAACTGCCGCAGGCACTGGCCAATCGCCTGATCCGCCTAGGAGCCTGCGCGGCAGAAGGGAAATCACATTGCCGAGAAATTCCAAGCGCACTTTTTGAAGCAGCGGACGCGGCGATGTGGAGGAAATGACCTGTGCGGCACGTACCTGATGACACATGCCCAAGCGTGGCAGTGGCCTGAGGGCGAGTTTTCTCTCTCTTGCCCCTCATGCCCACGCTGCCATCCGCCTCAAGTTCATCGCCAGACACACCAGTTTCCATTCGGCCCGTACCTTCTCCACGCCACGAAAACTGAATTGCCGGAATCCCAACACCGATTTGATCCAGCCGTTGGGTGCTTCCACGATGGCCTTGCGACGGCGGTACGCCGCCTTGCCGGCTTCACTGGCTAGCGTTTGCGCCATGTCCGCGGTGTGCGGGTATTTTTGTGCATCCACCTGCGCTTGTTCGCGCCCTTCTCGCCCCAGTGCCACGATGACCTCACAGGGCGTGTGTGCCAGCGCGGCCAGCGCCGCTTCACTGCGATAGCCGGTGTCGGCCAGAACCTGCTTCGGCAAGGCCCCCGTCGTGCGCTGTACCGCGTCCACCATCCCCGGCAACTGGCCACTGTCGGCGGCGCAGTCGGTAAGCTCTGCCGCCACGATGATCTGACGCTCGGCATCCACCGCCGTCTGCGCGTTGTAGCTGTGGTCGAAGCCGCCGTTGGACTGCTTCATGATCCGGCTCTGCGGATCGGTGAAGCTGGTCTGGTCGCTGTCCTCGGGCACGCCGAAGTCGCGTTTGAACGGTTTGCCTTTTCTCGGCTTGCCGTCGGAATCATGCGGCTTGCGCTCGTCGCCTTCATAGCGCCCGCGTGCGGTATCGGCCTCGCGCTGCTGCGCTTCCAGACGCGCCTTGCCGGCCTGGATCGCCGCCAGCCGCGCTTCGCGCCGCGCGATCTCGGCCGGCAGATCGTGATCGGGTTCGCTCGCCTCTGCCGCGTCCGTGGCGCGGGCGCGCTCCAGCAGCGCCGCAATCTCTTCCTTCAACTCCACTTCGGCCTTGAGCATCCGCCCATAGCTCATCGCCTTGTGGCGCGAGGCGTTGGCCTTCACCTTCGTCCCATCTACCGCAATCGTGCCCAGCTTCACCAGCCCGCACTCGCGCGCCAGCTTCACCACCTGCACGAACAAGGCCGACAGTTCCTCCAGATGCAGCGCACGGAAATCGCTCAGGGTCCGGTGCGCCGGGAAGTTGCCCGCCGCCAACACACGGAACGCCACGTCGTCATACAGCCGACGCGCCAGCTTGCGCGAGGAGAACACCCCCGTCGCATAGCCATACAGCAGCACCTTCACCATCATCTCCGGGTGAAACGGCTGATTGCGTGGCCCGCCCTTGGCGTAACGGGCGTGGAACGCCGACAGGTCCAGCGAGGCCACGGTGTCGGCAATGAAGTACGCCAGATGCCCTTCGGGCAGCCAGTCCGCCGCCGACACCGGCAGCAAATGCCCTTGATCAGGGTGATACGGAAGGTAGGAAGTCGTCATGTCGCAGTCGTCGCCCATCGTCGTCATGCCATTATTGTCGCCTATCAGAGCAGCGTTGGGCTTCTGCCGCGCAGGCTCCTAGGACGGTCTGCATTACACCGCCGTGTTCGCAGGCAACCACAAGAACGATTTCTCGCCGCACGGGCCGCTCACCCCGCAGGCCAGCACCGCTTTGCAGGCCGAAGTGGATCGGCTTTACGCCATCTTCGCCACGCAGGTCACGGCCATGCGCTGGCTGGATGTGGATGCTGTGCGCACCGCCGGCCTGTGCATGAACGGCTCGCATGCGTGGTTTGAACGGCACGGTCTGGACTTTCGTGCCTTTCTGCGTGAAGGGCTTGATGCGCAAACGCTGCTGGCCACGAATGACACGATGGCGCTGCGGGTGGTGAATTACGCAAAAGTGCACGCGCGAACTCGGCAGGAGAAGCACTGATGGGTGGCAGCAGCAAGAAGCAAACCGTCGGCTACCGCTACCGCATGGGCCTGCATCTGGTGCTGTGCCAAGGGCCGGTCGATGCCGTGCAGGAAATCCAGATGGCGAGCGCACGGCGTGAGCCTGACCAGACTATTGGCTGCAATTTTTGCGGAGATTGATGCCGTTATTCTCCGCAAAGAAAAGATAGTGGCGCAGTTCGGACATGGGACAGGCGAACTGCGCCATAAATTGGCTCGGTTCTGAAAACCGCGCCATATTGGGTGTAAATAGCTATCAATTTGGAATCGAGAACACCACTATTTCCCGATCGGGAAACAAAAGGCAAGTTATGCCCTAACCACACTGAACATTCCCGATCGGGAAATATCGTTTGCACATAGTCCGGTTGTGGTTGATAATTTCCCGAACGGGAAACTGAACAAGCCATGACATCCATTCGATCACCTCAACAACTAGGGCGTGCACTGCGTGCCGCTCGCAAGCAACTCGGGCTGACCCAGCCCCAGTTGGCGCTGGCAGCTGGGGTGGGCGTGCGCTTCATTGTCGATCTTGAAGCAGGCAAACCCACCTTGCGGCTGGAAAACGTGCTGCGGGTCATTGATGCCCTGGGTGGTGAGGTCCAGTTGAGTGGATTGCCATCTGATGCTTCCGACACTCAACGAGAGGATGACGGCCATGGCGCATGAGCTGGAAGTCTGGCTTTTCGCCGATCGTGTCGGCACGTTGGCCTTGGTCGATGGGCGACTAAGTTTTTGCTACGCACCCGATAGGCTGTCACACAAAAACGCCGTTGCCTTGTCCGCCTCGCTGCCCCTGCAGGCGGAGCCGTTCGACGATCGCAAAACGCGCCCGTTCTTTGCCGGTCTTCTACCCGAAGGGCAGATGCGCCGCCTGATTGCGCAACAGTTTCAGGTGTCTGACCAGAACGACTTTGCGCTGCTGGACCACATCGGCGGCGAATGCGCCGGAGCCGTGACGTTCCTTGAGCCTGGGCAGGCTTTGCCTGTGCCGAACCGCAGCGATGGCGTTCAATGGCTGAGCGACGAGGAAGTCGTGGCCATTCTGGATGAATTGCCGCGTCGCCCCATGCTGGCAGGCAAAGACGGCTTGCGGCTTTCCTTGGCCGGTGCCCAAGACAAGTTGCCCGTGGTTTTCGATGGTGCGCGCATCGGGTTGCCCCGGGGCGGTACACCCAGCTCCCATATCCTGAAACCGGCCATTCACGCCGTCCCCGACAGTGTGACCAACGAGGGATTCTGCATGGCACTGGCTGATGCCATGCGGCTCAAGCCGGCGAAATCAAGAATTCACCAGGTATTGGATCGCTCCTTTCTGCTGGTTGAGCGCTACGACCGACTGATCGATACCCAGGGGCACCGGCAACGGCTTCATCAAGAGGACTTTTGCCAGGCACTGGGCGTGGTGCCCGAAATGAAATACCAGAATGAAGGTGGCCCGGATCTGGCGCAGTGCTTTGATCTGGTGCGCAGTGCGACACGCCCCAGTGCGCCGCAAGTCCTGCGACTGCTCGACTACGTGATTTTCAATGCGCTGATTGGTAATCATGATGCGCACGCCAAGAATTTCTCTCTGCTGTACTCAGCCAAGGCTCCCGTTCTGGCACCGTTTTACGACACGCTCTCGACTGCTGTGTATCCAACACTGACGCAGAAGATGGCGATGAAAATCGGCAGCAAGTACAAGTTCAGCGAAGTCCAGGCGCAGCATTGGGAGCAGTTCGCCGAAGGCGTAGGCTTTACCAAGGCGCAGGCTAAACGGCGCATTCTGGAGCTGGCAAAGTTACTGCCTGCGACGGCGCGCAAGCTCCAGTCTGACCCCGGACACAGTTTTGCTGGCAATGCCGTGGTTGAGCAAATCAATACCTTGATTGAACAACGCTGCGCCCTGACCTCGCTTCAGCTTGTGGCCTCGAACGCCAGGTGGTAGGTGACGATGCCGCGCGGCGTCATCGGTCCAAGGGGCAACGCCTGGAAATACTCAGGTGGCACACCCGGGAGAACCAGGTCGGGGCTGGCGCGAAAGCCGAAGCGGCCGTAATAGCTCGGGTCACCCAGCAGCACGCACCCCTGGGCGCTCTGCTGCCGCAGGGCGGCCAGTGCTGCCTGCATCAGAGCGGAGCCAATGCCACCGCGCTGGCGCGCGGGAAGTACCGAGATCGGGCCCAAACCGAACCAATGCGCGCTGCCATCACTGATGTTCACGGGTGACAGCGCCACGTGACCGACCAGCACGTCATCGATCTCGGCCACGAGGGAGATCGAGAGCGCACCCGCGCGTCGCAGTGCGTTCACGACGTACTGCTCGGTATGACTGGTGTGTGTCGCACTCAAAAAGGCCGCAACCGTGACGGTCTCGATGGCCAGTACATCCGCTGGCACTTCGTCTCGGATTTTTGCTGGCATGGGTACCCCCGCCTCGATTCAAGGCCAGCAGCCGGATTTCACGCTTGCCGCATGCGCTGCGCCATCTGTACTGCACCCAGTACCAACAATCCTGCCAAGGCTCCGACGACGGCGTTGAGCCCATTGCTTGCGAGAGCCTGCCACAGCCACCCCATGCTGCCCTGAGCAACGGCTTGTGCCGCGCCTTCCACGGCATGGTGCAAAAACTTGATGCCGTGCACCAGGATTCCTCCCCCCACCAGAAACATGGCTGCGGTGCCTGCGATGGCCAGAAATTTCATCAGCCAGGGAGCCAACGCCAGCAAGAAACGCCCGAGCACTTGTGCCGCAGCCTGGGGTTTGCGACCCAACCAAAGGCCCAAATCGTCGATCTTGACGATGCCTCCCACCAGGCCGTAAACCCCCACCGTCATGAGAACGGCAATGGCGACCAGAACGGCCACCTGTTGCACGAAGCTGGCCGCAGCGACCGTGCCCAGAGCGATGACGATGATTTCCGCCGACAGGATGAAATCCGTACGCACAGCGCCTTTTATCTTGTCCTTTTCCATGGCAACCAAATCCACGCTCTGGCTGGCATTGGCACGAGCGTGCTGGACGTGAGCCGCTTCGTCATCCGCCTTGCTGTGCAATAACTTGTGCAGCAGCTTTTCTGCACCTTCAAAGCACAAAAACGCTCCACCCAGCATCAACAGTGGCGTGATCAAGCTGGGCAGCAATGCGCTGATGAGCAAGGCGGCGGGAACCAGAATGCATTTGTTGATCAGCGACCCCTTGGCCACCGCCCACACTACGGGAAGCTCTCGATCCGCACGCACGTCCGCAACCTGCTGGGCATTGAGCGCCAGGTCATCACCGAGGACACCGGCTGTCTTCTGGGTCGCCACTTTGGTCATGGTCGTGACATCATCGGCGATCGCTGCGCTCTTCTTGGCTGCGACTTTGGTCATGAGCGCCACGTCATCGAGAATGGCGGCAATATCATCAAGCAAGGTCAACAAGCTGGCACCAGCCATCGGCGGATTCCTGTACAAAGTGGCGAGTCGGCGAAATCCGCCGGGGTTCCACGCAGCGTAAGCGGTCAAACGAAGACGTTATATCTTTCCGTACGCCAGTATTGACCTCGTGCGATCGTGGACACAATCGCCGGCTCGACGATCGTGACCACGTTGCACGTCACATCCAGGCCAAAACGCAGCCCCGAGTCGTTCACCACCGCATCGCGTACCTTCTGCCTGCGTGTGCAGGTAATCGACTGTTCGGGTGGCGGCGAGCTTGCCTTCGAAGCCGTCGAGCAGGCATACACCCACATCGGATGCCGCCCGGGCACTGGCGCACCGCGCCACACCCATGAACTCAACCTGCCAGGGCGGCGTGCCTGGTCGCTGGCGCACCACCCGTACGTCGTGCTCTACACATCGAGCGCCCTGAACAAATCGACATCTGGCGCGTGTTGCATGGTCAGAGCGACACACCGGCGTGGATGCACGAACTCGACACGGTGTGACGGCGGGCCAACCAACGCCTTCACCGTTACTGCGGCAGTGCAAAAGCGATCAGATAATCCCCCTGCCTGGTACCCAGCATGGCGGAACCGCCAACAGCGAATACGACGTACTGCCGTCCGTTCTCCACGTAGGTCATTGGGGTTGCCTGCGGCCCGGCAGGTACATCTGCCTGCCATTTGAGCGCGCCCGTCTGGCTGTCGAATGCACGAACCCGGTTTTCGGCGGCGGCGCCGATGAAAGTCAGGCCACCCCGCGTGACCAGTGACCCACCGAAGTTGGGCGTGCCCAACGTCACATCGATTCCGAGAGACGACTGGTCACGGGTGCCCCCCAACGGGCGCGACCAGAGACGCGTCCTGTCCTTCAGATCGAAGGCTTCCAGCACCCCCCAGGGCGGCGGCGTGCACGGGATGCCCAGCGGTGACAGAAACATTTCGAGGGCCACACCATAGGGTGTCCCGGCCTGTTCCTGGTAATAGCCCTGTTCCTGCAACAGCTGCTTCTTCCGCTTGCCCTCGGCGATCGCCTCTTCCTTCTCGCTGTGGGGGACCAGCGTCCAGATCTGGGCGATGCGGTTCGAGTTGACGAACAACCGTTGTCGTTCCGGATCGATCGACACCCCTCCCCAGTTCACGCCACCGACGGATGAGGGGTAGACCAGCGTGCCCCGCACTGAAGGCGGCGTGAACATCCCTTCATAACGGGTTTCGAGGAAGCGAGCGCGGCACCACACCTGATCGAAGGGCGTAAGCCCCCACATGGAGGCTTCCGACAGTTCGGGCGGTACGAGCGACGGCAATGTCGTCGGAAACGGTTGCGCTGGCGCCAGGATTTCACCCGGCACCGCGCCGCGCGGGGTTGGCCGCGTCTCCAGCGGCGTCACGGGCTCACCGGTTCGTCGGTCCAGCACGAAGAGCTGGCCGCTTTTGGTCGCCTGTATCAGCGCAGGGACCTTTCCCTTCGGCGTGTCGATATCCACCAGCGTTGCCTGTGCTGCGATATCGTAGTCCCAGATATCGCGATGCACGGTCTGGAACGACCAGCGCGGACGCCCGGTCGCGACATCGAGCGCGGTCACCGAACTGGCGTAGCGGGCCTTGTCATCGTCCTTCAGCCCGCCGAAGAAATCGGGGGTGGCATTGCCCATGCCGACATAGACCAGCCCCAGTGCCGCATCGCCACTGGCCACGCCCCAGGCGTTCGGCGCCCCGCGCGTATACACCTGCCCCAGCGCCGCAGGTGGCGCATCGGGCGCGACGGCCGGATCCCACGCCCAGCGCAGGACGCCCGTCACCGCGTCATAGCCCCGGATCACCCCGGAGGGTTCGTCAACCGATGCGTTGTCCTTGATCGCACCGCCCACGACGATGACGCCGTTCACGATCGTCGGCGGCGACGTCAGGCCATAGTAGCCAGGCAAGACCTCGCCCAGCCCTTCGTGCAGGTCTATCGCTCCGTTCCTGCCGAAGGATTGGCAAGGTGCTCCGCTTTGCGCATCGAGGGCAACCAGCTTCCCGTCGATTACCGGCGCAATGATCCGCTGCGGACATTCCGCAGCACCGGGTGCCTCATGGTAAGCGACCCCCCGGCAGGTAATCGTACTCATGCCAGTCATGTCCGGCTGCGGATCATGGCGCCAGCGTTCCGTGCCCGTCACCGCGTCCACGGCGATGACGGTACTCTCGGGGGTGCAGACATACAGCGTCGAACCCACCTTGAGCGGCGTGGTCTCAAGCGCTGGGTGATTGCCCTGCTTGAGATGGCGCAGCGCGCCCATACGCATGACCCAGGCCACTTCCAGCCGGCTGGCATTGGCCGTCGTGATCTGATCGGCCGGAGAAAAGCGACTCGCGCCCAGATCGTTGCCATAGTGCAGCCATTGCGCCGCATCACCGTGCATCGCCGTGCCCTGCGCCAGCGTGGTATCGGCATTGCCCGAATGGTTGTTGTGGAAGGCAAACCAGCCCATGGCAGCAATCGCGACAACACCGCCCAAAATGCCTGCGCCCCAACGCAACGACGTGCGATCACTCGCCGCCGGCGCGCACCCCACGAGCCACCACGGCGCCCATGCAACCACGCCGACCACGAGCGGCACGCCCACACGGGGCAGGGTCAGCCACAGATCGATACCCGTCTCACGCACCGCCCAGATCAGCGTCAACAGAACGACGCCGAGATAGACGAGCAAACCACGACGCCGCCTGCGTGCCACCAGCACACCGGCAAGAACGGTTCCAAGACCCGCTGCAAGGTAATAGGCCGTGCCACCCCTAGACATCAGCCAACCGCCCGCGAGGCTGAGCGATATCCCGTACGCCAGAACGGCCAGACCGACGACGGCGGCAAGGATGCGGTTCGGTTCCTTGTTCAATACACGCACCTCATCAGGTATCCCGTGCCATCCTTCGATAGCATCGCCGGGTTGCTGGCATCCATCGCCACACCTGCAAGCCTGGATGCAGCTGCGCGTGGTGTTGCCCGATGACCAGCCAGCCCGACTGAAACTGCTCGGCAGCAGTATGCTCGGGTAAAACCAGCTTTGCCAATCGAGGACAATTCGCCGAACCACGCCCCGCCTGATGGCGTCATTGCAACGGGGGCAACGCAGAGTGCGAACTGCCACGCAGACCGGGCCAGCCTCCGCTACATTGCCGACCCGGCGCCCGACTGGAAACTGCGGAGACACCCCTGCGCAAGCGCGCACTGCGCATCCCTGGCGACGCGTCCCTGGTTGAGGTTTCCCGCGTCGCAACGATAAGCTGACAACAACACCCATATTGCCAACCAGGAGGCAAACCGCATGCGCGTCGGTATCGCCCTGATCGAAGGCTACAGCTTCAGCCGCGACCCCGAGGAACTCGGCTTCCGTGGCCTTGCCGCAAGCGCCAGACGGATCGAGGAGTTGGGTTTCGACGGCATCCTGTCGTCCGAAACGGCCGGCCATGACCCCTTTTTTCCCCTGCTGATCGCTGCCGAGCACACGAGTCACGTGGGACTCGCAACCGGCATTGCGGTCAGTTTTCCGCGCAGCCCGATGGTCACCGCGCAGATGGCCTGGGACCTGCAACGCCTGTCCGGCGGACGCTTTTCGCTCGGGCTCGGCACGCAGGTGAAGGGTCACAACGAGCGCCGCTACGCCACCCCGTGGACCTCGGCACCCGGACCGCGCATGCGCGAGTACGTGCAGTGCCTGCAAGCGATGTTCGAAAGCTTCCAGAATCCCGGCAAACCACGCTGGTTCGAGGGTGCACACTATCGCTTCTCGATGCTGCCACCGGTCTTTGCGCCCGAACCAATCGCACATCCGAAGATTCCCATCCACCTGGCTGCCGTGAACCCGTACATGGCGCGACTGGCCGGTGAACTGGCTGACGGAGTATTCGCACATCCGGTCATCACGGCACGCTACCTGCGCGAAGTCATGCTGCCGGCAGTGGAAAAAGGCACGCACCGGGCCGGGCGTGATATGTCCGAAATCGACATCATCGGCGCACCCGTCGTGGTCACCGGGCGCGACGAGGCCGAACTCGACGAAGAGCGCAAGCTGCTGAAACGACGCGTGGCGTTCTACGCATCGACGCGAACCTATCGTCGCGTGTTCGAGGTGCACGGTTGGCAGGAACTCGGCGACCGCTTGCACGCACTCTCGGTCGAGGGGCGCTGGGAAGACATGACGCGCCTGATCCCGGACGAGATGGCCGAGGAGTTCGCCACCATCGGCAGGCTCGAGGAAATCGGTGACCGCCTGCGTGAACGCTGGGGTGGATTGCTGACCACGCTGAACCTGCCGACCGATTACCCGCTGCGCACGCCCGAGGAGGCCAGGCTCGCACGCAACGCGGTCGAGACGTTGCAGCGCGCGGGCTGACAGCGAGTTGACCGCTTGTCGCCTGCTGCCTGCTACAATCCGCGCCTCATTGGGGAGTAGCTGCTCTTCGGCATCGAAGAGGCTTGCGTCAACACACTTGACCGGCAGGTCGTGGCGCAAGCGGTACTGGGGCTTGGCGAGACCATTGATCACGACGCATCCGATGTGGCCGGGATGAGTCGTGATCATTCGTCTGCCGCCGGGCCCGGATACTTCGATGGAACCATTTCTGGTCTCGACGGGAGTTGTTGCCCTCGCCGAGGTCGGCGACAAGACCCAGTTGCTGGCCTTCGTTTTCGCCGCACGCTTCAAGAAGCCGCTGCCGATCATCCTCGGCATCCTCGTGGCCACCACCGTCAACCATAGCCTTGCCGGCGTGCTCGGTACCTGGATCAGTGCCAACGTGAGCGCGGACGTACTGCGCTGGGTCCTCGGTCTCTCGTTCATCGGCATGGCGATCTGGACGCTGATTCCCGACGAAATCGACAAGGACGACACCACGGCCGCCACTCGTCTCGGCGTGTTCGGAGCCACGCTCGTGACGTTCTTCCTCGCCGAAATGGGCGACAAGACCCAGATCGCCACGGTGGCCATGGCCGTGCACTTCGGCACACCGCTCCTGGTTGTGATCGGTACCACGCTCGGGATGCTGATCACCGACGTTCCTGCCGTCCTTGTCGGTGACCGGTTGGCAGCCAGGATTCCGATGGGACTCGTCCATTCGATCGCCGCTGCAATCTTCGCGCTGCTCGGCGCGGCAACCTTGCTCGGCACAGGTCCGGACTCCTGAATCGGAGTGCCGGTATCAAGTTTGCGCCCGACTGGCCGATCACGTGCTGCATGAATCCCTTGCCGCACGGGTGTGCCCATGAAGATCGACAGCGCCGACATCCAGATGACGAACCAGCGCCACGCGGTCGAACAACGCACCACGCAAGAGACGCTCAGGATGTGGGTGGGCGAGCGCCGCCCGGATTTCGAGGGTGACGCCCCGGCACAGCGCACTGCGCTGCCTGCCGACACCGTGCGGATTTCAGGCGAAGCCCGAGCGGCAGCCGAAGCCACATCGACCATGGGTCCGGATCTGGATGCAGACCTGATCAACGATCTGCGCTTCCAGTTGCTGATCCGGATGGTGGAGGCGATGACCGGCCGCAAGGTCCGGCTGCTGAAGGTGGAAGACACCCAGCCGCAGACACCGTCAGCGGCAGACATCCCGGATCCGCAGAGCACTGACCGGCAAGCGGCTGGCTTCGGCGTCGAATACGAGTATCACGCGACGCGTTTCGAGGCCGAACAGACCCGCTTCAGTGCCGCAGGCATCGTGAAGACGACCGACGGTCGCGAGATCCGCTTCGATCTCACGTTGCTGATGAGCCGCGAGCACCTGGAGCAGGTCGACCTCAGCCTGCGCGCAGGCGATGCCGTGCGCAAGCAGGACCCCTTGGTGATCAACTTCGACGGCACGGCGGCACAACTCACGGAAGGCAAGTTCAGCTTCGACCTCGACAGCGACGGCAAGCCCGATTCGATTTCCTTCGTCGGCAGCGGCAGCGGCTTCCTGGTGCTGGACAGGAACCACGACGGCAAGGTCAACAACGGCAGCGAACTGTTCGGTCCGGCCACGGACAACGGGTTCCTGGAGCTGGCCGCCCACGATCAGGACGGCAACGGCTGGATCGATGAAAACGACTCGATCTATCGGCAGCTATATATCTGGACCCGCGACAGCAACGGCAACGATCATCTCGGCACACTGGCCGAAAAGGCGGTAGGCGCAATCAGCCTGAGCCATATCGGCACGCGTTTCGACCTCAGGAACGTCGACAACCGGTTCGATGGCCAGATCCGTTCGAGTGGTATCTACCTCCGGGAAGACGGTGGCGTCGGCACGGTGCAGCAGATCGATCTCGCCGTGTAATACGACACATCAGTCGCTCGCGAAATTTGATGCAATCGCATGATGCGCGGCAACCGCGCATCCGATAGTCTGTGCCCAACGTCCCCTGGACGGTCACCATCTCTCCCATAGAACACCCAAAGGTACCGAGCTTGTGACGAAAATCCACCTGAACCATGTTCCCGATCTGATCGAAAAGGCCGGCGAGATCCGCAAGCACCTGTGTCGCTGCGCGCGTTACGCCGGCAATATCCACCTGGCCGGCCCGCTGTCAGCCACCGACGTCGCAGTCGCTGTGTACTACAAGTATCTCGGCTTCGATCCGGACAACCTCGAAGACCCGGGCCGCAACATGTTCGTGCTCAGCAAGGGGCACAACGGCGTGCTTCTTTACTGCATCTTCTGCGATATGGGACTGCACTCCTGGGACGAGTTGCTCAACAACTACAACAAGATCGGCTACAGCTTCGGCGCGCACCCCAACCGCAAGTACGTGCGCGGCATCGAAGTCTCCACCGGTTCACTGGGGCACGGCCTGAGCTGGAGCGTCGGCTTTGCCCACGCGAATCGCAACGAGGGCATCGACTCGCGCATCTACTGCCTGCTCGGCGATGGCGAAATGGAAGAGGGCTCGAACTGGGAAGCCATCATGTACGCGGCGTCGCACAACCTCGACAGCATCGTGGCAATCGTCGACAACAACCAGTGCTCGGCTTCGTTCATGGCCGGTGAGAACATCAAGTGGAATTCGATGGGCGACTGCTGGCGCGCCTTCGGCTGGGACGTGCGAGAAATCGACGGCACCAACATGCACGAGATCGATCGCACGCTGGCCGGTCTGCCGCCGGTGAATCTGCGCAATCCCGGCAAGCCCGTCTGCATCATTTCCAACACCACCAAGGGCCAGGGCGTGTCGTACATGACGGACCGCCCCTACGCATGGCACATCGGTGGGCTGGACGACGAGAAACTGGCCGAGACCCTGACGCTGATCGACCAATACACAGCAGAACAGCACAAGAGGACCTGAGCATGGCCGGTTTCACATTCAATGTCAGCGATATCGCGGCGATGATGAACGCGAAGGACCTGGTGACGAAGAAAATGGTCCAGCTTGTGAAGGACCATCCGAAGGTCTGCTACATCAACTCGGATGGCACCGGCAAGTCGGGTCCGGTGCGCGAGCTGTACGACCAGTACCCGAACCGCGTCCTCGACGTCGGCATCGCCGAGATGAACCTGGTCACGATGGCAGCCGGACTCGCACGCAGGGGCTACATCCCGTTCGGCCAGACGTTCGGCCCGTTCCTGTGCATACGCGCACTCGACCAGATCCACAACGACCTCGCGTACAACGACCTGCCCGTGCGCCTGATCGGCACCCATGGCGGCTTGTCGTCCGGTTATGGCCCCACGCACAACACCATCGTCGAATTCGGGGTCATGAATGCGATTCCCAACATGACGATGATCGCGCCCAGCGATGCCGACCAGTGCGTCAGGATGCTGGAAGCGTCGCTGACGTGGCCCGGCCCGATCTACATCCGGATTCCGCGCGGCGAGGAGCCGGCTGTCTACAACGCCGATTACGATTACGTGATCGGCAAGGCGGTCGAAGTGAAGGAAGGCGATGACGTCACGATCATCGCGACCGGCACCGGCGTCTACAACAGCCTGCGCGCGGCCCTGGCACTGCAGGAGGACGGTCTCAGTGTCGGCGTGCTCGACATGCACACGATCAAGCCGATCGACAGGGAGGCGATCCTGACCGCAGCCCGCAGGACCGGCACCATCGTCACCGTCGAGGACCACAACATACTCGGTGGTCTGGGCAGCATCGTGGCCGACGTACTGATGGAGGCCGGGGTGCCCGCCAGGCTGAAGAAGATCGGCATTCCCGACAAGTTCATCAGTTTCGGCTACCCCGAGGAAATCTATCCGCATTACGGTTTCGATAGCCCGGGCATTGCAAAAACAGTACGCGCGTTCTGCTCCTGATCCACGCTCAGGAGTCCAGCAAGTACGCCATACGGTCCCGGTTGTTGCAGGAGAAGGCTTGTGAAGCAACTGTTCATCACGTCGTTGCGTGACTTCGAAAAACAGACCATGGGCACCGTCGAGGCAAGGGAAGTGCCCCTGCCCGAGCCTGCCGCTGACGAGGTGCGGGTCAAGGTTGTCTACGCGTCGATCTGCGGTTCGGATGCCCATACCCTGACGGGCGACCTCGGCGAGTTTGCCGAAGGCGCGCAGGCGATGTTGCCGATGCCGTTCGGCCACGAGCTGTCCGGAATCATCGACAAGGTCGGGCCCAGGGCCGAGGCTTACGGCTACCACGTTGGCGACAGGGTCATCGTGAACTATGCCAGGTATTGCTACGCCTGCGACCAGTGCCGCAGCGGCCGTGAAAACTTCTGCGTGAACCTGCAGTTCTGCATGAACGGCTTTGCCGAATACGCGTGCTACCACGTGACGCAGGTATTCAGGCTGCCCGAGCAACAGGACCTGCTGAGCGCCTGCCTGATCGAACCGTTGACGATCGCTCTCGCCGTGGCCGAGCAGGCGAAGTTCTCGTGGGGAAAATCGGTGGCGATCATGGGCGCCGGTGGTATCGGTCTGATGCTGGTCCAGTTGGCCCGTCTGTCCGGCGCCTCGAACATCACCGTGTTCGATCTGGTGGAAGAAAAGCGCGCCCTGGCACTGCAGCTTGGCGCCGACCACGCCTTCGATCCACGCGAGGCAGGCGTACTCGACAAGACCTTTGCCGCTGCCGGTGGGAAGTTCAACTGCGTGGTGGAAGGCACCGGCGCAATGTCTGCGGCCGCAATGACGCTCGATCTGCTCGCGCGTGACGGCGACTGCGTTTACTTTGCGATGTACGGCAAGGATCCCATCCTGCCGGTCAACGTGCACAGCCAGTTCTACTGGGACCAGAAACACCTGCACGGCATGCTGATGGGAGCCGGCCTGTTCCCGAAGGCAATCCGGCTCGCACGCCGCGTCGACCTCAGGACGCTGATCCAGCGCGTGCACCCGCTCAGCAGCCATCAGCAGGCGATCGAGGACCTGTACTCGAAGAAGTACGTCAAGGTCGTGATCAAGATGGACGAATGAGGATCGGCACCATGCGCGGCAACGAGGCGATCATCGCGTACCTGAACCGCTATCTCGCATTCGAGCTGACCGGCATCAAGCAGTATCTGCTCCATTCGCGCAGTGCAGCAGACCAGGGCTTCAGCCGCCTGGCTGAAGTGCAACTGGAGTACAGCAGGGAAGAGGCCACACACGCTGCCCGCATCATGGACCGCATCCTGTTTCTGGAAGGGGTGCCGACGCTTGTCGACATGCATCCGGTCGAGCTCGGGCAGGACGCGCTGCAACAGCTCGGGCACGACCAGCGCCTCGTCACCGAAGCGATTGCGCTGCTGCGCGAGGGAATTGCCGCCTGCGAACAGGTGGCCGACTTCGTCAGCCGTGATTTCCTGCGCGAAATGCTCGACGACGAGGAACGGCACTCGCACTGGATCGCGACCCAACTGGATCTGGCTGCGAAGATCGGCCGCCAGAACTACCTGCAATCACAGGTCTGAAGGCCGTGCTCCGCGTATCCGGAAGACACGCGAAGCACGCCTGCTCAACCCCTTACCACTTGTAGGCTGCCGAGAACATGTAGGTACGCGGCTGCTGCCAGTTGGCCGTACGATACATGCCGAAGTCGATGCCGTAACTCTCCTTGTCCTCGTCGGTCAGGTTGCGCACGAAGAAGGCGAAGTCCATGCTGCCTTCGCCCATCGGCACATCCGACAACTGCAGCCGCAGGTTGAGGTTTTCCGTACGCGGCATCGAATCCATATCCTTGGAATAGCTGCCACCGGCATTCGGCGCGGACAGGCTCTTGTTGACTGCATACAGGTACAGCTTGTCGGTGAAACTGTAGTCGAGCAGCAGTCCAAGCTCGCCGAAGCTCAGGTGAGCCAGCGTGCCTTCGAGTTGCAGGCTGAAGGTGTTCTCGGGCGCGAGCGGTGCCAGACGGTTCGATGCCGTATCGATGACTGGCCGACCCGCTATGTTCAGCGCATTGTCCATGTACTTGTCGAACTTCGTATCCAGGTAGCCGTAATTGCCCGCGATACGCCAGTCGTCGGTGATCTGCAGCGCAAACTCGATCTCGGCGCCCTTGTAGATCGCAATGCCCGCGTTGGTGAGCTGCGACTGCGTGGTGGCCGGAATCAGGCGGGTGAACTGCATGTCCGACACCTTGTTGTGGAACAGCGCAACGTTCAACCTCGCGCGTCCATCCCACCACAGCGACTTGATGCCCACTTCCTTCGATACCGAGGTCTGCGGCTTGTACGGTATGGTCACCTCGGGGGCGGCGACCTCCGAGCTGAAGCCACCACTCTTGAAACCCTTGGCGATGCGGACGTAGAGATTGATGTCATCGGTCGGTGCCCAGGCGAGAGCGGCCATCGGCGTGGTGTCGCTGAAGCTCTTGCCGTAGCTGGTATGGCAAAGCAGACCCGGCGTGGAAGCACAGGGAGCGGCCGTGTTGATGGGGCCGCCAAAGCTGGCGGTCTGGAGGCGCTCGGTCCAGCCTTCGCGTTTTTCCCATGTATAGCGGTAGCCCAGAGTCGCGGTCCAGGCGTCGTTGAAGTGCCAGTCGACCTGGCCGAACGCCGCCCACGCATCGGTCTTCGCCGCGTAGTTCGATTGCTGCGTCGGCAGGCCGAACAGCGACATCAACTGGTTGCCGTGGGTCACCCCGTCGTCCGTGAACGAGTACAGCCCTGCCACCCAGTTCACGCTGTCGCGACTGGCGATCCACTGCAGTTCGTGCGAGGTCTGCTCGTAGTCCGTCCGGCGATCGTAGGTGACCATCATGCCCCAGGGGAAGGAATACGCGGCCGGCACCATGGGCACGATGATCGAGGCGAGCGGTGTGCCCGAGATGTTCTGGTTGTCGCCGAAGTCCATGGTGCGGTAGGCGCCGATGTACTTGATCTGGTCGTCCGGGGTCGCGTCGAATTCGAGGGTCAAGGCGTGCGAACGACCACGCGCAGTCTCGTACGGCGCCTCCTGGCCAGGTGCCACAGCGGTCGAGATATGGCTCGGGCGCTTGTTCGTCACGAACGGCAGCGCTGCGTTCTCGATGGCCGTGCCGAGCGGAACACCGGGGCGATTGAACATGCTGGGGAAACTCCCACCCCACCCCACCACGGACGCCAGCGTGGTAGGCACCGGCGCCTGGTCGAGGTTCGAGTAGTCGAAGTCGTAGACGGCAACCAGGTCATCGGCAATATCGAGCTTCAGCGAAGCGCGGAATGCCTCCTTGTCGGCATCGCCGAAATCCGGGCCGGTCCGGTTCTTTGCCCAGCCGTCTGCAACCTCCTTGCGCGCGGCGAAGCTGGCCGAGGCAACGCCCCACTGCGGCAGGTCCATCTGGACACGGCCGATACGACGGTTGTAGTTGCCAAGCTCGAGCTTCGCGTTGCCGCTGAATTCACCGGACGGGCGACGCGTGACGAAGTTGATCGCGCCTCCCTCGGTGTTGCGACCGAACAGCGTGCCCTGCGGACCGCGCAGCACCTCGACGCGCTCGAGATCGATCACATCGAACACGTTGCCCTGGGACTTGCCCAGATAGACGCCGTTCAGATACAGCCCAACCGGCGCGTCGAACCAGATCGCCGGCTGTCCGTTGGTACTGCCGCGAATCGAGACGGTAGAGATCGTCTGCACACCGGCGTTGGGACGAAACATCACGTTCGGCGCGATGGCGTTCAGATCCCCGAGGCTCTGGATATTGCGCATCTCCAGTTCCGCACCCGATACCGCCGAAATCGCCAGCGGCACTTCCTACAGGTTTTCCTCGCGCTTCTGCGCGGTGACGATGATCTCCTCGAGCGCAACGCGATCCTGCGCATGAACCGGCGCCTGCGACGTGGCTGCCATCAGCGTACCGATGGCCAGACACAGGGCCTTGACCGCATGATGCTGTCTCTTCATGGTTTTTTCTCCGTGTTGTGTCGCCTGGCAGTACCGGTCGACCGGACTCCAAGCGTAGTCCAGAGCGTCCCACCGGCTGGCCGATCACCGGTTTCTACGTAATTTGTGCACACAACCGCCACGGAATCGCGCTCACCCGGGACACACGGCACGGGCGCAAAAACCACCGCGCTTCGTCAACTGCTGATTTCAATACGCTCGAAATCACTGGCGTCGTGGCGCTCGGCCAACTGGCTCGACGGTTCGCCCCATACATTGTTGACCCGCCGGCCTCGCTTCACGGCCGGACGCTCGGCGATCTCGTGCGCCCAGCGCAGCACATGGGTGTAGGTGTGCGTTTCGAGAAACTCGCCGGCGTCGTAGACCTTGCCCATGACGACCGCGCCGTACCACGGCCAGATCGCCATGTCGGCGATCGTGTATTCGGCGCCGGCAATATACGGTCGGCTCGCAAGCTCGCGATTCAGCACGTCGAGCTGGCGCTTCACTTCCATCGTGTAGCGGTTGATCGGGTATTCGTACTTTTCCGGCGCATACGTGTAGAAATGTCCGAACCCACCGCCGAGGATCGGGGTACTCGCCATCTGCCAGAACAGCCAGTTCAGACACTCGGTGCGCCCGCGCACGTCACGCGGCACGAAGGCAGCGAACTTGTCGGCCAGATACAGCAGGATCGATCCGGATTCGAACACACGCAGCGGCGGATCCATGCTGCGGTCGAGCAGCGCCGGGATCTTCGAGTTCGGATTGACCGCGACGAAACCGCTGCCGAACTGCTCGCCATCGATGCGAATCAGCCACGCATCGTATTCGGCACCGCTGAATCCCGCCGCCAGCAGTTCCTCGAGCAGGATCGTGACCTTGACACCGTTCGGCGTACCGAGCGAATACAGTTGCAACGGGTGCCTGCCGACCGGCAGTTCCTTCTCATGCGTGGGTCCGGCGATCGGACGGTTGATGTTCGCGAACCTGCCGCCGGTAGCACCGGTTTCCCACTTCCAGACCCTGGGTGGGGTGTAGTTGCTGCTCATCTCTGGACTCTCCTCGGTTCAGGTCATCTCGCATTCGGATTCACGCCAGCAGGTCAACAGCACGGGCAAGCGCAATCCGCCACGACCGTACCCGTGCGCAGCCCGGATCATCCGTCCCGGCCGACCTGCGGCAAGCCTGCACGCGCACGCCAGACGATGGCCAGCCCCGCAGCAGCCATCAGCGCTGCCACGTAAAACGGCGACGGCCGCGATACGTGATCGTAGATGTAACCGCCCATCAACGGCCCGATGATCCGCGCCAGCGCCGCTATCGACTGGTTGACGCCGAGCACCTCGCCCTGCTCGTGCGCAGGGGTCAACAGACTGATGCTGCCCGAGACCGCCGGATTGATGAAGCCGTTGCCCAACGCGAGCGCAGTCATCGCCAACGCAAGCAGCCAGATCCACGGACTCAGCCCGACGAAGAGCATGCCGCAGATGAAGAAAAGAAAACCGATGATGAGCATGCGACGCTCGCCGTGGCTGGGCAGGTACTTGCGCACCAGATAGCCCTGCGTGAACGCGATACAGATTCCCACGTACGCAAACCCGTAACTCGACTGCCGCACACCCCAGCCAAAACGGTCCTGCATGTAGAGAAACAGCGAAGCCTCCATGTTGGCCATCGCGAGGCCGATCGCGAACTGCGCAAACAGCAGCGAACCGACGACAGGCCGTTGCATTTTCTCCGCGATGCTCCTGAGGCGCGAGCCACGCGGGCGCTGGCGGCGGCTCTGCTCGCTCAGCGACTCGTCCAGCACGAACACCGCCAGGGTGAAATTCAGCAGGCTCAGGAAGGCCGCAGCCAAGGCCGGAAAGTTCTCGCCGAAATGCGCGAGCAGTCCGGCGATCGCCGGACCGAGCACGAAACCGAGACCGAAGGCCGCACCGATCAACCCCATGTTCCGGGATCGGTCCTGCGCCGGCGTGATATCCGCGATATACGCCATCGCCGTCGAGATGTTGGCGCTGAAGGCGCCGGCCAGCAGGCGCGCCGCGAACAGCAGCCACAGGTGGTCGGCAAAATAGAACAGGGTGTGTGCGATCGCCGTCCCGGCGATGCTGACCAGCAGCACCGGACGGCGACCGACGCGGTCGCTGATCCCGCCCCAGAACGGCGAGAACAGAAACTGCATGCCCGAGTAGACGGCCATCAACAAGCCGACTTCGAAGGCCGAGGCGCCAAACTCGCGCGCGAGGTAGGGACTCAGCGGGATGATGATCCCGAAGCCAACGAGGTCGAGAAAGACCGTGAAAAAGATCACGGCCAGCGGGTGCCTGTTCACGCGCGTGCGCGTGGTACCCGTTTGCGTCGACATGGTTCGAGGGGAATCTCCGGTTCGTTGCGCATGGCATCGTAGCAACCGTCTGCGCGGCCTGTCACGGTACGAAATACCGGGCATGTGATTGGGAAAACTCGCATGGCTTGCGCGACAGCGCACGCGCAATAGTCGTCGCAAGCCATGCAGGCAGGAACCCGGCCATGGACGGCTACTTCATCGTCATTCTCTCCGACCCCGATGCGCAGGTACTGCGCACGCGGCTGACGCGCGATCCGGGACTACATCCCGGAACACACGCGTGCGAACCCGCCACCGAACACCTGTTGTATTTCGAGCTGTGCAACGACGCCGAGACGGCATGCCGGCGCGAACGACAGTTGCGCCACTGGAACCGTGCGCGCAGGGCGCACCTGATCAGCACGATGAACCCGCTGTGGCGTGACCTGAGAAGCCTCTGGTAGCTGCGACGGACGCCGAGGCGCCTATGCGCCACGAACCAGCGCCAGCAGTTCGTCACGCCGGGCCTCCATCAGCGCCACATCCCCGCGCGATTCCACGTTCAGGCGCACCACCGGCTCGGTGTTCGACATGCGCACATTGAAGCGCCAGTCCGGGAACTCCATGCTGAGCCCGTCGATGTGGTCGACGACCGTGGCGGTGGACCGGTAACGGGCCTCGATGCCGGCGAGCAATGCGGCCGGGTCACTGACACGGCTGTTGATCTCGCCGCTGCACGGGAAACGCGCGGCACGCTCGGCGATCAGCGCCGACAAGGGCTTGCCGCTGGCACAGACCAGCCCGGCCACCAGCAGCCACGGGATCATGCCCGAATCGCAGTACGCGAAATCGCGAAAGTAGTGGTGTGCACTCATTTCCCCACCGTAGATCGCGTTCTCGGCGCGCATGCGCTCCTTGATGAACGCGTGCCCGGTCTTGGTGCAGACCGGCACTCCGCCCAGACCCTGCACGATATCGATCGTGTTCCACGTCAGGCGCGGGTCGTGCACGATCCGCTCGCCGGGATGGCTCCTCAGGAATGCCTCCGCGAGCAGGCCGACGATGTAATACCCCTCGATGAAACCACCCTTCTCGTCGAACAGGAAGCAGCGGTCGAAGTCACCGTCCCAGGCAACGCCGAAGTCAGCCCCGTGCGCAATGACCGCCTCGATCGTCGATGCGCGGTTTTCCTCGAGCAGCGGGTTCGGTACGCCGTGCGGAAAATTGCCGTCTGCCTCGTGATGTACCTTGACGAAGCGCAGCGGCAGGTGCGGCTCCAGCGCGTCGATGACCGCGCCGGCACCGCCGTTGCCCGCGTTGACCACGACCTTCAGCGGCTTCAGCAGCGCGCGGTCGATGTAGCCAAGCAGGTGCTCGACGTAGCGCGCGCGCACATCGACACGGCGCAGCGAGCCACGCGCGCCGACCGGCGCAAACGCATTGCGTTGCGCCTGGTCCCTGATCTCGAGCAAGCCGGAGTCGCTGCTGATCGGACGCGATCCCTCGCGCACGAACTTCATCCCGTTGTAGTCCTTCGGATTGTGGCTGGCCGTGACGACGATGCCGCCGTCGACACGCTGGTCGAAGGTCGCGAAGTAGATCTCTTCGGTGCCACACTGCCCGATGTCGAGCACGTCGACCCCGGAATCACGCAACCCCTCGACCAGCGCCGAGCAGATCTCGGCACTGCTCAGGCGGATATCGTGCCCCACCATCACGCTGCGCGGCTGCACCACCGCGGCATAGGCGCGACCGATGCGGTAAGCGATCCCGGGATTCAATTCGTCCGGGATGCGCCCGCGCACATCGTAGGCCTTGAAACAGTCCAGTCCGGCGTTCTCCATGCGTACTCCCTCTTCGTTCCGTCATCCGGGTGCAGGCGCTCGTGCCCGCTGCGAGCGCGTATACTCGCCCATTTGCCGATCCGTACACGCTCCCATGGCCATGATACAGGTGCGCGGCGCGCGCACCCACAACCTGAAGAACGTCGATCTCGACATTCCGCGCGACCGCCTCGTCGTGGTCACCGGCCTGTCGGGTTCGGGCAAGTCCTCGCTCGCCTTCGACACCCTCTACGCCGAGGGGCAGCGGCGCTACGTCGAATCACTGTCCACGTACGCGCGGCAGTTCCTGTCGGTCATGGAAAAGCCCGACGTCGACCATATCGAAGGGCTTTCACCGGCGATCTCGATCGAGCAGAAATCGACCTCGCACAACCCGCGCTCGACCGTGGGCACGATCACCGAGATCCACGATTACCTGCGCCTGCTGTTCGCCCGCGCCGGTGAGCCGCGCTGCCCGGAGCACGGTCTGCCGCTCAGCGCACAGACCGTGAGCCAGATGGTCGATGCGGTACTCGCGTTGCCTGAAGGGGCGCGCCGCATGCTGCTTGCCCCGGTGGTGCGCGAGCGCAAGGGCGAGCACGTACAGACGCTCGAGCAGTTGCGCGGCAGCGGTTTCGTGCGTGCGCGCATCGACGGCCGCGTGACCGAGCTCGACGATGTACCCCCGCTGGACAAGGCACGCAAGCACACGATCGAGGTGGTGGTCGACCGCTTTCGCGTGCGTTCGGATATTGCCCAGCGGCTTGCCGAATCGTTCGAGACCGCACTCGCGCTTGCCGACGGACTGGCCATCGTCGCCCCGATGGACGAACCCGGCGAGGAGCAACTGTTCTGCGCGCGCTTCGCCTGCCCGCACTGCGGTCACAGCATCGCAGCACTCGAACCACGCCTGTTCTCGTTCAACAACCCGGCCGGGGCGTGCCCGGGCTGCGACGGACTCGGCCAGCAGCAGTTCTTCGACATCGAACGCATCGTGCAGAACCCGGGCGCGAGCCTCGCACACGGCGCGATCCGGGGCTGGGACCGGCGCAACGCCTACTATTTCCATATGCTGCAGTCGCTGGCGCGTCATTACGGCTTCAGTACCGACGTGGCGTTCAGCGAGCTCACACCAAGTCAGCGCAAGGCGGTGCTCTACGGCAGCGGCGACGAGGTGATCCGCTTCGACTACGCGAACGAGCGCGGCGACATCGTGCAGCGCACGCACCGCTTCGAGGGCATCGTGCCGAACATGGAGCGCCGCTACCGCGAGACCGACTCGGCGCTGGTGCGCGAGGAACTGGCGAAGTTCATCGGCACGCGTCGCTGTGCCGTCTGTGACGGCAGCCGGCTGCGCATCGAGGCACGCCACGTGTTCATCGACGACCGCTCGCTGCCGGATCTGTCGATGCTGCCGGTGGGAGCAGCGCACCGGTACTTCGGCTCGCTCACTCTCGGCGGACGCCGCGGCCAGATTGCGGAGCGAATCCTGCGCGAGCTCGACAGCCGGCTCGGCTTCCTGGTCAACGTCGGGCTCGACTACCTGACGCTCGATCGCAGCGCCGAGACCTTGTCCGGCGGGGAAGCGCAACGGATCCGGCTCGCGAGCCAGATCGGTGCGGGTCTGGTCGGCGTGATGTACATTCTCGACGAACCCTCGATAGGCCTGCACCAGCGCGACAACGCGCGCCTGCTCGCCACACTGACGCACTTGCGCGACATCGGCAATACGGTGATCGTGGTAGAGCACGACGAGGACGCGATTCGTTGCGCCGATCACCTGATCGACATCGGACCCGGAGCCGGGGCGCACGGCGGCGAAATCATTGCCAGCGGCACCGTCGCCGACATCATCGCGGAACCGCGCTCGATCACCGGCGATTACCTCGCCGGACGGCGGCGCATCGCACTGCCATCACGGCGCACACCGTGCGACCCGCACCGCCAGCTCGTGCTGAGCGGCGCCGCCGGCAACAACCTGAAGCAGGTGAATGCCGTGTTTCCGGTCGGGCTTCTGGTCTGCGTGACCGGTGTCTCCGGCTCGGGCAAATCCACGCTGGTCAACAACACGCTGTATCCGCTCGCAGCGACCGCGCTGAACGGGGCGAGCACGCTGGGCGCTGCGACACACACCGCGATCAGCGGGCTGGAGCACTTCGACAAGTGCATCGATATCGACCAGAGCCCGATCGGGCGCACGCCGCGCTCCAACCCGGCGACCTATACCGGGCTGTTCACACCGATCCGCGAGCTGTTCGCGGCGACTGCCGAGGCGCGCTCGCGTGGTTACGGACCAGGACGCTTCAGCTTCAACGTCAAGGGCGGGCGCTGCGAAGCCTGTCACGGCGACGGCGTGACGCGTGTCGAAATGCACTTCCTGCCCGACATCTACGTCCCCTGCGACGTCTGCAAGGGCCAGCGCTACGACCGCGAGACGCTGGACGTGCAGTACAAGGGCCGCAACATCCACGCAGTGCTCGAGATGACGATCGAGGAGGCGCTGGCCTTCTTCGCTGCAGTGCCGGTGATCGCGCGCAAGCTGGAGACGCTGGTCGAGGTCGGCCTGTCGTACATCCGGCTCGGACAGGCAGCAACCACGCTTTCAGGCGGCGAAGCCCAACGGGTGAAGCTCGCGCGCGAGCTGTCGAAACGCGATACCGGCAGGACGCTGTACATCCTCGACGAGCCGACCACGGGCCTGCATTTCCACGATGTACAGCAGTTGTTGAACGTGCTGCACCGCCTGCGTGACCATGGCAACACCGTGATCGTGATCGAACACAACCTCGACGTGATCAAGACCGCAGACTGGGTCATCGACCTGGGACCCGAAGGCGGCGACGGCGGCGGCACCATCGTCAGCGAAGGCACGCCGGAGCAGCTCGCAGCCGATCCGCGCTCGCACACCGGTCGCTTTCTGGCGCCTCTGCTGGCTCGCGAGGTCATGACGGATACCACTCGAAGCATACGGACGAAGCACGCATGAAAATTCTGGTCACCGGCGGCGCCGGCTACATCGGCAGCCATACCTGTGTCGAACTGCTGCAGGCAGGACACGACATCGTCGTGCTCGACAACCTCGTCAACAGCAGCGAGACGGCACTGCGGCGGGTGCGCTCCATCACCGGACGCGATTTCGCCTTCGTGCGTGCCGATCTGCGCGATGCGCCAGCACTGCGCGAGCTGTTCGCCCGCCATGCATTGGACGCCGTGATCCACTTTGCCGGACTGAAGGCCGTCGGCGAATCGGTACTGAAGCCGCTGATCTACTACGACAACAACATCGCCGGCACGCTACGCCTGCTCGAGTGCATGGGCGAGGCCGGCGTGCGCCGCCTCGTGTTCAGCTCATCGGCCACGGTCTATGGTGACCCGGTCGCGGTGCCGATCCGCGAGGACTTTGCGCTCTCGGCCAACAACCCCTACGGACGCACCAAGCTGTTCATCGAGGAGATGCTGCGTGACCAGCAGTGCGCAGATCCCGCCTGGGACATCACACTGCTGCGTTACTTCAACCCGGTCGGAGCACACGCGAGCGGTCTGATCGGAGAGGATCCAGCCGGAATCCCGAACAACCTGATGCCGTATGTGGCCCAGGTCGCAGTCGGCAAGCTCGAGTGCCTCAGCGTCTGGGGCAACGATTACCCCACCTCCGACGGCACCGGGGTGCGCGACTACATCCACGTGGTCGACCTCGCGCTGGGGCACCTGGCTGCACTGACGCGCCCGCCGCAGGCCGGAGTGCGCGCCTTCAACCTGGGCACCGGCAGAGGCTATTCGGTACTGGAGATGATCGCGGCCTTCGAACGCGCCTGTGACCGGCGCATCAACTACCGCATCGCGCCACGGCGTCCGGGCGACGTCGCCAGTTGTTATGCGGATCCGGCGCTGGCGAAGCGCGAACTGGGATGGGAAGCAAGCCGCGACGTCGACGCGATGTGTCGCGATACCTGGAACTGGCAGTCACGCAACCCAAGAGGTTACGTGTAGGGGCGCGCGGCGCGCGCCCGTATCTCTCGCGCGGCGCGCGCCCGTATCTCTCGCGCGGCGCGCGCCCGTATCTCTCGCGCGGCGCGCGCCCGTATCTCGCGCGGCGCGCATCCACGAGGAGGGCGTGCGCGGCACGCACGAGGAGGGCGTGCGCGGCACGAAGGGCGTGCGCGGCACGCCCCCTACAACCACACAACGAGCGAATGTACGGGCGTGCCGCGCACGCCCATTTCGCGCACAGCGCACGGCCCTATTCACGCGGGTGGTTCAATCGTCGTCGTCGTTCGAGGCAATCGTCTGCGGGCGGTCTACCAGTTCGACGTAGGCCATCGGAGCCGCGTCACCGGGGCGGAAACCGCATTTCAGGATGCGGATATAGCCACCCGGGCGCTCCTTGTAGCGAGGCCCCAGCTCATTGAACAGCTTGCCGACTGCTTCCTTGCTGCCGGTACGGCTGAACGCGAGGCGCCGATTGGCGACCGAATCGCTCTTCGCCAGCGTGATCAGCGGTTCGGCAAAACGGCGCAGTTCCTTCGCTTTCGGCAGCGTCGTGCGGATCAACTCGTGCTCGACCAGCGACACGGTCATGTTGCGCCACATCGCCGTGCGGTGCGGGCTGTTGCGGTTCAGTTGACGTCCTGAGGTGCGGTGACGCATTGTCCTGGTCCTGTATCAGCGTGTTGCGCCTGCGCCACTCAGTGCGCGCGGCCTTCGTTCTTCAAGCTTGCCGGCGGCCAGCTCTCGAGGCGCAGACCCAGCGACAGCCCGCGCGATGCGAGCACGTCCTTGATCTCCGTCAGCGACTTCTTGCCAAGGTTCGGCGTCTTCAGCAACTCGACCTCGGTGCGTTGCACCAGATCCCCAATGTAGTAAATGTTTTCCGCCTTCAGGCAGTTGGCCGAACGCACCGTGAGTTCCAGATCGTCCACCGGCCGCAGCAGGATCGGATCGACCGGCTCGCTGCCCTGTCCTGCCTGGGCAACCGGCTCGCGGTCCTTCAGCTCGACGAACACCGACAACTGCTCGTGCAGGATGGTCGCGGCTCGGCGAATCGCTTCTTCCGGATCGATGGTACCGTTGGTCTCGAGATCGATCACCAGCTTGTCGAGGTCGGTGCGCTGTTCGACCCGCGTCGCTTCGACGTTGTACGCCATGCGGCGCACCGGCGTGAAGCTCGCGTCGAGCTGCAGCCGACCGATCGTGCGTGTCGCTTCTTCGTCCTGGGCGTGCGCTTCCGCCGGCACGTAGCCGCGACCACGCTCCACCTTGATCTGCATGCGCAGTGCGCCACCGGCGTTGAGGTGCGCGATCACATGATCGGGATTGCGGATCTCCACGTCGTGATCGAGCTGGATGTCGCCGGCCGTGACCACACCGGGTCCCTTGCCGTTCAACGTGAGCGTGGTGTGATCGCGCCCGTGCATCACCACCGCAAGTCCCTTCAGGTTCAGCAGGATGTCGATCACGTCCTCCTGTACACCCTCGATCGTGCTGTACTCGTGCAGCACCCCTTCGATCTCGACCTCGGTCACCGCGCATCCGGGCATCGACGAGAGCAGGATGCGACGCAGCGCATTACCCAGGGTATGTCCAAAACCACGCTCGAGCGGCTCCAGCGTAACGCGCGCACGCGTGGGGGCGACCTGCTGGACGTCGATCAGACGTGGGGTGAAAAATTCGCTGACGTTGGCTTGCATATGACACCTGCACACTGGTTCCCGGACACGGACCTTACTTCGAGTAGAGCTCCACGATCAGGTTCTCGTTGATTTCGGGAGAGAGATCGACGCGATCAGGGACCCGCTTGAAGGTGCCCTCGAGCTTGTTGGCATCGATCTCGATCCATTCGGCAGTACCGCGCTGGGCAGCCAGCGTCATCGCCGACTGGATGCGCAATTGCGCCTTGGCGCGCTCGCGCACCGAAATCACGTCCCCGGCCTTGACCTGGTAGGACGGAATGTTCAGCTTGCGCCCGTTGACCAGGATCGCACTGTGCGAGACGAGCTGGCGCGACTCGGCGCGGGTGGCGCCGAAGCCCATGCGGTAAACCACGTTGTCCAGGCGCGACTCGAGCAGGCGCAACAGGTTCTCGCCGGTGGCACCACGCTGGCGTGCTGCGTCCCTGTAATAGTTGCTGAACTGCTTTTCGAGTACGCCGTAGATCCGGCGCACCTTCTGCTTCTCGCGCAACTGCACGCCGTAGTCCGACAACCGGCCACGGCGCTGGCCATGCTGCCCGGGTGCTGTTTCGGTCTTGCACTTCGAGTCAAGCGCGCGCACACCGCTCTTCAGGAAGAGGTCCGTGCCCTCGCGGCGCGAAAGCTTGCAGGTCGGTCCGAGATATCTCGCCATTCCAGTTACCCTGATCCAGTAGATTTACACGCGACGCTTCTTTGGCGGCCGGCATCCGTTATGCGGGATCGGCGTCACGTCGGTGATGTTGGTGATCTTGTAGCCACAGGCATTCAGCGCACGCACTGCGGACTCGCGGCCCGGCCCAGGGCCCTTGACCTGCACGTCCAGGTTCCGCAGCCCGTATTCGAGGGCGATGTTGCCCGCCTTCTCTGCAGCCACCTGTGCCGCGAACGGCGTGCTCTTGCGTGAACCGCGAAAACCCGCACCGCCTGAAGTCGCCCAGCTGAGCGTATTGCCCTGGCGGTCGGTGATCGTGACGATGGTGTTGTTGAAGGACGCGTGGATATGTGCCACGCCGTCGGCCACCTGGCGGCGGACCTTCTTCTTGACAACCTTCGCTTGCGACGGCTTTGCCATGTTCTGTTCCTGTGATTCCCCGTTCGAGCCGTCTCGCCGGCCCGGATGATGCTGTTACTTGCGAATCTGGCGCCGCGGTCCCTTGCGGGTGCGCGCGTTGGTCTTGGTGCGCTGGCCACGGACCGGCAGCCCCCGGCGATGACGCAGACCGCGGTAGCAGCCCAGGTCCATCAGCCGCTTGATGCTCATGTTGACTTCGCGGCGCAGATCGCCCTCGACCGAATGGCGCGCCACGGCGCCGCGCAGTGCCTCGACCTGCTCTTCCGACAGCGAGGAAATCTTCGCGTGCTGGGCCACCCCGGTGGCTTCGCAGATCTTCTGTGCCGTGCTGCGACCGATCCCGTAGATGTAAGTCAACGCGATCACCGCGTGCTTGTGGTCGGGTATGTTGACTCCAGCGATACGAGCCATTCAGATCACTCCGTCTTCTTTCCGGTTCGGCCGGCGCATGAAAAAGCGCGGCAGTTTATTCCCGGCAGGATGCAATATCAACCGCGACGCAGCGCGCCGCGCACTATTCCCGCTCAACCCTGGCGCTGCTTGTGGCGCGGCTCGACCTTGCAGATCACGCGCACGGTGCCCTTGCGACGCACGATCTTGCAGTTGCGGCACACCTTCTTCACCGATGCCTGTACTTTCATTTCGGATCTCCTTCCCGGAACGCCTCAACGGCGGCCATAACTCTTCAGGTTCGCCTTCTTCATCAGCGACTCGTACTGGTGCGACATCAGGTGCGACTGGACCTGCGCCATGAAATCCATCACCACGACCACCACGATCAGCAACGAGGTACCACCCAGATAGAACGGTACGTTCCACAGCACCACCAGCGCCTGCGGCAACAGGCAGACGGCCGTCATGTATATGGCGCCGAACAGCGTCAGCCGGGTGAGCACTCCATCGATGAAGCTCGCGGTCTGCTCACCGGGGCGGATCCCCGGCACATAGGCCCCGGACTTCTTCAGGTTGTCCGCCACTTCCTTCGGGTTGAATACCAGCGCCGTATAGAAGAAACAGAAGAACACGATCAGCACCGTGAACAGCACGATGTTCAACGGCTGCCCCGGTCCGATCATGAACGCCACACTCTGCAGCCATTCCATGCTCTGCGCCGATTGCCCGAACCACTGCGCGATCGACGCCGGGAACAGCAGGATGCTGCTTGCGAAGATCGCCGGGATCACGCCGGACATGTTCACCTTCAGCGGCAGATGGCTCGCCTGCCCCTGCACGACGCGTCTTCCGACCTGGCGCTTCGCGTAGTTCACCGTGATCCGGCGCTGACCGCGTTCGATGCGCACGATCAGGAACACCACGCCCACCGCGATCACCAGGATGACGAGCATCACCAGTATGTTCAGTTCGCCCTGGCGCGCCTGCTCGAGCGTCTGCCCGAGCGCACTCGGCAAGCCGGCCACGATACCCGCGAAGATCAGCATCGAAATTCCGTTGCCGATGCCACGCTCGGTGATCTGCTCGCCGAGCCACATCATGAACATCGCGCCGGCGATCAGCGCTACGATCGCGACGAACACCACGCTGAAACCCGCGGAGTAGAACAGCCCCTGTGCCGCCATGCCGACCGCCATGCCGCTCGCCTGGACCGCTGCCAGCAGCAGCGTGCCGTAACGCGTGTACTGCGTGATCTTGCGTCGCCCCGCTTCACCTTCCTTCTTGAGCTGCTCGAGCTGCGGCATCACCGAGCTCATCAACTGCACGATGATCGACGCCGAGATATACGGCATCACCCCGAGCGCCATCACACTCATGCGCTCGAGCGCACCGCCCGAAAACATGTTGAACAGCCCGACGATCGTGCCCTGATTCTGGCTGAACACCGCCTTCAACTGGTTCGGATCGATGCCGGGTACCGGGATATGCGTCCCGATCCGGTAGACGATCAGGCCGAGAAACAGGAAGCGCAGGCGCGCCCAGAGCTCTCCCAACCCCGCCTGGTTCAGTCCAGCGCCCGGCAGCTTTGCCATCAGTCCTCGACCTTGCCGCCCGCGGCCTCGATCGCCGCACGCGCTCCGCGTGTGACCGCAATGCCCTTCAGATTCAGTGCCCTACCGACCGGTCCGGACAGAAACACGCGCACGCGCTCGATGTTGCGCGTGATCACGTTCGCCGCCTTCAGCGTGTCCAGATCGACGACGTCGGCTTCGACCCCGTTCAATTCCGACGTGCGCAACTGGGCCGTCACCCGCGCTATCCGCGACGTGAAGCCGTATTTCGGCAGCCGCTGCTGCAACGGCATCTGACCGCCTTCGAAACCTGGCCGGACGTTGCCGCTCTTGCGCGCCTTCTGGCCCTTGTGCCCGCGGCCGCCGGTCTTGCCGAGTCCGCTACCCATGCCGCGCCCGATGCGCTTGGGCGCATGGCGATGGCCGGGAGCCGAGGCAAGCGTGTTCAGACGCATCTTTTGGTCGCTCATCTCATGCACCTTCGATCTTCAACAGGTATTCGACCCTGTTGATCATGCCGCGAATCGCGGGCGTGTCCTCGACCTCGACCGCGTGCCCGATGCGACGCAGCCCAAGCCCCCTGACGCAGGCGCGGTGGCTCGCAAGCCTGCCCGCGGTGCTGCGCACCAGCGTCACCTTCAGTGTCCTGCCCTGATTCGTCATCACCTGTATCTCCCGTCTCAACCGACGATGTCGGCCACGGTCTTGCCGCGCTTGGCCGCGATCTCTTCCGGCGTGTGCACCGATTTCAGTGCTGCGATCGTCGCACGCACGACGTTGACCGGATTCGTCGAGCCGTAGCACTTGGCCAGTACGTTCTGGACGCCGGCGATTTCGAGTACGGCGCGCATCGCACCTCCGGCAATGACTCCGGTACCCTCGCTGGCCGGCTGCATGAACACCTTGGAGGCGCCATGACCCGCACGCACCGGATACTGGATGGTGCCGTGATTGAGCTCGACCTGGATCATGTTGCGGCGTGCCGCATCCATGGCCTTCTGGATCGCCGCCGGAACCTCGCGCGCCTTGCCACGCCCGAAGCCGACCTTGCCCTTGCCGTCACCGACGACCGTGAGTGCGGTGAACGCGAAAATGCGTCCGCCCTTCACGACCTTCGCTACGCGGTTGACCTGGACGAGCTTCTCCTGGAAGCCCTCGTTAGCACCTGAATCCTGCCGTTCGAACGCCATAGTCGTACCCTAGAATTCCAAACCGCCTGCGCGCGCACCTTCAGCCAGTGCCTTGACGCGCCCGTGATACCGGAAACCGCTGCGGTCGAAGCCGACGCGGGTGATCCCTGCCGCCAGCGCCCGCTCGGCGATCAGGCGGCCCACACTGCCTGCGGCATCGGCATTGCCGGTGGAACCGCCACGCAGATCCTTCTCCAGCGTCGACGCACTCGCCAACACCCGGTCGCCCGCGGGCGAGATGATCTGCGCATAGATGTGCTGCGGCGTGCGGTGTACGCAGAGCCGGTACACTCCCAGTTCGCGCATCTTGGCGCGGCTGCGCCGTGCTCGGCGCACTCTTGCTGCCTGCTTGTCGCTCATGTCTTTGGCCCTACTTCTTCTTCGCTTCCTTGCGAATCACGTTTTCATCCGAGTAACGCACACCCTTGCCCTTGTAGGGCTCCGGCGGACGGAACGCCCGGATCTCCGCCGCCACACGCCCCAGCAACTGCTTGTCGGCGCTTTTCAGCACGATCTCCGTCTGCGTCGGCGTCTCCGCCGTGACGCCAGTCGGCAACTGGTACTCGACCGGGTGCGAGAAACCAAGCGTCAGGCTCAACGTCTCGCCCTTGGCCGCGGCGCGATAGCCGACACCGATCAGTTGCAGCCGACGCTCGAAACCCGTCGACACGCCGGTAACCATATTGCCGACGAGTACGCGCGTGGTACCGGTCAGCGAATCGGCAGTCATATCCGCGCTGCGCGGCGTGAAGGTGAGCAGGTCGTCCTGCCTCTCGACCCGTACCGATTCGTGCACGGTCAACTGGAGGGAGCCCTTGCTCCCCTTGACCACCACCGCGTTCCCGCTCAGCGTCACTTCGACGCCTGCCGGCAGGACTACGGGTTTCTTGGCAACTCTGGACATGGTTCTTACCCGTCGATCAGTTCGTCACATCAGAACACGGTGCAAAGGATTTCGCCGCCGATGCCGGCCGCGCGTGCGGCACGGTCGCTCATCACGCCCTTGCTCGTCGAGATGATTGCGATACCCAACCCTGCGCGCACCTTCGGCAACGCATCCTTGCCGGCGTAGCGACGCAGGCTGGAACGGCTGACGCGATCGATCTCGGCGATCACCGGCTTGCCCTCGTGGTACTTCAGCGCCACTTCGAGAACCGGCTTGCCTTCTTCCGCGGCAACCTTGAAGCCGGCGATGTAGCCCTCGTCGCGCAGCACGCGCGCAATCGCAAGCTTCAGCGACGACGATGGCATCTTCACCGTTGCCTTCGCCCTGGCCTGGGCATTGCGGATGCGGGTCAGCATGTCCGCGATCGGATCCTGCATGCTCATATCGATTCCACCTCGCGTGGTACTACCAGCTCGACTTGACCAGCCCGGGGATATCCCCGCGCATGGCCGCCTCGCGCAGCTTGTTGCGGCCAAGCCCGAAACGGCGATACACGCCATTCGGACGACCAGTGATCTCGCAGCGGGTACGCAGACGTACCGGATTCGCGTTGCGCGGCAGCTTCTGCAACGCAACGATCGCGTCCCAGCGCTCGTCGTCACCGAGCTTCGGGTCGCGAATCCGCTCCTTCAGCTCGGCGCGCTTCTTCGCGTATTTCGCGACCACACGCTGGCGCTTCTTTTCCCGCTCGATCATTGAAGTCTTGGCCATCTGGACTCAGCCCCTGAAAGGAAAGTTGAATGCCCGCAGCAACGCGCGCGCTTCGTCGTCCGTACGTGCAGTCGTCGCGATCGCGATGTCCATCCCGCGCAACGCATCGATCTTGTCGTAGTCGATTTCCGGAAAGATGATCTGCTCGGAGATGCCCATCGAGAAGTTGCCGCGGCCATCGAAGCTCTTGGCGCTGATGCCGCGAAAATCGCGCATGCGCGGGATCGCGATGTCGATCAGACGCTCCAGAAACTCGTACATGCGCGCCTGGCGCAACGTGACCTTGCAGCCCACCGGCCAACCCTCACGGATCTTGAATCCGGCGATCGAATTGCGCGCCTTGGTCGCCACCGGCTTCTGGCCGGAAATCAGCGCCATGTCGTTCATCGCGTTGTCGAGGATCTTCTTGTCACCCACCGCCTCGCCCACGCCCATGTTCAGCGTGATCTTGGTGATGCGTGGAACTTCCATAACGCTCTTGCAGCCGAGTTCGCTCATCAGCTTCGGAACGATCTCGGTCTTGTAGAGCTCTTTGAATCTCGCCATTTCTGTCACCCGTCGATGAGTTCACCCGAGGAGCGGAACACCCGCACCCTGGTCTTGTCCGCGAGCACCTTGTAGCCGACGCGATCGGCCTTGCCGGTCGTCGGGTTGGCCAATGCCACGTTGGACACGTGCACCGACGCTTCCTTCTCCACGATGCCACCGGCGGTGCCGAGCTGCGGATTGGCGCGCGTATGGCGCTTGACCATGTTCACGCCCGCGACGATCACCCGGTCATCGTCGAGCACGCGCACGATGCGACCGCGCTTGCCCTTGTCCTTGCCGGTGATGACGATCACCTCGTCATTGCGCCTGATCTTTGCCATTGCCCTGATCTCTTGTCTCTTTACTCTTGCCCCGCGCCTCTGGTTCAGAGAACCTCGGGTGCCAGCGAGATGATCCGCATGAACTTCTCGGTGCGCAGTTCACGTGTCACCGGTCCGAAAATGCGCGTGCCGATCGGTGCCAACTGGTTGTTCAGCAGTACCGCCGCATTGTCGTCGAAGCGGATGATCGATCCGTCGGGACGGCGCACACCCTTGCGCGTGCGTACGACCACGGCGTTCATCACCTGCCCCTTCTTGACCCGGCCGCGCGGGATCGCATCCTTCACGGTGACCTTGATCACATCACCGACGCGCGCATAACGGCGGTGCGAACCACCCAGCACCTTGATGCACATGACGCGGCGCGCGCCGCTGTTGTCCGCCACTTCCAGGTACGATTCGGTCTGAATCATGTTCTACTCCAGTTCGCCTGTGCCGCCGTCACCGTCTGCGCCGCGTCACGCTTCGACGCGAACCGGGCGCTCGTCGATGCGCACCAGCGTCCAGGTCTTCGTGCGCGACAACGGGCGCGTCTCGCGCACCGTGACCAGATCACCGGTGCGGCACTCGTTGTTCTCGTCGTGGGCATGTACTTTCGACGAACGCGTGATGTACTTGCCATACACCGGATGTTTCACGCGGCGCTCGATCAGCACCGTGATCGTCTTGTCCATCTTGTCGCTGACTACGCGACCCGTCAGCGTCTGTACGTTCTTGCCCGCCTCAGCGTTCATGCTCACTTACCTGCCTTTTCCCCGAGAATGGTCTTCACGCGCGCGATGTCACGACGCTGGGCCTTCAGCAGATGCGACTGACCAAGCTGCCCCGTCGCCTTCTGCATGCGCAGCTTGAAGCGCGCCTCCAGCAGACGAAGCAGTTCCCGGTTCAGCTCGTCGATCGATTTCCCGCGCAGTTCGCTTGCGTTCATCACATCACCGTTCTCTTCACGAATACCGTCGGAATCGGCAGCTTGGCGGCTGCCAGTGCGAGCGCCTCGCGCGCGAGTTCCTCGCTTACACCCTCGATCTCGTAGAGCACCTTGCCCGGCTGGATCTGCGCAACCCAGTACTCCACGCTGCCCTTGCCCGATCCCATCCGCACTTCGAGCGGCTTCTTCGAGATCGGCTTGTCCGGGAACACCCGGATCCAGATCTTGCCGCCACGCTTGATGTGGCGGGTGAGCGCACGTCGAGCGGCCTCGATCTGACGCGCAGTCAGACGCCCGCGATCGGTCGTCTTCAACCCGAACTCCCCGAAGCTCACCTTGCTGCCACGCTGGGCAAGGCCACGGTTACGTCCCTTGAACTGTTTACGAAACTTGGTCCGCTTCGGCTGCAACATCGTTGTCTACTCTCGCAAATGAGTCGCGCGACCCTTACCTGGTGGCTGTCGCCTGGGCCTCGGCCGGCCGGCCGATGATCTCGCCCTTGAACACCCACACCTTCACACCGATCACACCGTAGGTGGTCTGCGCCTCGTGCGTCGCGTAGTCGATGTCGGCACGCAGCGTATGCAGTGGGACGCGTCCTTCGCGATACCATTCGGTACGCGCGATTTCGGCTCCGCCAAGCCGCCCGCTCACCTGCACCTTCACGCCTTCGGCGCCGGCGCGCATCGCGCTCTGCACCACGCGCTTCATCGCACGGCGGAACATGATCCGCCTTTCGAGCTGCTGCGCCACGCCCTGTGCAAGCAGCTTCGCGTCGAGGTCGGGCTTGCGCACTTCCTCGATGTTGATCTGTACCGGCACGCCCATGCGCCGGGTCAGGTCCTTGCGCAGACGGTCAACGTCTTCACCTTTCTTGCCGATCACGATACCCGGGCGCGCCGTGTGCACCACGATGCGCGCAGTCTGCGCCAGACGCTCGATGACCACGCGGCTGACCGAGGCGTTTGCGAGGCGCTGCTCGATGTACGAGCGCGCACGCAGATCCGTGATCAGGTTCTTCGCGTAGTTCTTGCTGTCCGCATACCACACCGAGTTGTGCTTGCGGACGATCCCGAGCCGGATCCCGGTCGGGTTTACTTTCTGACCCATCGTGTCTCCCGTTGTGCCTCAGCGATCGGCAACCTTGACCGTAATGTGACAGCTGCGCTTCATGATGCGATCGGCGCGGCCCTTGGCGCGCGGCATGATGCGCTTCAGCGTTGCGCCCTCGTCCACGTACACCGAGCTGACCTTCAGCTCGTCGACGTCCGCACCCTCGTTGTGCTCTGCATTGGCGATCGCCGAATTGAGCACCTTGCGCACCAGTACGGCAGCCTTCTTGGTGCTGAACGCCAGCGTATTCAGCGCTTCCTCCACCGGCCTGCCGCGGATCTGGTCCGCCACCAGGCGGGCCTTCTGGGCGGAGATGCGTGCGCCCCGGAGTTTTGCCATGACTTCCATCTTCAGGAACCTCGTCCGTACGCTTACTTCTTCGCCTTCTTGTCCGCCGCGTGCCCCTTGTAGGTGCGCGTGGCGGCAAACTCGCCCAGCTTGTGGCCAACCATTTCCTCCGAGACATGCAGCGGCACGTGCTGGCGACCGTTATGCACGGCTATCGTCAGCCCGACCATGTCGGGAGAAATCATCGAACGACGCGACCAGGTCTTGATCGGTCGCTTGTCGCCCTTGGAGGCTGCCGTCTCGACCTTCTTCACGAGATGCAGGTCGATGAATGGTCCTTTCTTCAGCGAACGTGGCACAGTCTGAGTCCTCTTGATCCGTTTGGCGCGGAACCGCTGCCCTTATTTCCTGCCGCGGGCGCGTACGATCATGCGATCGGTGCGCTTGTTGGAACGTGTCTTGTAACCCTTGGTCGGTATGCCCCACGGCGTGACCGGATGCCGGCCACCGCTGGTGCGACCCTCACCACCACCATGCGGGTGATCGACCGGGTTCATCACGACGCCGCGTACCGTTGGACGCACTCCGCGCCAGCGCTTCGCGCCGGCCTTGCCGAGCGAACGCAGGTTGTTCTCGGCATTCGATACTTCGCCCAGTGTCGCGCGGCAATCGACCAGGACCTTGCGCATCTCGCCGGAGCGCAGACGCAACGTCGCATACTGCCCCTCGCGGGCCACCAACTGCACACCGGCTCCGGCACTGCGTGCGAGTTGCGCACCCTTGCCCGGCTTCATCTCGATGCAATGCACCACCGAGCCGAGCGGAATATTGCGCAGCGGCAGCGTGTTGCCTTCCTTGATCGGTGCGGCTTCACCGGACAGCAGCTCGTCGCCGGCCTTCATGTTGCGCGAGGCAATCACGTAGCGACGCTCACCGTCGCGGTACAGCAGCAGCGCGATGTGCGCCGTGCGGTTCGGATCGTATTCGAGGCGCTCCACGCGCGCCGGAATGCCATCCTTCGCACGCTTGAAATCGATCACGCGGTAATGCTGACGGTGGCCGCCGCCCTGGTGGCGCACCGTGATGCGTCCGGAGTTGTTGCGCCCACCGTGCCTGCCCTGTGCTTCGAGCAGGGCACGATGCGGCGCACCCTTGTGCAGGCTCGCATCGCTGACCTGCACGACGAAACGCCTGCCCGGCGAAGTCGGCTTTTTCTTTACGACTGCCATCTTCCCAGCTCCCGATTAGTCCGTAACCGTGAAGTCGATGTCCTGACCGGCCTCGAGCCTGACGTAGGCCTTCTTCCAGTCGGACCGCTTCGCGACACCGTTGCGATTCAGCTTCACCTTGCCCTTGACGTTCAGGACGCTCACGTCGAGGACCTTCACCTTGAACAACTGTTCCACCGCGGTGCGGATCTCCGGCTTGGTCGCATCCCGCGCCACGCGGAAAACATACTGGTTGGCGTGCGCAGCCACCGTCGTGGTCTTTTCCGAGACGTGCGGTCCGAGCAGGACGCTGAACACTCTCTCCTGATTCATCCCAGCATCTCCTCGAACTTGCGCAGCGCCGGCACGGTCACGACCACCTTCTCGTAGGTCACCAGGCTGACCGGATCGACCCCGGCCACGTCCCGGACCTCGACGTGAGGCACGTTGCGCGCTGCCAGATACAGATTGCGGTCGACTTCGTCAGCGACGATCAGCGCCTCGTCGAGCCGGTATCCGGCAAGCTGCTGCGTCAGCAGTTTCGTCTTCGGCTCGGCCACATCGAAGGACTCGACCACCACCAGCCGCTGCTGACGCGCCAGCTCGGAGAGGATCGAACGCATCGCAGCGCGATACATCTTGCGGTTCAGCTTCTGCGCGTGGTCCTGCGGCACGGCTGCAAAGGTCACGCCGCCGCTGCGCCACAGCGGACTGCGGGTGCTGCCTGCCCGGGCACGGCCAGAACCCTTCTGCTTCCACGGCTTGCGGCCGCCACCGCTCACTTCCGAGCGGGTCTTGTGCTTGCGCGACCCCTGCCGGCCCGCCGCGAGATACGCGACGACGGCCTGATGCACCAGGTCTTCGTTGAAATCCCGGGCGAAAGTCGCATCGGACACCTGCACGGTGCCGGCGGACGCATTGCCAGGAGCGGTGATACTCAATTCCATGCGTATGTACTCCCAGCGATCCTCAGGCTTTCTCGGCCGGACGCACGACCACGTCGGCCCCCGGTGCGCCCGGAATGGCTCCCTTGACGAGCAGCAGGTTGCGTTCGGTGTCCACACGCACGACCTCGAGCGTCTGCACGGTGACGTTCGCATCACCCATGTGACCCGCCATCTTCTTGCCCCTGAACACCCGGCCGGGCGACTGGTTCTGACCGCTCGAACCCGGAGCCCGATGCGAGCGCGAGTTGCCGTGGGTAGCGTCCTGCATGCTGAAATTCCAGCGCTTGATCACTCCCTGGAAGCCCTTGCCGCGCGAACGGCCTCTCACGTCGACCTTCTGCCCTGCCTCGAAGCTGGCCACGGTGATTTCAGTGCCAACCGCAGGCGACTCGGTACCGTCGTCCAGGCGGAATTCCCACAGCCCACGACCGGCAGCAACTCCGGCCTTGGCAAAATGCCCGGCCTCCGGCTGCGTGATACGGGAATTGCGACGCTCGCCGACCGTGACCTGAACGGCGCTGTAGCCATCGCGGTCGGGCGTCTTCACCTGGGTGACGCGGTTTGGCGTCGCCTCGATCACGGTTACCGGAATCGAGACCCCGGCAGCAGTGAAAATGCGGGTCATACCGGTCTTGCGACCGACAATGCCAATAGTCATCTTGTCGTCCTCAGTGTACGGGGCTTTACCCTCTATGGCCGCACGCGAGCGTGCGTTACACATGCCCGGTGCAGCCGGGCGATCCCGGCGGTTCAGCCGAGACTGATCTGTACCTCTACTCCGGCAGCCAGATCCAGCTTCATCAACGCGTCGACGGTCTTCTCCGTCGGTTCCACGATATCCAGTACCCGCTTGTGCGTACGAATCTCGTACTGGTCACGCGCGTCCTTGTTGGCATGCGGCGAGACCAGGATCGTGTAGCGCTCCTTGCGGGTGGGCAATGGAATCGGTCCGCGCACCTGCGCGCCGGTACGCTTCGCCGTATCGACGATTTCCTGCGCGGAAACATCGATCAGACGGTGGTCAAAAGCCTTCAGGCGAATTCTGATCCGTTGGTTCTGCATCTGACCACTGGGCTCCGGTTCGATACTGCTGCCGCCAGCATTTCGGGCTTGGCCGAAAAAGAAGCGGGATTTTAAGTTTGCTCCCCGAGCGTGTCAACACGATTCGGGGAGGCTCTCAAGATTTCCAACTATTCACGTCGTGGCGACGCTCACTCGATGATCTTGGCCACCACGCCGGCGCCCACCGTGCGTCCGCCCTCGCGGATCGCAAACCGCAGGCCTTCCTCCATCGCGATCGGCACGATCAGCGTCACCACCATCTGCAGGTTGTCACCCGGCATCACCATCTCGACGCCTTCCGGCATCTCGCACGCCCCCGTCACGTCCGTCGTACGGAAGTAGAACTGCGGACGATAGCCCTTGAAGAACGGCGTATGCCGCCCCCCCTCTTCCTTCGTCAGCACGTACACCTCGGCCGTGAACTTCGTGTGCGGCTTGATCGTGCCCGGCTTCGCCAGCACCTGTCCACGCTCCACATCGTCGCGCTTCGTGCCACGCAGCAGCACACCAACGTTCTCGCCCGCACGACCCTCGTCGAGCAGCTTGCGGAACATCTCCACACCCGTGCACGTCGTCTTCACCGTCGCCTTCACGCCGACGATCTCGACTTCCTCGCCAACCTTCACGACCCCCCGCTCGACCCGACCCGTCACCACCGTGCCGCGACCCGAAATCGAGAACACGTCCTCGATCGGCATCAGGAACGGCTGGTCGATCGCACGCTGCGGCTCCGGTATGTACGCATCCAGCGTCTCCACCAGCTTGCGCACCGCACTCGTGCCCAGTCCGTTGTCGTCCTTGCCTTCCAGCGCCATCAGCGCCGACCCCGTGATGATCGGCGTGTCGTCGCCCGGAAAATCGTACTTCGACAGCAGCTCGCGCACTTCCATCTCGACCAGCTCGAGCAGCTCCGCATCGTCGACCATGTCCGCCTTGTTCAGAAACACCACGATGTACGGAACACCCACCTGGCGGCTCAGCAGGATGTGCTCGCGCGTCTGCGGCATCGGACCATCAGCGGCCGAACACACCAGGATCGCACCGTCCATCTGCGCCGCGCCCGTGATCATGTTCTTCACGTAGTCCGCGTGGCCGGGGCAGTCCACGTGCGCGTAGTGGCGCACCGGGCTCTCGTACTCCACGTGCGAGGTCGCGATCGTGATCCCGCGCTCGCGCTCCTCCGGCGCGTTGTCGATCTGGTCGAACGCCCGCATCTCCCCGCCCCACGTCTCCGCGCACACGCGCGTCAACGCCGCCGTCAGCGTCGTCTTCCCGTGGTCAACGTGACCGATCGTACCCACGTTCACGTGCGGCTTCTTACGCTCGAATTTTTCCTTGGCCATGGTTCGCTACCTCAGACAGTTCTTGCAAAAGATCAGGATTTGTTCCGTGCGATGATTTCTTCGGCGATGTTGTTCGGTGTCTCGGCGTACTTCTTGAATTCCATCGTGTACGTCGCGCGCCCCTGCGTCGCCGAACGCAGATCGGTCGCGTAGCCGAACATCTCCGACAGCGGCACCTCCGCGGTGACGACCCTTCCCGAGGGACCGTCGTCCATGCCCTGGATCAGGCCGCGCCGGCGATTCAGGTCGCCGATCACGTCGCCCATATATTCCTCGGGCGTCACCACCTCGACCGCCATGATCGGCTCGAGCAGCACCGGGCTTGCCTTCTTCGCCCCTTCCTTCAACGCCATCGAGCCGGCGATCTTGAACGCCATTTCACTCGAATCGACCTCGTGGAAGGAACCGTCGAAGATCGTGACCTTCATCGCGAGCAGCGGATAGCCGGCGATCACACCGTTCTGCATCTGCTCGCGCACGCCCTTGTCGACCGCCGGCACGTATTCCTTCGGTACCGTACCGCCGACGACCTCGTTGTGGAATTCGTACTCGGCATCGGCCGGCAGCGGCTCGAGGCGCAGCCAGACGTGGCCGTACTGACCACGGCCGCCCGACTGGCGCACGAACTTGCCTTCGACCTCGACACTCTTGCGGATCGTCTCGCGGTAAGCCACCTGCGGCTTGCCGACGTTGGCCTCGACGTTGAATTCGCGCTTCATGCGATCGACGATGATCTCGAGGTGCAACTCGCCCATGCCGGAGATGATCGTCTGCCCGGTCTCTTCGTCGGTATGCACGCGAAACGACGGGTCTTCCTGCGCCAGCTTGCCGAGCGCCACACCCATCTTTTCCTGGTCGACCTTGGTCTTCGGTTCCACCGCCACCGAAATCACGGGCTCGGGGAACTCCATGCGCTCGAGCAGAACCTTGCGGTCGATCGCGCACAGGGTGTCACCGGTGCCCACGTCCTTCAGACCCACCGCCGCGGCGATATCACCGGCGAGCACTTCCTTGATCTCGGTACGCTGGTTCGCGTGCATCTGCACCATGCGGCCAACACGCTCCTTGCGGTCCTTCACCGTGTTGTACACGGCCGAACCGCCCTCCAGCGTCCCCGAATAGACGCGGAAGAAGGTCAGCGTGCCGACGAAGGGATCGGTCGCGATCTTGAACGCCAGTGCCGCGAACGGCGCCGTGTCGTCAGCCTCGCAATGGATGACGGTGCCATCCTCGAGTTCGCCCTGGATCGCCTTCACTTCGGTCGGCGCGGGCAGGTACTCGATGACCGCATCGAGCATCGCCTGCACGCCCTTGTTCTTGAACGCCGAACCGCCGAGCACCGGGATGATCTCGCTCTTCAGCGTACGCTGGCGCAGCCCCCACTTGATCTCCTCCTCGGTGAGCGGCTCGCCCTCGAGGTATTTTTCCGTCAGCTCGTCGGAGGCCTCGGAAGCCGCAGCGACGAGGTCGTCACGCAGTTCGTCACACGTTGCCTGCAGCTCGGCCGGAATCGGCCCGTACTGGAACGTGGTGCCCTGATCCGCCTCGTTCCAGAGAATCGCCTTCATCTTCACCAGATCGATCGCGCCGGCGAACTTGTCCTCGGCCCCGATCATCATCTGGATCGGCACTGCAGTGGCGCCGAGCCGGTCCTTGACCTGGCGCACCACGCGCAGGAAGTCGGCGCCGGCACGGTCCATCTTGTTCACGAAGATGAGACGCGGCACCTCGTACTTGTTCGCCTGGCGCCACACCGTCTCGGTCTGCGGCTGCACACCCGCACAGCCGCACAGCACCACCACCGCACCGTCGAGCACCCGCAGCGAACGCTCCACCTCGATCGTGAAGTCGACGTGCCCGGGGGTGTCGATGATGTTCAGACGGTGCTCGTCGAACTGCTGGTCCATGCCCTTCCAGAAGCAGGTGGTCGCCGCCGACTGGATGGTGATCCCACGCTCCTGCTCCTGCGCCATCCAGTCCATCGTCGCGGCGCCGTCGTGCACCTCGCCGAGCTTGTGGGAAACGCCGGTGTAGAACAGCACGCGCTCGGACGTGGTGGTCTTGCCTGCGTCGATGTGCGCGACGATGCCGATGTTGCGATAGCGCCTGATGGGAGTCTTGCGAGCCACGTGTGTTCCTCGATGTCCTGTTGCCGCCGATCGGGGTCAGAAGCGGTAGTGCGAAAAGGCCTTGTTTGCTTCCGCCATGCGATGCGTGTCCTCACGCTTCTTCACTGCGGCGCCACGCCCCTGGCAGGCATCGATCAGCTCGCCCGCGAGGCGCTGCGGCATCGATTTCTCGCCGCGTGCCCGCGCATAATCCACCAGCCAGCGCATCGCCAGTGCCTGCTGGCGCGATGCACGCACCTCGACCGGCACCTGGTAGGTGGCTCCGCCCACGCGGCGGGACTTCACTTCCACCATCGGCGCGACATTCCCCAGCGCCTCCTCGAACACACCGACCGGATCGCGCTTCATGCGCTCCTCGATCAGATCGAGCGCTCCATAGACGATACGTTCGGCCAGCGACTTCTTGCCGCTCGTCATCACGTGGTTCATGAATTTCGCGAGCGTGACGTTACCGAATTTCGGATCCGGCAGGATTTCCCGCTTGGCGGCGACGCGTCTTCTTGGCATGTGATACCTCGGTGGTGTTTCAGGTTATCCGGGACGGCCTGCGGCACTGGTGTCGCCGTGGGCCCGGCCTTACTGGCTGATGAACAAAACGCGGGTGCGGAACACACCGCACCCGCATGCGGATCATGACTTCGGGCGCTTTGCTCCGTACTTCGAACGACGCTGGCGGCGCTTGGCCACACCGGCGGTGTCCAGGGTGCCGCGCACCGTGTGGTAGCGCACACCCGGCAGGTCCTTCACGCGGCCGCCGCGGATCAGCACCACGCTGTGCTCCTGCAGGTTGTGGCCCTCACCGCCGATGTACGACGCCACCTCGAATCCGCTGGTCAGGCGCACACGGCACACCTTGCGCAACGCCGAGTTCGGCTTCTTCGGCGTCGTCGTGTAGACGCGCGTGCAGACGCCGCGACGCTGGGGACAGCCCTTGAGCGCCGGCACGCTGCTCTTCTCGACCTTGCGCTGGCGCGGCTTGCGGACCAGCTGATTGATCGTCGTCATTTATAACTCCGGTTAGCGGTCTGCACGCCGCAGCGTGCAGACCGGAACATGATCTGTGCCGGCACAGGGCCGCCACGTTTTCCGTTTCGACCACGATCATCGATCGTGGCCACTCGTTTTTGCGGAGGCGGGATTCTAGGGATGCCTCCGGGAAGCGTCAATACGACGGGCGGGGAACGACCCCGCCGTCATCGAAAATTACCGTCAGGAACCCTCGTTGCTGAACGCTTCCGTCAGCGCTGCCTCGATCTCGCTCGCGGTCGCCATCGTCTCGCCCATGGCTTCCTTCGCGCGTCGACGGCGACGCTCGCTGTGGTAGGTGAAGCCGGTGCCGGCCGGGATCAGTCGCCCGACCACCACGTTCTCCTTCAGACCACGCAGGAAATCGCGCTTGCCGGTCACTGCTGCCTCGGTCAGAACCCGTGTCGTCTCCTGGAACGAAGCCGCGGAGATGAACGATTCGGTCGCGAGCGATGCCTTGGTGATGCCGAGCAGCACGCGCTCGAAGCTCGCCGGCATCCGGTCTTCCTTCTCCAGCGCTTCGTTTTCCTCGAGCACGCGGGTGTACTCACCCTGCTCGCCCCGGATGAACGAGGATTCACCCGGCGCCATGATCTCGACCTTGCGCAACATCTGACGCACGATCACTTCGATGTGCTTGTCGTTGATGCGCACGCCCTGCAAGCGGTAGACGTCCTGGATCTCGCTGACGATGTACTTCGCCAGCGCCTCCACGCCCTTCAGGCGCAGGATATCGTGCGGCGCGGGCGGACCTTCCGACACGACCTCGCCCTTGTCCACGCTCTCGCCCTCGAACACCGTCAGCGTGCGCCACTTCGGGATCAGCGTCTCGTAGTGATCGCTGCCATCGGCCAGCGTCTGCCCGTCGGTCGGCGTGATGATCAGCCGGCGCTTGCCCTTGGTCTCCTTGCCGAAGCTCACGGTACCGGAGATCTCGGCGAGGATCGCCGGCTCCTTCGGCCGCCGCGCCTCGAACAGGTCCGCGACCCGCGGCAGACCGCCGGTGATGTCACGCGTGCCACCGCGCTCCTGCGGAATCCGTGCAATCACGTCGCCCACATCCAGCGTGGCGCCGTCCTCGAGGGCGACCAGTGCGCTCGCCGGCAGGAAGTAGTGCGCCGGCGTCTGGGTTCCCGGCAGACAGATCTCCTTGCCCTTGGCGTCGACCAGCGCAACGGCCGGGCGCATGTCCTTGCCGGCTGCCGGACGCTCCGACGGATCCAGCACCGAGATGCTCGACAAACCGGTCATCTCGTCGGTCTGGCGGTTGACGCTGATCCCTTCTTCCATGCCGTCGAAACGGACCTTTCCCGCCGCCTCGCTGATGATCGGGTGCGTGTGCGGGTCCCACTGGGCCACCGTCTGGCGCGCCTTCACGCGCTCGCCTTCCTTCACCGTGAGCACCGCACCGTACGGCAGGCGGTAACGCTCGCGCTCGCGGCCGTCGGCGTCCAGAACCGACAGCTCGCCCGAACGCGACACGGCGACCAGCTTGCCCGACTTCTGCTCCACCCAGCGCAGGTTGTGCAGACGCACCGTACCGTCGTTCTTGACCTGGATGTTGTCGGCCTCGGTCGCACGTGACGCGGCTCCACCGATGTGGAAGGTACGCATCGTCAACTGCGTGCCCGGCTCGCCGATCGACTGCGCTGCGACCACGCCGATCGCCTCGCCGATGTTCACGCGGTGCCCGCGCGCGAGATCACGCCCGTAACACTTGCTGCAGATCCCGTAGCGCGTTTCGCAGGTGATCGGCGAACGCACCGTGACTTCGTCGACGCCGAGCTTCTCGAGATGATCGACCATGGCCTCATCGAGCATCGTGCCCGCTTCGACCGCGATCTCGTCGCTGCCGGGGCGCAGCACGTCGCGCGCCACCACGCGCCCGAGCACACGGTCGCCAAGCCCTTCGATCACGTCGCCGCCCTCGATGACCGGTGTCATCAACAGCCCTTCAGTGGTGCCGCAATCCTCCACGGTGATCACCAGGTCCTGTGCCACGTCGACCAGACGCCGCGTCAGATAACCCGAGTTCGCGGTCTTCAACGCGGTGTCGGCCAGACCCTTGCGCGCACCGTGCGTCGAGATGAAGTACTGCAGTACGTTCAGGCCCTCGCGGAAGTTCGCCGTGATCGGCGTCTCGATGATCGAACCGTCCGGCTTGGCCATCAGGCCGCGCATGCCGGCGAGCTGACGGATCTGCGCCGGTGAGCCCCGTGCGCCCGAGTCCGCGTACATGTACACGGAGTTGAACGAACCCTGCTCGTGCTCCTTGCCCTGGCTGTCTTGCGCCTTCTCCTTGCTGATGCCTTCCATCATCGCCTTGGCGACGAGGTCGTTGGCACGCGACCAGATATCGATCACCTTGTTGTACTTCTCGCCCTGCGTCACCAGGCCCGAGGCATACTGCGACTCGATCTCCTTGACCTCGCCTTCGGCCTGCGCGATCAGGTTCGCCTTCGCAGCGGGAATCACGAAATCATTGACACCGATCGATGCGCCCGAGCGCGTCGAGTATTCGAAGCCGGTGTACATCAACTGGTCGGCGAAGATCACCGTCTGCTTGAGTCCGACGTTGCGATAGCAGGTGTTGATCAGACGCGAGATGCACTTCTTGGTCATCGGCATGTTGACCAGGTCGAAGGACAGCCCGTCGGGCACGATCTCGAACAGCAACACACGGCCGACCGTGGTATCGACGCGGCGCGCGTTCTCGCGCAGGCCGCCCGCGCCATCGGGCAGGCGCTCGCGGATACGCACGCGGATGCGCGTGTGCAGGTCGATCTGCCCGGCGCCCCAGGCACGGCGCACCTCGTCGGGGTCGGCAAAGGCCCGCTGCCCGCTGTCGACCTCGACACGCTCGCCCTTCGCACCGATGCGTTCGCGCGTCATGTAGTACAGACCGAGCACCACGTCCTGCGAGGGCACGATGATCGGGTCGCCGTTGGCCGGCGACAGGATGTTGTTGCTCGACATCATCAGCGCACGCGCTTCGAGCTGCGCCTCCAGCGTCAGCGGCACGTGCACCGCCATCTGGTCACCGTCGAAGTCGGCGTTGTAGGCCGCACAGACCAGCGGATGGAGCTGGATCGCCTTGCCCTCGATCAGCACCGGCTCGAAGGCCTGGATGCCGAGACGGTGCAGCGTCGGGGCACGGTTCAGCAGCACCGGGTGCTCGCGGATCACCTCGGCGAGGATATCCCACACCTCCGGCGGCTCACGCTCGACCATCTTCTTCGCGGCCTTGATCGTCGTCGCCAGCCCCCGTGCTTCCAGCTTGCCGAAGATGAACGGCTTGAACAGCTCGAGCGCCATCTTCTTCGGCAGGCCGCACTGGTGCAGCTTCAGCGTGGGACCGACCACGATCACCGAACGGCCCGAATAGTCGACTCGCTTGCCGAGCAGGTTCTGGCGAAAGCGCCCCTGCTTGCCCTTGATCATGTCAGCCAGCGACTTCAGCGGGCGCTTGTTGGTGCCGGTGATGGCACGGCCGCGGCGGCCGTTGTCGAGCAGCGCATCCACCGCTTCCTGCAGCATCCGCTTCTCGTTGCGCACGATGATGTCCGGCGCGCTGAGATCGAGCAGGCGCTTCAGGCGGTTGTTGCGGTTAATCACGCGACGGTAGAGGTCGTTCAGGTCCGAGGTCGCAAACCGTCCGCCGTCGAGCGGCACCAGCGGACGCAGGTCCGGCGGCAGCACCGGCAGCGCATTCAGCACCATCCACTGCGGCTTGTTGCCTGACTGGTGGAACGCCTCGAGCAGCTTCAGGCGCTTCGACAGCTTCTTGATCTTGGTCTCGGAGCTCGTCTGCGGCAGCTCCTCGCGCAGCCGCGCGATCTCCTCTTCCAGTCCGATGTCGGCGATGTACTGCTGGATCGCCTCGGCGCCCATCTTCGCCGTGAACTCGTCGCCGTGCTCCTCGAGTGCCTGGAAGTACTGCTCGTCGTTCAGCAACTGGCCACGTTCCAGCGTGGTCATGCCGGGGTCGACCACGAGGTAGGACTCGAAGTACAGCACGCGCTCGATGTCGCGCAGCGTCATGTCGAGCAGCAGGCCGATGCGCGAGGGCAACGACTTCAGGAACCAGATGTGCGCCACCGGGCTCGCGAGTTCGATATGCCCCATGCGCTCACGGCGCACCTTGGCCAGCGCGACCTCGACGCCGCATTTCTCGCACACCACGCCGCGATGCTTCAGGCGCTTGTACTTGCCGCACAGGCATTCGTAATCCTTCACCGGTCCGAAGATCTTGGCGCAGAACAGACCGTCGCGCTCCGGCTTGAACGTACGGTAGTTGATCGTTTCGGGCTTCTTCACCTCACCGAACGACCACGAACGGATCATTTCGGGCGAGGCGAGTCCGATGCGGATCGCATCGAACTCTTCCGTCGTGCCCTGGTTCTTCAGCAGGTTGAGCAGGTCTTTCAAGGCCGTTCCTCCGCGTATTGCTATCCGGCTTCGGCGTGAATCAGTCGGTCTCGAGCTCGATATCGATGCCGAGCGAGCGGATTTCCTTCACGAGCACATTGAAGGATTCCGGCATTCCGGGTTCCATGCGATGGTCACCGTCGACGATGTTCTTGTACATGCGCGTACGCCCGTTCACGTCGTCGGACTTGACCGTGAGCATCTCCTGCAGCGTGTACGCAGCCCCGTAGGCCTCCAGCGCCCACACTTCCATCTCCCCGAAACGCTGCCCGCCGAACTGCGCCTTGCCGCCGAGCGGCTGCTGCGTGACCAGCGAGTACGAACCCGTCGAGCGCGCGTGCATCTTGTCGTCGACGAGGTGATTCAGTTTCAGCATGTACATGTAGCCGACGGTCACCCGCCGTTCGAAGCGATCACCGGTACGCCCGTCATAGAGCTGCATCTGGCCGCTGTCGGGTAGCCCGGCGAGGCGCAGCAGCGCCTTGATCTCGTCCTCCTCGATGCCGTCGAACACCGGGGTTGCCATCGGCACGCCGCCACGCAGGTTGGCCGCCAGCTCGAGCAACTGCCGATCGTCCAGCGACTTCAGGTCGACGGCCTGGCCGCCGATCGAGTTGTACACTTCCTCGAGGAAGCGGCGCAGTTCGGCCACCTTGCGCTGCTCGCGCAGCATCGCGTCGATGCGCTGCCCCAGCCCATGCGCTGCGAGCCCCAGGTGCGCCTCGAGGATCTGTCCCACGTTCATCCGCGACGGCACGCCGAGCGGATTCAGCACGATGTCCACCGGTTGGCCGTGCTCGTCGTACGGCATGTCTTCCTCGGGCATGATCACCGAGATCACACCCTTGTTGCCGTGCCGGCCCGCCATCTTGTCCCCGGGCTGCACCCGGCGCTTCACCGCCAGGTAGACCTTCACGATCTTCAGCACGCCGGGAGCGAGATCGTCGCCGCTCTGCAGCTTGCGCCGCTTCTCCTCGAAGCGCTTCTCCATGTCCTCGCGGCGTTCGTTCAGGCTGTTCTCGGCATTTTCGAGCTGCGTGTTGAGCTCGGCGTTCGCCATCCGCAGCTTGAACCACTGCTCGTGCTCCATCCCGTCGAGCTGCTCGACCGTGAGCACGGTGTCCTTCTTCAGGCCGGCACCGCCCTGCACCTTCGCGCCCGCCAGCAGGTTGCGCAGACGCGCATAGGTGGCGTTCTCGACGATGCGGAACTCGTCGCGCAGATCCTTGCGGTACTGATCGAGCTGGGCCTTCTCGATCTGCAGCGCACGCTGGTCACGCTGCAGGCCTTCGCGGGTGAAGACCTGCACGTCGATCACCGTGCCCTTGGTGCCCGACGGCACGCGCAGCGAGGTGTCCTTCACGTCGGAAGCCTTCTCGCCAAAGATCGCACGCAGCAGCTTCTCTTCCGGCGTGAGCTGGGTTTCGCCCTTCGGCGTCACCTTGCCGACCAGAATGTCACCGGCATTGACCTCGGCGCCGATGTACACCACGCCCGATTCGTCGAGGTTCGCCAGTGCGCCCTCGCCGACGTTCGGGATATCCGCCGTGATCTCCTCGGAACCGAGCTTGGTGTCGCGCGCAACGCAACTGAGCTCCTGGATGTGGATCGTGGTGAAGCGATCCTCGCGCACCACGCGCTCCGAGATCAGAATCGAGTCTTCGAAGTTGTAACCGTTCCACGGCATGAACGCGATGCGCATGTTCTGCCCGAGCGCGAGCTCGCCGAGATCGACCGACGGGCCGTCGGCCAGGATGTCGCCGGCCGCGACCACATCGCCCTGGCGTACTACCGGGCGCTGGTTGATGCAGGTGTTCTGGTTCGAGCGCGTGTACTTGGTCAGGTTGTAGATATCGACGCCGATCTCGCCGCTGCCGATTTCCTCCTCCTTCACACGCACCACGATCCGCCCGGCGTCGACGCTCTCGATCTCCCCGCCACGGCGTGCCACCACGCAGACGCCGGAGTCACGCGCGACCAGGCGCTCCATGCCGGTTCCCACCAGCGGCTTCTCGGTACGCAGCGTCGGCACCGCCTGGCGCTGCATGTTCGAACCCATCAGCGCGCGGTTGGCGTCGTCGTGCTCGAGAAACGGGATCAGCGAGGCGGCGACCGAAACGACCTGCTTCGGCGAGACGTCCATGTAATCGACGCGCTCGGGCGGCATCACCGTGAATTCGTTCTGGTGGCGCACCGCCACCAGATCGTCGACCAGCCTGCCGTTGCGATCGAGCTGCGCCGAGGCCTGCGCGACCACGTAATCGGCCTCGACGATCGCCGACAGGAACTCGATCTCGTCGGTGACCTTGCCGTCGACGACCTTGCGGTACGGCGACTCGAGGAAACCGTAGCGATTGGTGCGCGCGAAGGTCGACAGCGAATTGATCAGACCGATGTTCGGGCCTTCAGGCGTCTCGATCGGACACACGCGCCCGTAGTGCGTCGGGTGCACGTCGCGCACCTCGAAGCCGGCGCGCTCGCGCGTAAGACCACCCGGTCCGAGCGCGGATACACGCCGCTTGTGCGTGACCTCGGACAGCGGGTTGTTCTGGTCCATGAACTGCGACAACTGGCTCGAGCCGAAGAACTCCTTCACCGCGGCCGCCACCGGCTTGGCGTTGATCAGGTCCTGCGGCATCAACTGCTCCTGCTCCGCCAGGTTCAGCCGTTCCTTGACCGCGCGCTCGACACGCACCAGCCCGACGCGGAACTGGTTCTCCGCCATCTCGCCCACCGACCGCACGCGCCGGTTGCCGAGATGGTCGATGTCGTCGACGATCCCCTTGCCGTTGCGGATCGCGATCAGCGTCTTCAGCACGTCGACGATGTCCTCGCGGCTCAGCACGCCCGAGCCTTCCACCGCTTCGCGCCCGAGGCGGCGATTGAACTTCATGCGTCCGACCTCGGAGAGGTCGTAGCGCTCCGCCGAGAAGAACAGGTTGTTGAACAGGTTTTCGGCGGCTTCGCGCGTGGGCGGCTCACCGGGGCGCATCATGCGGTAGATCTCGACCAGCGCCTCGAGCGGTGTGCGCGTCGGGTCCGAACGCAGCGTCTCGGAGACGAACGGCCCGCAATCCAGTTCGTTGGTGTAGATCGTCTCGATGCGCCGGATGCCGCGTGCAAAGAGCTTGCCGAGCATGTCCGAGCCGAGTTCGGTATTGCAATCGACCAGTACCTCGCCGGTACCGGTATCCACCAGATCGCTGGCGAGCGAACGGCCCGCGATGTATTCGACCGGAACCGGCAGGCTCTCGAGCTTCGCCTTCTCGATCAGGCGGATGTGGCGTGCCGTGATCCGGCGCCCCTGCTCGACGATCACGCTGCCCTTCTCGTCACGGATGTCGAACGCCGCAATCTCACCGCGCAGGCGGTCGGCAACCAGCTCGAGCACCCAGTTCCCGGCCTCGTCGGCCGTGAACACGTTGATGTCGTAGAACATGCGCAGCATTTCCTGCGCGTTGTAGCCGAGTGCACGCAGCAGGATCGTCGCCGGCAGCTTGCGCCGGCGATCGATGCGCACGTAGACCAGGTCCTTCGGATCGAACTCGAAGTCGAGCCACGAACCGCGGTAAGGAATGATGCGCGCGGAGTAGAGCAGCTTGCCCGAGGAATGGGTCTTGCCCTTGTCGTGATCGAAGAATACGCCGGGGGAGCGGTGCAACTGCGAAACCACGACGCGCTCGGTACCGTTGATGACGAAGGTGCCGTTTTCGGTCATCAACGGGATTTCTCCCATGTAGACTTCCTGTTCCTTGATGTCCTTGATCGCGCGTGTCGATGACTCGCGGTCGTAGATGATCAGGCGCACCCGCACGCGCAGCGGCGCCGCAAAGGTCGCACCACGCAACTGGCATTCCTTGACGTCGAATGCCGGCGTGCCCAGGTGGTAGTCGACGTACTCGAGCGCGGCGTTGCCGGAATAGCTGACGATCGGGAACACCGAACGCAGCGCACCGTGCAGTCCGGATTCCTCGCGTTGTGCCGGCCCCAGGTCCGTCTGGGTGAATTGCCGGTACGAGTCCCGCTGGATCGCCAGCAGGAACGGCAATTTCATCCCGCTCGGGAGGCTGAGCTTGCCGAAATCCTTGCGGATGCGTTTTCTCTCGGTGTATGAGTAGGCCATGCGTGTTCCTCAGCGATCTGCTGCGAGTCGTCCGGATGCGTAAACCGTCTCTCGAAAGGCGGGTGAGCCTTTCGGCAGGCGGCGTACAACGGCGATAACGCCGGGGGGCAAGCCCCCCGGCCCGGCGTTTGTGCCAGCCTCTTGCGATTGCGAGCCTTGCGGCATCGCGATCACTTCAGCTCGACGGCAGCGCCTGCTTCCTCGAGCTTGGCCTTTGCGGCTTCCGCATCTGCCTTGCTCACACCTTCCTTCACCGTCGACGGCGCGCCGTCGACCAGGTCCTTCGCTTCCTTCAGGCCGAGGCCGGTCAGTTCGCGTACGACCTTGATCACGTTGACCTTCTTCTCGCCCGCGCCCTTCAGGATCACGTCGAATTCGGTCTTCTCTTCCTCGGCAGGGGCAGCCGCTGCTGCCGCGACCGGAGCTGCCGCGACTGCGGCTGCGGCGGTCACACCGAACTTGTCTTCCATCGCCTTGATCAGTTCGACCACGTCCATCACGGTCATTTCGGCGATAGCGTTAAGGATTTCGTCCCGGGACAGTGCCATGACTTGTCACTCCTCGTTGATTGATCGGATTGAAATTGCCAGATACCCAACCGCTCAGGCGGCTTCCTTCTGATCGCGCACGGCAGCGATGGTACGGACAAGCTTGCCCGGAACCTCGTTCAGCGTGCGTGCGAGCTTGGCAATCGGTGCCTGGATGACACTCATCAGCATCGAAATTGCCTGGTCGCGGGTCGGCAGCGACGCGAGAACGTCGATCTGCTCGGCCCCCATCAGTCGGCCGCTCACCGCCAGAGCCTTGACCTCGAATGCCTCCACCTGCTTGGCGAAATCCTTGAAGATTCGCGCGGCAGCGCCCGGGTCCTCCAGAGAGAACGCGAGCAGTGAAGGCCCCACCAGCGCCGGCCCGATGCACTCGAATTCGGTGCCTTCGACCGCGCGCTTCGCCAACGTGTTGCGGACAACCCGCACCACCACCTTGGCTTCGCGCGCCTGCTTGCGCAGGCTGGTGAGATTCGTGACGCTGACCCCACGGGCGTCTGCGATCACGACGGACAGGGCTTTGGTGGCGGTCTCTCTGACTTCAGCGACGATCGCCTTCTTGTCTTCGAGTCCTAGTGCCACTGGAGCTACTCCTGTGTATTACCGGCCCGCCGGGCCGGCTGTTCAGCTTCACCGCCGCGCGTCTGGGACCGTGCGACGGCATCCATTGCGGTGAGCACTCCAATCGTCACCAATCGGGTTTTCACCATCTGCGCAGGCCAGCGCCTCCCGGCGCGGATTAACCCCCTGGCGGAGGGCCTGCGGTCTTTGATGGTCCTGGCCAGACGAGCTGTCCACAGACCCCAAAGTCCTTGCTCAGATCTCGAGACTCGACTGGTCGATCGCGAGACCCGGCCCCATCGTCGTCGACAGGGTGATTTTCTTCAGATACACGCCCTTCGAGGTTGCAGGCTTCGCCTTGCGCAAATCCCCCAGCAGGGCTTCCAGATTTTCCTTGATCGCGCGCACCTCGAAGCCGGACCTGCCGATGGCTCCGTGAACGATGCCGTTCTTGTCGGTGCGGTAACGCACCTGGCCGCTCTTCGCGTTGCGCACCGCAGTGGCCACATCGGGGGTGACGGTGCCGGTCTTCGGGTTCGGCATCAGACCGCGGGGACCGAGGATCTGGCCAAGCTGGCCGACCACACGCATCGCGTCCGGCGAGGCGATCACCACGTCGAAATCCAGGTTGCCGGCCTTGACCTGTTCGGCCAGGTCGTCCATGCCGACCACGTCGGCCCCGGCAGCCTTCGCTGCCTCGGCGTTCGCGCCCTGCGTGAAGACCGCCACGCGCACCGTCTTGCCGGTACCGTGCGGCAGCGTGGTCGCTCCGCGTACCTGCTGGTCGGATTTGCGTGCGTCGACACCGAGGTTGACCGCCACGTCGATCGACTCCGCAAACTTCGCGCGCGGCAGACTGCCGAGCAGCGTCACTGCCTCATCGATGGAGTACTGTTTGCCGGATACCAGCTGCGCCGCGATCGCCTTTTGCTTTTTCGTCATCCTTGCCATCTCACAGACCCTCCACTTCGATGCCGGCACTGCGCGCGGTGCCGGCGATCGTGCGTACCGCCGCATCCATGTCTGCAGCCGTCAGATCGGGCATCTTCGTGCGGGCGATCTCCTCGACCTGCGCGCGCGTGACCTTGCCGACCTTCTTCGTGTTCGGGGTCGCGCTGCCCGATGCGATGCCCGCCGCCTTGCGCAGCAGCACGGTCGCCGGTGGCGTCTTGGTGATGAACGTGAAGCTGCGATCCGAGTACACCGTGATGACGACCGGGATCGGCATGCCGGGTTCCAGACCCTGCGTGGCCGCGTTGAAGGCCTTGCAGAATTCCATGATGTTCACGCCACGCTGACCCAGGGCGGGACCGACGGGCGGGCTCGGGTTGGCCTGACCGGCCTTGACCTGCAGCTTGATGTAAGCGTCGACTTTCTTGGCCATGATCTACTCCACAGTGGGTGATTGACGCCTCGAAACGGCTGCCACTGGCCGTTCGTCTCAGGCTCCCCGCGCACCGTCGCCAGACGGCGCGCCACTTGCGCGCCTCAGGCTTTCTCGACCTGGGCGAAATCGAGCTCGACCGGCGTCGAGCGTCCGAAAATCAGTACCGCCACCTTCAGGCGGTTCTTGTCGTAGTCGACCTGTTCCACGACGCCGTTGAAGTCGTTGAACGGCCCGTCGACCACGCGCACCATCTCGCCGGGCTCGAACATCGTCTTCGGCCGCGGCTTGTCCACACCTTCCTCGACACGGCGCAGGATCGCGCGCGCTTCCGCCTCGGTGATCGGCGATGGCTTGTCCGCCTTGCCACCGATGAAGCCCATCACGCGCGGTGTTTCCTTGACCAGGTGCCAACTGTCCTCGTCGAGCTCCATCTCCACCAGCACGTAGCCGGGAAAGAACTTGCGCTCGCTCTTGCGCTTCTGCCCGCCGCGCATCTCGACCACCTCTTCGGTGGGCACCAGGATGTCGCCGAACTTCTCCTCCATTCCGAAGCGCTGCACCCGCTCCTTCAATGCCGCGGCAACCTTCTTCTCGAAGCCGGAATAGGCGTGCACCACGTACCAGCGTTTCGCCATCGTCCACCCCTACCCAATCAGCCTGGATGCAAGCCATCCGAGGAACGTATCGAGTCCCCAGAGGATCAGCGCCATCACCACGACCACCGCAACGACGATCAGCGTCGTCTGCGTCGTCTCCTGCCGCGTCGGCCATACCACCTTGCGAATCTCACCGCGAGCAGCCTTCGCCAGCTCGAGGAAAGCGGCACCCTGCGAGGTCAGGAATGCCACGGCAACACCGGCGGCACCGAGCAGCACCAGCACCGGCCAGCGCAGCAGCGCCGAGCGTGCCGCGAACTCGTGCGCGAAGCCGACACCGCTCGCAATACCGTTGCCACCGGCCAGCACGACCAGCGCCGCCAGGATCAGGCCAGCGACGGACCACTTGAGCCAGTCGAGCCGGCCGGCCTTTTCGTGGACATTTGCTTTCATCAAAGGATTTCCGTGCGACCCGCCATCAACATCCCGAAGCAGCATCCGGCGTGCACTGTCGGAAGCCCGCAGAAGTGGCACGCCAGGAGGGAATCGAACCCCCAACCTGCGGTTTTGGAGACCGCCGCTCTGCCAATTGAGCTACTGGCGTATACACCCTCACTCGATGATCTTGGCCACCACGCCGGCGCCCACCGTGCGTCCGCCCTCGCGGATCGCAAACCGCAGGCCTTCCTCCATCGCGATCGGCACGATCAGCGTCACCACCATCTGCAGGTTGTCACCCGGCATCACCATCTCGACGCCTTCCGGCATCTCGCACGCCCCCGTCACGTCCGTCGTACGGAAGTAGAACTGCGGACGATAGCCCTTGAAGAACGGCGTATGCCGCCCCCCCTCTTCCTTCGTCAGCACGTACACCTCGGCCGTGAACTTCGTGTGCGGCTTGATCGTGCCCGGCTTCGCCAGCACCTGTCCACGCTCCACATCGTCGCGCTTCGTGCCACGCAGCAGCACACCAACGTTCTCGCCCGCACGACCCTCGTCGAGCAGCTTGCGGAACATCTCCACACCCGTGCACGTCGTCTTCACCGTCGCCTTCACGCCGACGATCTCGACTTCCTCGCCAACCTTCACGACCCCCCGCTCGACCCGACCCGTCACCACCGTGCCGCGACCCGAAATCGAGAACACGTCCTCGATCGGCATCAGGAACGGCTGGTCGATCGCACGCTGCGGCTCCGGTATGTACGCATCCAGCGTCTCCACCAGCTTGCGCACCGCACTCGTGCCCAGTCCGTTGTCGTCCTTGCCTTCCAGCGCCATCAGCGCCGACCCCGTGATGATCGGCGTGTCGTCGCCCGGAAAATCGTACTTCGACAGCAGCTCGCGCACTTCCATCTCGACCAGCTCGAGCAGCTCCGCATCGTCGACCATGTCCGCCTTGTTCAGAAACACCACGATGTACGGAACACCCACCTGGCGGCTCAGCAGGATGTGCTCGCGCGTCTGCGGCATCGGACCATCAGCGGCCGAACACACCAGGATCGCACCGTCCATCTGCGCCGCGCCCGTGATCATGTTCTTCACGTAGTCCGCGTGGCCGGGGCAGTCCACGTGCGCGTAGTGGCGCACCGGGCTCTCGTACTCCACGTGCGAGGTCGCGATCGTGATCCCGCGCTCGCGCTCCTCCGGCGCGTTGTCGATCTGGTCGAACGCCCGCATCTCCCCGCCCCACGTCTCCGCGCACACGCGCGTCAACGCCGCCGTCAGCGTCGTCTTCCCGTGGTCAACGTGACCGATCGTACCCACGTTCACGTGCGGCTTCTTACGCTCGAATTTTTCCTTGGCCATGACGCGCGTCTCCAGTGCCAGTAGATGAAAGCTAATGCAATGAACAACCAGCGGCCCTGCGCACCACCCGGAGCGGGAGCCACGAACCACCGAAGTCTGGAGCTCATAACCGGATTCGAACCGGTGACCTCTTCCTTACCAAGGAAGTGCTCTACCGACTGAGCTATATGAGCCCGCCCAAAAACTCCTCCCGACCTCTACGGCCTGCACTGCCCGGCAGACCGAAAACCATGCTCCGTCGGCAACCGCTGACCGTTGGAGCGGGTAGCGGGAATCGAACCCGCACCATCAGCTTGGAAGGCTGAGGTTCTACCGTTGAACTATACCCGCCTTCCGGACACCGCCCCGGCGACGCCAGAAGGGGCGTCACATGCCGAGTCACGGCCTGCCGAATGGTGGAGGGGGCTGGATTCGAACCAGCGAAGCTTGCGCGTCAGATTTACAGTCTGATCCCTTTGACCGCTCGGGAACCCCTCCTCAAAGAGCCGGGCATTTTCTTCGCGACACACAAGGCTGTCAACCGCAACATCGACATCGGAACGGGCGATTCGCAATAAATCACGCATTCTGCCGTTGACCTCGGCCGGCGCGCACCGCGGGAAGCGCCACGGTCAGCAGGAAGCACCGAAGTGCGGCACGCAGGCGGCAGACAGGACGCTGGCGGGTGCTGCACGAACCAGCACTTACCAGCAAGGGCGTGGCAGATGGTCTTGCCAGCTACTGCGAGGAGCAGGCTGCCGGCAAGAAGCCCGCCATCAATTACCGTGATCATGCTCACCGGCGACAGAAGTGGTCATGGGGTTTCTCCCGACAAAAAGGCGCTGTGCAGTCGCAACTGGCAGATACAGGGTATTGGGCCGGTCAGTCAGTGGCGAGAATCCGAAGGCCGCGTAGAAAGCCGCAGCCTTCGCGTCTATCGCGTCGGCGAATATGGCGTGAGCGCCTATCGGCGCTTCGGCAACGGTCCTGATCGCGTCGAACAGCAGCGCCTCGCCTAGCCCAAGCCCGGCATAGGACTGATCGCGGCCAAGCCAACCGATCAACACGGCCGGAACAGTCGGATAGCGCGGCAACCGGCCTGCCAGCGGCTCGGGCACGGCCATCAGCGGCACGTTGCTCGATGATAGCGTGTAGAAACCCGCGATCCGGTCGGCTTCAAGGTCTCGGGCGACAAAGCAGGTCGCGTATCGACGCTTTATGTCCTGCGTGACCGTCTCGCGGAAATAGCGGTCTATCTGCTCGTTGCCGCACGAGAACATCTTGCGTTGGTGGGCCTTGGTCAGCGCCTCTATCGCGAACCTTGCACTCACCGGGGCGCGATCAGATCAGCATGGCGCTTGGCGGCACGGGCAAGACGGGCGTTCGGCGCGGGCGGATCAATCAGCGCCTTGGCAAAGCGCACCTGGTCCTCGGCAGCCAGACGCAGCACGTCGGCCTCCTCGACCGTGCGGCGGGCATCCTCGCCTGCTGTCGCAATGAGATAGCCGGTAAGCGTCATGCCGCGCAGCCGTGCGGCGCGCTGCATCTGCTCATAGACATTGACAGGAACGCGCGCCTCGAGGCGGGCGGTTTCCACTTCGCTTGCGGGTCTGGGCATGGCTGAACTCCTTTCTTTCGTTATATACGGCATATTGCCGGTTTTATCAAGGATCGGATAAGCCAAAGAGCTCATCGAACAGGTCTTTATACATTGCCATCACCTCTTGCCACTGCCATCAATGGATTCAACGTCGGTGATTGCCCCTTGGTCATAGTGGTAGCGCAGATAACGCCAGTGGATCGCATCGGACAGCGCTCGGGCACGCATCACCCCGTAGCACTCCCCTTTCGCTCTCACGCTTTGGCAGTGAACACCAAAGCTTTTTGCTTTACGTAACGCATAACCAAACTGCTGGGCTTCGCCGTAATCATCGGGATGGTAAATGGCATGGCCAGCCAGATACCGTATGTCATGCAGGGTGACGGGGCCGAGTTGCGCACGGATAACCCGCATTTCCTGGGTGGTCTTGTCGATTCGGGACTCACGCAGGAATCGCACTCGATGGTGGGACGATTCCGCGATGGCGACCGCTTCATCGGCAGCACAGTAATAGATACCAAAGTCTCGGTTGAAGCGACTGAGCATGACCACGGTAATCGATGGCGAGCTGATCACGCTTTCTGATGGTCTGCAGCCGTGATGTGATATTGCGAGGTGTCCGGCATTGGCGCTGCCGGTGTCGACCGCGTTTTGGGTGCGACGCAACCGCAGCGCCCGGCGGCTGCGAGGCGCTGTGGCGACGGTCTGACGATGGCTCAGAAGACCGGGTCGGACGGCTCGTCGGGGATTGTGAGGGGCAGTTCGAGCTGGGTGCGCTCGGCGCGCTGGGCGGCGTACTCAGCGGCGGTGTGGCGATGGTGGCGACGGATCTGCACGAAGTAAGCGCGACTCGAAGGCGCGGATCACCTCGTAGAGGAAGTCGAGGATGTGTGCCGCGCCCTCGTCGCTGAGCTGCTCGGGGAATTCGATGGGGTGGTGCCGGGACGATTTCATGGTTGCCGGCTCAAGCGCTGGTGAGCCGGGTGCGGCGCGTGCCGGCGGATTGCCCAGGGGCGTGAACACCGCGAGGTACAGCTTCTCGTCGAGCTGGACGAGCTCGCGCTGCGCGGCGGCGGCGAGCAGTTCCGCGGCCATGGTGGTGAGCGCACGGTAGTTACCCATGGCGTGGTCGCAGACGGTGTGCATCAGCTCGGGTGTCATCAGAGCGGGGGCGCCGGCGCTTGCGAGCAGGTGCTTCAGGCAGGCCAGCAGTTCCTCGCGGCTGGCGTACTCCAGCGAGAGGCGTGCGCGGATGCGCGAACCGAGCGGCAGGAGTTCGTCGCGGCGCAGCAACTCGTTCAGACGCTGGTCGCCGGCGAGCACGACGCTCAGCAGGCTGCGCGAGTCGAAGTGCGCCGAGGCGAGCAGGCGCAACTCCGAGAGCACGAGCGGGGCGACCTGTTGCGCCCTCGTCGATCAGCAGCACGGGGCGAAGCCGCGTGCTCTCCAGATGGGCGATCCAGCGGGTGCGCAGCGCCTTGAAGCCCATCCAGCGGTTGTGCGGGCGCAGCTCCACGGCGAACAGATCACCGAGCTCGCGGTAGAAGTCGGCGAGGTTGGCGCTCAGGTGCGTGAGTGCGGCGACGGTCAGATCCGGCACGGGGCGAGGCGCTCGGCGATCAGGCGCAGCGCCACGCTCTTGCCCGTACCGACGTCGCCGCTGATCAGCGCGAAGCCGCCTTCGCGCACGAGCGCGTGCTCGATACGCCGAGCGAAGTTCTCCACCGCCGGCGTGAGGCGCAGCGCCTCGGTGGGCAGTTCGGGCGAGAAGGATTCCACTTCAGACCATAAAGGGCGAGCAGTTGCTTGTTCATCGCAGCGGATCCTCGGCAAGGGGTGCGTCGTTGGACAGGGGCACGTAGGCCGGAGGCAGCCCGGTGGCGGCATACTCGACCATGAGCGCGCGTAACAGCGGCGCCATGGGGCTGTGCGCCGGCGGGTCGGGCAGCACGGGCACCGTAGGCGTGCGCACTGCGTGCAGGCGTCTCGCGGCGCTGGCGTGAGCCGTCTTGTCCAGCGGGTAGAGCGCACAGATCGGCGTCCCGCTCAGCGGATCGATCAGCTCGACCGTGCGCAGGTCCCAGCGCGCGTAGCGCACCGTGAGCCGTGCGAGGTGGCGGTAGCGCGAGGGCACCTCGAAGCGTGTGCTCTCGAGCGAGAACGTGCCGTCGGAGCGCCGTTGGGTGCGCACGGCTTCGGTGCGAAACGCACGGCGCAGCCGCTCGCTCCCAGGGCACTCGCGCCCGACATCGGTGCCGTCGCCGTAGCGTGCCAGCGGAGAACAGCCGAGTTCGCTGTGCGAACGGCGGTTGTACTCCATCTCGACCCGAGCCTGCGTGGCCTCGTTCAGCCGCTCGAGCGTGAGCTCTGCGCAGCCCTCGAGCATCGCCATCAGGCGCGACTCCACGCTCGCCCAGAACGTCTCCTGCTTGGCGTTCTGGTACGGCGAGTACGGCAGCGTGGTCTCGTGCACGATGCCGAGCGTGTGCAGCCCGGCCGTGACCTCGGCGGCCAGCATCGGTGCGCCGTTGTCGGTCATCAGCGCACGCGGCAACGCGCGCTTCTGCAGCGCTTGCGAGCCCGTGCACGAAGGTCTCGGCCGTCTCGGCCAGATACCACTGCAGGTGGCAGGCAAGACGCGAGTGGTCATCGATCACCCCGAGCAGCACGGGTTTTTGCCACACGCCCGTGCGGCTGAGCACCGGGTGTGTGCCGTGGTGGAAGTCGGCGTGCCAGAGCGCGTTGGTGTGCGCGCTCTCGTAAGAGCGGACCTCGACCCGCGCGAGCCGTTCGCGTGCCTCGGCGCGAGCGGCGCTGTCGCGCACGGATCGCCGCGCCTGGCGAAACAACCCCTGCGCCGCAAAGTAGCGGCGCACGCTCGCGTACGAGGGCGCCGCCCCGAGTGCCGGATCCTCGCGCAGCCGTACGGCCAGGTTGTCGTAGTGCAGCTGCACCGTCCAGCTCGGGTGCGCGTGGTACTGGGCGTACAGCAGCGCACCGATCGCCGTCGACAGGCTGCGCTGGCGACCGGCATCCTTGCGCACCCCGCGGCGTAGTGCCGCCACCGGATCCGTGCGGGCGTTCTTCGCCGCGTAGTACCAGCGCTCGATCGTCGAGCGCCCGAACTGGCACGGCCTCCCCGTGACCGGGTGGCGCCAGTGTCGGGCCGCCAGCTGCACCAGCGTCTGCTGCAGCGCACCCGGCTCGGGCGGCGCCGCCAGCAGCGGACCGATGATCATGAAGCGCAGCCGTGCCCAGCGGTCTCGATCGCCCTCGACCGTCCTGCCCATGCGAAATCCCCGTGCGGTGAGTGTATGCGCAGCCTACGCAGCTCCTCCGCCTCGCGGCACCCGCATCGTCTGCGGGTCATCCGCGCGCCCTCACCGAACGCGACAGCGGTGCGAGCAGCCGCAGCAGCCCCACCACCGAAGTTGCCGAGAAGGCCTCACCCCAGCGTTCCAGCAATCCGCGCGGCAACGCTTGCTCCTCCACTGGCGTGGCCAGTCGTGCCCGGATCGCCGCCCACGGCGCACTGGCTGCGAAATCTCTCCGCCACCACCGTCGCCAGCGCTCGAGCGTGCGCAAACCGACCCCGATACGCTCGCACAGTCGCTGCCGGTGCCGCTCACTCAGACCCTGTGCCAGCGCACACGCCAGCACCACCACGGCGCCCGCAAACACCCGGCGCCCCAGAAAAACGCACCGACGACGGCGTCATGCGCCGTCGGCACCCGTCGCGGGCACAGCAGAAACTCAGGCGTCGCACCCCGTCCGGCCCGAACAGCGCACGCGGCACGCCGCGCGGCTTGCGCGGGTAGTCGGCGCGATGCAGCGGCGCACCGCACGCCGGACAGCCGCCAGCGCTCTCCTGCTCCGCCAGGTCGTGATCGATCAGCTGCAAAAACCGCCAGAAGCTGGCATCGCGTAACAGGGCATGGCACATTGGAGTGGTCTCGCATTCTTGGTCGAACACGAGACAACCCCCTCGGAGGGCTTCTTGCAAGCTCTTCGAGGGGGCCTTGCTTCCGCTCCTCACCAACCGTGACAAAAAACGGCCGGAAATCCCTCAGATAGTCTGGTCAAGCTCAGACCACCTCGCACATCGACCGGCGGGTGGGTGAAAGCCGCCATTATCCAGGAGGCGCCATCGCCATAGACGCGGTCTTCCGGTGGTATCAAGCGAATATCGCCAACTTCATCACGCAATCTGGGGTTGGTCAGCGACTCGACGGCGTAGAGCACCCCAAGTTCCGCACTTCGTGCCCGGTTTTGGCGGGGTCGCCGCTAGCCACACTCCATGATTTCAACGACTTGGGCGTGCCGCAAGCCCGATTTCCAGACAATCGTGTTGTGTCACGCCTTAACGTTTTGATGGCTTTAATGGCGGGTTGGCATGTGATAGCGTTGACACATGTACACGCGCATCACCCGCTCCGGCGGCCGGAGCTACCTGCAACTCGTCGAAGGCTTCCGCACCCAGGCCGGGGTGCGCCAGCGCGTGGTCGCCAACCTCGGTCGCCTGGATGAGCTGGACGGCAAGAAACTCGATCCACTCATCCACGGCTTGCAGCGTGCGCTCGGTCGCGTGCCGATCTCGGCACCCGTGCCGGAGTACGACTCGGCACGGGCGCTGGGCGATGTGCATGCCCTGAATGAACTGTGGTCGAGTCTGGGTTTGGGCGATGCCGTACGTCAGGCCCTGCGCTCCTCGCGCCGCGCATTCGATGCCGAGGCGATGGTGCGGGCGATGGTGTTCAACCGCCTGTGTGCACCCGATTCCAAGCTCGGCTGTCTGGAATGGCTGGAGACGGTGGCGATCCAGGCATGCCCGAGGCGGTCTCGCACGATCACCTGCTGCGCACGCTGGATGCGCTGATGGATCGCGCCGGGAAGGTCGAGGCGAAGGTGGCCCAGCTGTTGCGGCCGATGCTCGATCAGCAATTGTCGGTGGTGTTCTACGATCTGACCACGGTGCGCATCCACGGCGAGGGCCATGTTCCCGAGGATGTACGTGCCTATGGCATGAACAAGGAAACTGGCGGCATCGCCCGGCAGTTCGTGCTGGGCGTGGTGCAGTCGGCCGAGGGTTTGCCGCTGATGCACACCGTGCATGCCGGCAACGTTGCCGAGACCGCCACCCTCAAGGCCATGCTCGAACAGGTGCTGGCGCGCTTCCCGGTCGAGCGGGTGATCCGGTCGCCGACCGCGGTCTGCTCAGTCTGGACAACATCGCCCAGATCGGCGAGCTGGCCCGGCAGACCGAGCGCAAGTTGCAGTTCATCCGGCGGTGCCGGCACGGCGCTACGCAGAGCTGGGCGGCACGCTCGATGCGATGAGCTTCGGCGAGGGTCTGGCCGAAGGCCGCTTCGCCGAGCACCGGCTGGTGGTCGCGCACGATCCGACCTGAGCGGCCGAGCAGACGGCCAGCCGCCACCAACGCATCGCCGAACTGGAAGCCTTCGCCGACCAGCTTGTCGCCAAGCTCGACGCGCAGGACAAAGGCCTCACCGAACGCGGCCGCAAGGCCAGCGACCGCGGTGCCTACAGCCGCTTCCAGCAAGCCGTTGCCGAGGCCGAGTTGACTCGCTTCGTGAAGCCGCAATACCACGCCGAGCGCTTCAGCTATACCCTCGACGAGGCGGCCATCGCACGCGCGGAGACCTTCGACGGCAAGCTGGTACTGCTGACCAATGTCGAGGACTTTACAGCCGCGCAGATCGTCGAGCGCTACAAGAACTGGCCGACATCGAGCGCGGCTTCCGGGTGCTCAAGAGCGACCTTGCGATTGCACCGGTGTACCACCGCCTCCCGGATCGCATCCGCGCGCACGCGCTGATCTGCTTCCCGGCGCTGCTGCTGTATCGGGTGATGCGCATGCGCTTGAAGCAGCACGGCAGCGTCCACAGCCCGAAGACCGCGCTGGAGCTGCTGCGGCGAATCCAGCAGCACCGCGTCACTATCGGCACGCAACACCTGACCGGTATTGGCAAGATCACACCCCAGCAACTCCAACTCTTCGAGGCCTTGACCGTCAAAGCACCCGCCTGAAGCGCTTGTTGTGGCATTTTTGACTTACGTCACCAAGTCAAATCAAACACTTGCGTGATTAGCTGCGGAACTTGGGAGCACGCCCCAATCCTGAGGATTGGAGACGCGCTCGAACAGGTGGATCTGGGGATAGCGCGACAGCATGACCCGATAGACGGGTTCATTGACCTGGCTACCGGGTAGAGTATCGATGGCGATCACCAGCCACCTCGCTCCGCATCAAGAAAATCCCTGACCACGGCCAGGTCAACCACCTGACCAGCGAGTATTCGGCTCAGCGGGGTCGTGCCATTGAACAGCGGGTTGTCGTTGGGAGTAGCCAGCCACTGGTCAGCCAGCACCTGATCGGGCAGCAAGATTTGCAGGGACTTGTAAATCCCCAAAATGTAGCTGACCCGCTCCAACAGGTCTCGCGTCAGCTTGGCCTTCTCGGGCTGGCTCTTCCAGTTGTAAAGGGTCTTCTCATTACTGAGCCCCAATAGCACCATTTGCTGGGCACCAGTGATGCGCCACTGGCTGAAGATATTGAAAATCGCCGGTAGCAGTGAACTGGTGACACTGGAACCACGCTGCAGCAGTTGTTCGGCCTGAGCGATCATGATTACCTCCTGAACAGCACTTTCGCTGTATCCTTACAGTGCCTGAATGCAAGCCAGCAGACTGTAATGTTACAGTCAACCCTGTAAAATCTCTTGTGCGTCAGCCGTCTGCGTTTCAGTTCAACGCAGGTGTGCGGCGATGGCATCGAATCATGTACTGCCAGCGAATCCAGAGATGTCGCCCTCTGCTTCCAATGAAATGCACAACTCACGGGTGGCGTCTGAAATCGGTGCGGACAACAACGCGGTTATGGAATCCTCCAGATTGGCAATGAACAGGCGGGTATTCGATTCCAGCCGGTCGGCAGATCCGGTTTCCAGCATGCGCACATGGTCATCGAGGCCGTGAAACACGAGCACCGCCGCCAGCAACAATCGCTGGCGTGCGACTGTCTCCGGCAGGTATGTGGAGCGTAGCGCCTGACGCAGCGCCTGAACGAAGCGGTCGCTACGCGCCAGCCTCAACGGCGACGCCGGTGTGCCATGGACCGACAGGGTATGCAACGCGATGAGCTGAGCGTTGATGCGAATGAATGCCCGTCCACCATCGGCATCGTCAAGTTTGGCGGCTATCGGCTGTACGAAGGCATTTACCAGTGAGCGTAAACCCGATGGGCTTTCCGATTCTTCCAGACGATTCAACAGCACTTCACGTGCAGCAGTAATGCCCGCGACATGCCTGTCGAGGATGACCTGCAACAATCCCTGCTTGTCACCGAAGTGATACTGGCACGCACTGCTGTTTTTCTGCCCCGCCGCCTTGCTGACCTCGTTCAACGAGACGTTTTCTATGCTGCGACTGGCAAACAGCGCTTCAGCAACGCTGATGAGTCGCGTCCGTGTGGCCTGACTGCGTCGCGTCACGGCACCATCGGATGGCTTTGACATTTGATATATCTTCGATCAGCAAGCGCGCCCCAAACCGACGATCAAGAGGTGCGGATGAAATTCTGGCAGACGCTCACATGGACAGAACCCGATCAGTTGCTCGACGTTGTCAGGCATGCAGAAGACGTCGGTTTCGACGGTGTGATGCTGAGCGACCATGGTGCATTCCCCAGGGAAGTACGTTCACGTTACCCCTACTTCGCCGACGGCACGCCGCCAATGACGCACGACGGCTTTCTGCCCGACTGCCGGGCAACGCTCTCGCTGAGCGCACGCTCGGATCCCGGACTTGTCCGTTCGTCAATGCAGCGTGAAAGCGATCAGGGCATCACCCGATTCCGACCATGCATGTCCGCCTGCGGCAATGACGACATATTGCGGACCATCGGGACGCAAGCGGTAGCTCATGGGGGTGGCGCTCGCCGTGAATGGCAGGCGATAGCGCCACACTTCATCACCCGTTTGCGCATCGAACGCACGGAAGAACCTGTCCATCGTTGCACCCACGAACACCAGCCCCCCGGCCGTCACGATCGAGCCGCCCAGGTTCGGCGTGCCAAGCCTGAACCACAAGGGAAAGGGTGCCTGATCCCGCGTAGAACCCAGCGGGCGTTTCCACAATACCTGCCCGGACTTCAGATCGACTGCCGTCAACGTACCCCAAGGGGTTGGCGCGCACGGAGCGCCAAGGTTCGACAGCAGCATCGTGCGCTTGGCTCCATATACCGTGCCCTGCTGTGGATAGAATTCATCGGGAAAGTGTCCCAGCTCGGCAACGCCACCGTCATATATCTTCCGCGGTATCAGTTGCACGATCTGCGCAATGGCGGTCTGGTTCGTGTACAGGACTCCATGCACCGGATCGATCGCCACACTGCCCCAGTTCGAGCCCCCCAGGCTGGAGGGGTACTGGATCGAACCTTCCAAAGAAGGGGGAGTGAAGATTCCTTCATAGCGAAGCCTGCTCATCTTCCCGGCACAATCGCGCTTGTCGAAAAAGGCAAAGCCGAAAACATCATTTGCTGCAAAGATCGGGGGTTGCAGCGGTGCCGGGTGAGTGGGGAAGGGTTGCGTCGGTGACAACTGCTCGCCGGGCACACCGCCTTGTGGTACGGGGCGCTCCTCCACCGGGTACAGCGGCTCGCCGGTCTCGCGATCGAGCAGGAATATGTGCCCCATCTTGGTTGCCTGCGCAACCGCCGGAACACCGCCACCCACACCCCCGAGCTGAAACAATACCGGTTGCGAAGCCACGTCATAATCCCAGACGTCGTGGTGCACGGTCTGAAAGGCCCACACGACCTTTCCGGTGCTGACGTCGAGAGCAACCGTCGAACTGCCATACCGGTCCAGGTTGCCGCGCACGCCGCCGAACAGATCGGGCCCCGCGTTGCCCGTCGGCAGAAACACCAGCCCGCGCTCCTCGTCGCCCGACATGATCGACCAGACATTCGGAGTGCCGGGACGATAGATCGGCGCATCCGGGTCTATGCTGCGCTCGGCCTCGGTAATGGGTGCGGGATCCCACGCCCAGCGCAGCGCACCCGTGCGAACGTCGTATCCCTTGACGACACCACTCGGCGCGTTCGTTCTCAGGTTGTCGGCAACCAGCGCGCCGACCACGACCACATCACGAACGACGATCGGCGGCGACGTCGGGTAGCGCTCCCACTTCGGGGCCGGCTGCAGATTCTCGCGCAGATCGACGCGCCCGCCTCGCCCGAAATCACGGCAGGGTTGGCCGGTTTTCGCATCGAGCGCAATCAGCTCCGAATCGAGCGTGGCGGCAAGGATGCGCGTTGCGCAGACACCATCGCCGGGAGCATTGGTTTCACGCCAGAAAGCCACCCCGCGGCACGCTCGGGTGGAAGGGGTTTCATCGAAGTGACGATTGCGGACTTCGGGATCGAACGACCAGCGCTCGACGCCTGTTTCGGGATCCAGCGCGATCACGCGGTTATACGGCGTACAGAATACAAGCTGGTCGTCGACCAATATCGGCGTGACGCTGAAACTCGTCTTGGTTTCGGTCGAACTGCCGTTGCTGAAATCGCCACTGCGATGCGTCCAGGCAACTTGCAGTCCATTGACGTTGGCGGGCGTAATTTGGGTCAGTGGCGAGTAGCGTAGCCCACCCTTGTCACCGCCGTATTCCGGCCATCCCGCCATTGCACCAGTATCATTTCCGTCGGTTGAAGGCCTGCTCCCGCATCCGGCAAGGGCCAACACGCTGCACAACAACAAATACCGGAGGGGCTGTGACTTCATGATGTCTGGATTTCCCGTTCGGATCGGAGCTATCTGCCCAACGCGCCATCGACGACGGCGATCTGTTCAGGTGACAACGGAGCGCAGTGCGTCAGCCCTCCATCCACGAACAGGGTGCTGCCGGTCATGCCGGCACTCGCCTCCGACGCCAGCAGCAACAGGGGTCCGGCAAAGTCATCGAGACGATTGGAGCGCCCGATCGCCATTCCGACGCCAGCGGCGACCGGGACGGCTTCGGTAAAGGTCTCGACGAATTTCTCGGTGGCGACAACACCGGGACACAGGCCGTTCACGGTTACGCCATATCGCCCGACCTCGATGGCCAGTTGCCGGGTCATGGCCATCAGTGCGCCCTTGGACGTTCCGTAGGCGGGCACCGCCGCCATGCCAAGCAGCCCCGATGGAGACTCCACATTGATGATTCGGCCCCAGCCGTTGCGCATCATTCCCGGCAGGCAGGCGCGACACATGCGAAACGCACCATTGAGGTTGGTGTCGATGACACTGACCCACACGTCCTCGTCCATCCGGGTCAGCAGGCCTGGCGGAAATATCGCAGCATTGTTGACCAGGATATCGACCCGCCCCTGCCAGTCGATCACTTCCTGAACCGCTGCTTCAACCTGAGACGTGCTTCGTACATCGCAGACTATGGCGCGCACGACACCACCGCGCTGATTCAGCTCCGCTTCGACGCCTCGAAGCGTTTCCAGATGCCTGCCCGTGATCGCCACTGCGGCGCCCGCCTCGGCGAGCGTCGCCGCCATGGCCCGACCAAGCCCGCTGCCACCGCCGGTCACGATGGCGACCTTGCCATCGAGCGCTGTCATGACAACCACCGTTGCTGCGCCGGATGGATCGAGTACTCGCACACGCCCATGCAACGTCGCCCATCATCGAGTTCGAATTCGCAGAACGCTTCGAAGCAGTCCACCGGGTTATCCAGACAGTTGTCGCCGCGATACCAGAGCTTTATCTCGCCGAGCTTCCTCAGGCTGCGCACCTGCCTCCTGCGTCCATCCGGCAAGTTCAGCACGAAGCGAAATTCAATGGCGGTCGCCCTGTCATCACCCAGAATGATTTCTGCCTCTACCCCACGCAGGGGCTGATCGCCCTGCGTGCTGGAAATCGACCCAACCGTTGGCATGCTGAGGCGGCTGCCCTGCGGACAGCCCAGCGCGCAGAGCTGCGCATCGTCCAGATGCAATATCAGCCAGAAATGCCCGGCAAACCTCGGTTCATCGATCCGTTCCCACTCCTTTTCCTCGTGGAAGTTGTGCATCCATGAACGCTCGCGATGGGAACGGCAGGCAATGTTGCGCACCTCCCCCCTGGCAGGCCCCTGGCGAATTTCGAATCGCCCGTGGCAATCCATTGCCTGTTCGAAATGCCCGCCCCACACCATGGAAAAATAGTCATTCGCCTCCGTGAGCTGGTGCGCGGCTTGGGAATGGTCATATTCGAAGGCCGGGTATCGCGCCTTGAAGTTCAGGTCATAGGCGTACAGCGGTCCATTGAAGCGCACACGAAACGCATCCAGCGGACGCAACACCTCGTAGCTCATGCGTCCATCACCCCACGGTCCCTGCGGTTCTTTCTGCGGATCGAAGCAATGCTTGTTGCCCCAATACTGCAGAACGCCGTCGATCTGAAACAGTGAAGCCCAGCGGGAATAACCATGATTGGTCAGAAAGATCTGGGCGACGCCAAAGACGTTCGCATCCGGATCCATGACGCTGAACCAGGTCGTATCGACGAACAGGGCGTCTGGAATCGGGGCCGAATCGAGATGCAGAAACTCATCCTGCTCCACCATCATTCCTTTTCTCCTTTGGTTTCACCCGGTGCAGATATGCCTGGCAGCCCGGTAGCCGAACACCATGGCCGGCCCGATACTCGATCCCGGTCCGGGGTATGTGACCAGGACACCTGCCGCCGTATTCCCTATCGCGTACAGCCCGTCCATGGCCTTTCCCTGTTGATCCAGCACGCGGGCAAATTCGTCGATTTCGAGCCCGCCGCTGGTTCCCACGTCTCCAAGCTCCATGCGCATCGCATAAAACGGCGCTTCCGCCATCGGTCCGAGACAGGGATTGGGTTGCACCCGAGGGTCGCCATAGTGGCGGTCATAGTTGGTATCACCCCGGTGGAATTCGGCATCGACGCCGGTTCGGGCGTATTCGTTCATTCGCGCCACCGTATCCAGCAGCCCTCCCTTGGGAACCTCTGCAAAACCTCTGTAAAAACCTGGCTTGCATCCGCCTGGTATGAGACAGTCGAGGCATGAAACAGATGAGCCTTGCCCCCATGAGCGGTTTTGAGTTGAAGACGCGGCGCACGCGAAAGCGTGTGTTCCTGAGTGAGATGCAGCAGGTCGTGCCGTGGGCGGATCTGGTGGCAATCATTGCGCCGTATGCACCCACACCCGGCCCGAAAGGCGGGCGCCCGCCATTTGCAGTGGAAACGATGCTGCGCATCCACTTCCTGCAGCAGTGGTTCGGGTTGTCGGATCCGGCCATGGAAGAGGCGCTCTACGACGTGCCGCTGTACCGCGAGTTTGCTGGTCTGGATGTGGGAGTTGACCGCCTGCCTGATGAGAGCACCATTTTGCGTTTTCGGCATCTGCTCGAAGCGCACGGCTTGAGCACACGCCTCTTCGATCACATCAACACGCTTCTGGCGGAGCGCGGTTTGCTTCTCAAGGCGGGAACAGCTGTCGACGCCACGATCATCGCTGCCCCGTCCTCGACGAAAAACGATACGGGTACGCGCGACTCTGAGATGCACCAGACAAAGAAAGGAAACCAATGGTTCTTCGGCATGAAGGCGCACATTGGGGTGGATGCCGACTCGGGGCTGGTGCACACGGTGGTGACGACATCGGCCAACGCGCACGACGTCACGCAAGCACACGAACTGTTGCACGGTGAAGAAGAGGATGTCTTCGCTGATTCGGGCTACCGAGGCGTTGAAAAGCGCGAGGAGATCAAGGCGAATCGGCCACAGCCGAACTGGCACGTGGCGATGATGCCCGGCAAGCGCCGAGCGCTGGACAAGAATACCCCGCGCGGCAGTCTGGTCGATGCGTTGGAGCGGACCAAGGCGCGTATCCGGGCGAAGGTCGAGCATCCGTTTCGGGTGCTCAAGTGCCAGTTCGGATTCACCAAGGTGCGCTACAAGGGTCTGGCCAAGAACACAGCCAACCTGGCCACCCTCTTTGCGTTGGTCAATTTGTGGCTGGCGCGCAAACGAATTTTGCAGGCTTGCGGGGGATGAGTGTGCCCGCAGCACGGGCAAGAGCCCCGAAACGGGCTGAAAGTAGCTAAAAAACGGGCGGATTTGATGAAAATCAGCTGCCACACTCATTATTTTGTCCAACCTACGCAATATCTCGTAATTCACCGGATGTTGTGCAGAGGTTCCCTTGTCGATTCCGGCAGCGGCAGCAAGTGCCTCGATCGTCGGGGCTCGATGCAGGAATCCCGACCGGGAATAGGAACGCGGCAACACGATATCCGGACGCAATGAGCTGCGGAGCAACGGGCCGGTGATATAGCTGCGGCGGAAACGCGCATCGAATATGAAGAAAGCCGGATAGGAAGGATCGCTTTCGGTATGCCTTGCCTGTGCGGCCAGAACAAAGGTCATGTAATTCTGGGCTTCATTGGCAAGACGTCTTCCCAGCGTGTTGACCACACAGGAACCGGGCAGGGACCGCTCTATGACCGCAAGCCGGGGCAAATCATCGGGCGGCACGAAAGTCGGAACCCACCAGGCGGCATGCATGCGCTTCAAGCGGGCACCGAGCCGTTCTGCCGCAACGATGGCATCTCCCGTATCCGTATCGACGGCGGCACTCCAGGCACTGCTGGTTGGCTTGGGCAGATACCTGTCGCGCATCGACTGGTTTTTCGCAAAACCGCCGGCAGCCAGAATCACTGCCCGCCTGGCACGGATGTTCACTTGCTGCCCATCGCGCTCCACAACGGCACCGCAAACCCGGTCACCGTCATGGATCAGGCGCACCAGACGCGTTCGCAGCCACAGCGGCATGCTCCGGTCCAACATGGAAGCCCGCAGTTGCGCTATTCCGGCACTGCCACAGGTCACACGACGATCAACCGAAGTGCGAAGGCGCCATGGAAAATCACCGAGGTATTTTCGTAGCAGTCGCGCCGTCGTTTTCAGCCAGCCCGGCAGCATGGACATGAACTGATGGGCTTCCTCCATGGTGATGGAGATCTTGCCCAGCATGAACATGCTGGGATGCGTTGGCAGCAATTCCTGCCAGTCGCTTCCAAGCTGGTCGAGAAAGAAGGGTTCCGGTTCCAGCGAGCGATGACCCGGCCTGGCTCCCGGAGCATCTGAAAAATAATCCGGATACATCGACAGCGAGCGATAGCGGACGCGGGTTCGATCAGCCAGCAATCGAACCATTTCAGGGCCTGATTGAAGGTACGCATCGATCAGCCCGGGATCCCTGTCGTTTTCCGGGATCACCGCGTGGAGATAGGCCCTGGCCTCGGCAAGGGTATCCTGCGCGCCCGCATCCAGGGCGTAATGATTGCATGGGATCCAGACCCCTCCGCCGGAGCGGGCACTGGTGCCCCCGTAGCGGGCGCCCTTCTCGACGACGAGAACATCCCTGGCTCCGAGTTCGTAGCAGCAAAGTGCCGAGGTCAAGCCGCCATTGCCCGACCCGACGACGAGCACGTCCACGGAGTGATGCCACCGGACGGATTCGGCTGACACGGGACGAGCCGGAATCTGCTGTTCCGTTGTTCGATCGCCAGACATCCAGGACTCCTGGTCGTTGGGCGGGCACCCATTATTGTTCAGGGTTCAGGCTGGCTTCTGCCTCTCGGACTCATATTAATCAAGCATCATTAAATGTCAAAGCCAGGCAGCCCGACACGCATTGGCTCGACCGCAGCACTACGCGCGGGAAACGGGTTCAGAACCGGACGGGCTTTCTGGATTCGGTGTGTTTGTGAGCAACCACTGACCGTGGACACAGTGCAAACATGGAGCTGGCGAGAGGAATCGAACCCCCAACCGGCTGATTACAAATCAGCTGCTCTACCAATTGAGCTACGCCAGCGTAATGGAGGCCGCGCCGTCATGCGCGGCGCGGCAGTTTAGTCGGCCACAGGATCGGCTGCAACGACCGGGCAGGCAAGCTCCTCGATCGCCAGGCCCTGTCCGAGAGCGGCTTCGACCGCTGCCATATCTGCGCTCAATGTGCCTTGCACCATGAACGAGGGGCGCGTTTGCGCGGCCTCATGGATCGCGACCGGATAGCCGATGTCGGCGAAACGGGCCGCGTGCCGCTCGGCGCTCGCCGTGTCGCGAAACACCCCGAGCGAGATCCCGTTGCGCAGCGCGGGGTCGTCACGGATCACGAAACTCTCGACACCGCGCTCGGTCAGCCGCGCGACCACCGCACGCGCCTCTTCATCGTTGGCACGCGGCGGAATGTGCACCCAGAAATTGCTGTGAACGACGACCGGCACGGTCACGAGCGCGCCGTCGGGAAGCTGATCGCGCAGGCGTTCAAGCGCTGTACGCGCGGCGCCTTCGGTGGAAAACCGGCCGATGCGCACGCAGTGTGCGGACGGCGCCGCGTCGTGTGCGGACGGCACTGCCTCGCTTGTGGCACCACCAGGCGTGGCCGCCAGCGCCTCGTTTTCCTTCGGTACTGCAGCCTCGGAGTCGGTATCCACCGGCGCAGGAGCAGACGGTCCCGACTCTGCCGTTGCTGTCGGCTCTGTTGTCCAGGCAGCTCGTGCCGTCTCGGCCACTGCTGCAGTCTCGGGTGCTTCGGTCGCTTCAGCAGTTGCGGCGGTTGCGGCAGTTTCGACGGACTCCGTGGTTTCGGCAGTTGCGGCGGTGTCGACTGGCTCCATGGCGGGCGATGCATCCGCCACTGCAGTCTGCGGCTGCACGGGCCGGTATTCGCTCGCCAGTTCGAGTCGTGCGGGGTAGTGAGGCAGCTCGCGGGCCACGGGGCCGCCGTCGGACGGGGCCTCCACTGCGAACCACACCCAGGCGGCGTAGAGCGCATTGGCACCCAACAGCAACAGGAACAGCGTGCGCATCACGGCAGCGCCAGCCGCAGCCCGTCCAGCACCAGGTGCGGACGCAGGCTCACGGGGAAGTCCAGCCACGGCAGCAGGTCCTGCGCGTCGCCGCCGGTAAGCAACACCGTCGCCTGCGGGCAGATCCGTCCGAACTGTTCGTGTGCGGCGCAGAGCACCGCACCCGCCGCGAGCAGCGTGCCATGCGCAACCGCCTGCAGGGTGCTCGTGCCAGGCGCCACAACCGCCGTGTATCCGCCCGCATCGAAACGCACCCGATCCGTCGCAGTCAGCAGGCTGGTGCGGCTCATGCCGATCCCCGGCACGATATAGCCACCACGGTGCAGCCCCTCGTCGTCCACCAGATCCGCGGTGATCGCACTGCCGCAGTCGAACACGCAGACCGCACTGCCCGTGCTCGCGAAGCCGGCCAGCATCGCCAGCCAGCGATCGACACCGAGGCGCGCCGGCTCGGCGTAGCTGTTCCGTACACCCGCGGCGCTCGGTTGCGAACGCGCGTACTCGATCTCGAGACCGAGGGCACCGCGCACTGCAGCTCGCACCTGCTGCTCCACCTCCTCGCCACGTACGCAGGCTGCGCGCGCCCGCAGCACCGCACCGCACGCTGGCAGTGCGTCGAGCCCGGCCGCCAGCTCCGCGATGGCGCAACTGCCGTCGGCCAGTGCAGAGCCAGCCGCATCGACCAGCCGCCACTTGCAGCGCGTGTTGCCGATATCGAGCTCGAGGATCACGCCCGGCGCCTCACGCTGACCTCGCCGCTGTTCAGCAGCAGCAGCCCCTCGGCACTGCGCAGCCGCAGCGCACCGCCCGCATCCACGCCGTCGGCGGTCCCGTCGAGTACGCGCCCGTCGCTGGTGCTGACCGTGATGCCGCGCCCGGCGAGCACGTCGAGACGCTCCCAGTCCGGCTGCACCACACTGAAGCCGTGTACGGCGAACCGCGGCAGCAACTCGACACAGGAGGCGATCAGCGCCGCTGCCAGCGCGTTGCGGCCGATCACGCGACCCGCGAGCGTCTCCAGATCGATCCACGGCTGCCCGATTGCTGCCGCCTCGGCCAGCGGCATGCGCAGGTTGAGCCCGACACCGATCACCGCGCTCATCGGCCCCGACAGCTCGCCGTCGAGCTCGATCAGGATGCCGCCGAACTTCGCGTCACCGGCGAACAGATCGTTCGGCCACTTGAGTCCGATGCCGCCGATGCCGCACTGCTCGAGCGCGCGCACCACCGCAACACCCACCGCCAGGCTGAGGCCGTCGAGCGCGGCCACACCGCGATCGAAACGCCACGCCAGACTCAGGTAGATGTTGCTGCCGAACGGACTCAGCCAGTTTCGCCCACGCCGTCCACGGCCGCTGGTCTGGCGCTCGGCAAGACACGCCACGCCGTGCACTGCCTTGCCGCTGCGCAACGCGCGCAGCAGCACATCGTTGGTCGAGTCGATCACGCCGCACACATCGACGCCGGTCACGCGTGCACGCAGCTCGTCGGGCAGCAGCGCGAGGATGCGCTCGCCCTCCAGCAGCTCGATGCCACCCTCGAGACGGTAGCCGCGGCCGCTGCGCCGCTCCACGTGCAGACCCAGCTCGCCAAGACGCCCGATACGCTTCCAGACCGCGGCACGCGAGATGCCCAGCTCTGCCGCCAGCGACTCGCCCGAGTGAAACCCGCCATCGGAGAGCAGCGCGAGCAGTACGCGGTCCTCGCCTTCGTGTTCAGTCACGGTAGCGGCGCACCAGGTCGTGGTAGGCGTCGATGCGCCGATCGCGCAGGAACGGCCAGATGCGCCGCACATCCTCGCTGCGGCTGCGATCGAGCGTGGCGCGCAACACGCACTCGTCACGCACGCCGGCAAGCGCGATGAACTCGCCCTGCGGCCCGGCGACGAAGCTGCTGCCCCAGAAATCGATGCCCGCTCCCTGCCCCGACGGATCCTCCTCGTGACCGATGCGGTTGGCCACCAGCACCGCGATGCCGTTGGCCACTGCATGCGCACGCTGCACCGTGATCCAGGCCTCGCGCTGGCGCTCCCTTTCCGCGTCCACGTCACGCGGGTCCCAACCGATCGCGGTCGGATACAGCAGCAGCTCGGCGCCGGCGAGCGCCATCAGGCGTGCTGCCTCGGGGTACCACTGGTCCCAGCACACCAGCACCCCGAGCCGGCCGACCGACGTGTCCACGGGCGTGAAGCCCAGATCGCCGGGGGTGAAGTAGAACTTCTCGTAGAAGCCCGGATCGTCGGGAATGTGCATCTTGCGGTAGCGCCCGGCGATCGTGCCGTCGCGCTCGAACACCACGGCGGTGTTGTGGTAGAGCCCCGGTGCGCGCCGTTCGAACAGCGAGGCAACCAGCACCACGCCGGTTTCATGCGCCAGCGCTGCCAGGAAATCGCTGCTCGGCCCCGGGATCGGTTCGGCCCGATCGAAGCACGCAACGTCCTCGACCTGGCAGAAGTACGGGCCGGCGTGCAGTTCCTGCAACAGCACGAGCCGCGCGCCGCCGGCCGCGGCCTCGCGCACCAGCGCGGCCGAGCGGTTCAGGTTGGCTGAACGGTCGTCGCCGCAGACCTGCTGGATGCAGGCCACCTCCAGCGTGGCACTCATGCGACGGTCCTCGGGAGCGGGATGCGGTGTGTGCGGCGGATTATAGCGGCGCCAGCGTGCCGGCCGGCAATTGCATCGTCACGCAGTGCAGCGACCCGTACTGGCGAATCAACGGCAGGCAGTCGATCGCGACGATCTCGCGCTGCGGGAAGCACGCGCCCAGTGCGGCCAGCGCAGCGGCGTCGGCAGCGTCGCGGTAGGTGGGAACCAGCACAGCGTCGTTGATCACGAGGAAGTTCGCGTAGGTCGCCGGCAGGCGGCGTCCGTCGTCACCGTATTTGGGCGCCGGCCACGGCAGCGCGACCAGCCGGTACGGGGCGCCGTGCGCATCACGCAGCGCCATGAGTTCGTGCTCCATCGCGTCCAGCGCAGCGAAATGCGGGTCGCTGCGATCGTCGCAGCGCACGTAGGCGATCGTCGAGGTGTCGCAGAAGCGCGCCAGCGTATCGATATGGCTGTCGGTGTCGTCGCCCTCGAGCGCCCCGTGTTCGAGCCAGAGCACGCGCTGCAGACCGAAGAATTCATGCAGGCGCCGTTCGATGTCGGCGCGCGTGAACCCCGGATTGCGCCCCTGCGAGAGCAGGCAGGCCGCAGTCGTCAGCAGCGTGCCGGCTCCGTCGGACTCGATGGCGCCACCTTCGAGCACGAACCCGATACGCTCGTGCGCGGCGGCAGCAAAGGCACCCGCCTGCACCAGCGTGGCCGTGATGCGGTCATCGAGTGCCGCCGCGTACTTGCCGCCCCAGCCGTTGAACACGAAATCGAGCAGGCGTACCCGCCCATGCTCGAGCACCGTGATCGGTCCGTGGTCGCGGGCCCAGGAATCGTTCGACGCGACCGTGTGCAGCGCCACTCGCTCGAGCGCCACACCGGCGCTCTGCAGCAGTTGCGTCACGTGGCTACGGTGCGCGGCGTCGCGCACGCAGACCAGCAGCCGTTCGCGATTCGTGATTGCGCGCGCCAGCGCGACGTAGACCTGGTCCACCTCGGCAAGCCAGGGCCGCCAGTCACCTCCGTCGTGCGGCCACGTCAGCAACACGCCGTCCTGCGGCTCCCACTCGGCGGGCAGCCGCCGCGGCGACACGGTCGGGGCCATCGTGCTTCTCCATGGAACGAGGGAGCGGCGTGCTGCAGGGCAGCGTGCCGCAACGGGCGCGCAGTCTACTGCATCGCCGGCGGTGGCGTCGCATCGCGACCCGCATGCGTCGCTGCTGGCATAATCCGCCGGTCGATGGCCATTCCTGCCCCCGGACCTGCAAGCCCGTGCACCACGCTCTCGCCCGTCACATCCGCCGCCTTGCACGCGCCCCGGCGCTGCTGCTGGCGCTGCTGCTGGTATCGGGGGCAGTCGCTGCCGCCAACGATCAGCTGAAGCTCAGCGTGCGCGGCCTCGACCAGGAGGCACGGCGCAACGTGCTCGCGCACCTCGGCAGCATCGATGCGCGGCTCGCCGACCAGCAGCCCCGACTGCATCGTGTCGTCGAACGTGCGCTGCGTGCCGCGCTGCGTCCGCTCGGCTACTACGAGGCAACGTTCACTCTGGAGCGTGGCGATGGCGTGCTGCGCATCGTGGTGCAGCGTGGCCAACGGGTGCTGTTCGCCGCACCACGGATCGTGGTCGACGAGCCGGCCGCCTCGCTGGCAGCGATCCGCAAGCTGGTGCAGGCCACGCCGATTCGCGCCGGCAAGCCGCTGTCACACGCAGTCTTCGACGATTTCCGCGAGGAACTGCTGCGCGCGTGTCGCCGCTATGGCTTCTTCGACTCGGCGTACCGCCGCTCCGAACTGCGTATCGATCCGGCCGCACACAGCGCCGTGGCGGACCTCGAGATTGCCTGTGGCCGACGCTACCGCTTCGGTGAAATCCGCGTTTCCGGCAGCCGCGTGAACGACGACCTGCTGCTCGCGCTGGCACCGTTTGCCACCGGCGAACCGTTCGACAACACGCTGGTGACGCGATTCGAACGGGCGTTGCGCGACACCGGTTATTTTCGCGAGATCGCGCTGCGCGTGGACCCGGGCGAGGACGCACGCGTCGCGGTGACGGTGCTCGCCGAAGACGTGAACACCACCCGCTACGAGATCGGCGCCGGCTTCAGCACCGATTCCTCGCTGCGTCTGCGCTTCAACCGCGACACGCCGCGCGTGAACGCGCGCGGCCATGCACTGCGCATCGAATCAGAGCTGTCCGACCCGCGCCAGTCGGTGGAGGCTTCGTACCGCATCCCGCACCATCACCCGCTCGACGACTATTTCGAGCTCATCGGCGGGCTGCGCGGCACGCATGTGCAGGACACCAAGACGGTGGTCGTGACCTCCGGCCTGCGCCATGTATTGAAAGTGTTCGACGACTGGTCGCTGAACTACGGCAGCACCCTCGAACTCGAGCGCTTCACGGTAGGTGCGGCACGCCAGAAGGACGCTGCCTACCTGTTGCCCGGCATCAGCATTTCACGTACCCGCGTCGATTCCGGCATCGATCCGCTGCGCGGCACCTCGTGGTTCGCGTCGCTCGACTTCAGCGACCCGGCGCTGGGTTCGCCGACGGATTTCCTGCGTCTGCGTGCACGCGGCAAGTGGCTGTTCGGATTGGCAGACGACAACACGACGATACTGGGCCGCGTCGAAGTCGGCACGTTGTTCACGCACGACTTCACGGCGATTCCCGCCTCGCTGCGCTTCGCTGCGGGAGGCGACAACAGCGTGCGCGGCTTCGATTTCGAGTCGCTGGGGCCGCGCGACGCCAGCGGGCAGCTCACCGGCGGGAGCCGCCTGGCAGTCGGCAGCGTCGAGATCTCGCGGCGCGTGCTGCCGCGCTGGCGACTCGCGGCGTTCACCGACGCGGGCAGTGCGTTTCGCGGCGGTGACGAGGAATTCCACCAGAGTGTCGGCGCCGGGATACGCTGGCTGTCACCGGTAGGACAGGTCCGAGTCGATCTGGCGTTCCCGGTGAACGACAGCCGCCATTCGGGCTTCCGGCTCCACGTCAGCATGGGGCCACCGCTGTGAACGCACGTCGCCTCACCCTGTTCGCGTTGCGCCTGTTCCTGTGGGGGCTGAGCGCGGCAGTGCTGTTCGCGATCGCACTGGCCGCAAGCGAGCGCGGCACCGCATTGGCCGCGCGTGCAATGAGCGCACTCGTGCCGGGGCTCGCACTCGAGCATCGCGCCGGCAATCTGCTGGAAGCGCAGTTCGCGCTTGTAGGCTGGCACGATGACTCGACCACCGTACGCGCGCACGACGTAGCGTGGAGCCTGGCCCCGCACTGCCTGCTGGGGGACCGTCTGTGCTTTGCCAGCCTCACGCTGGAACGCCTCGACATCGTGCTCGGCCCCGAGCAGGACGACGCAGCCCCGTTTGCGCTGGAGCCGCTGAAGGCACCGTTGCCGGTGACGATCGCGCACGGTGCGATCGGCGAGCTCCGCATACGACGCGCAGACAGTGAACTGCTCACGCTGCACGACGTACGGCTTGCCGGCCGCTTCGTCGACAGCCGGATCACGCTCGACAGCCTGGCGGCACGCATGGACGAATTCAGCGCCTCGCTGGAGGCGGAAATCGATCTGCGGGCACAGCTGCCGCTGCGCCTGAGCGGGCGCATCGACTGGGCGCGGCGACAGCAGGCGGCGCTGCACCTGACGGGCGACCTTGCGCATCTCAACTTCGATGCCACCGGCAGCGGCGAATACGCGATCGATGCCGAAGGCTTTGCCGAACTGCTCGCCGACGCACCACGCATCGAGCTCAGCGCCTCGAGCCGCGACACGCTGCACCCGCTGCCCGCCGAGCCCGAACTCGCTGCACTGCAGGAAGTGGTGCTGCGCGTATCCGGCAGCAGCGAGGAACTGCAGGCGCATTTCGCAGCGCGGGTCAGCGGCAGCCTGACCGGCGCAGCGCGGCTCGAGGGCACGGCGACGTGGACACCCGACCACACGCAGTTCACCCGGCTCGAACTCCGTGGTGACGCTGGCAGCCTCGTTGCCAGCGGAGAACTGCGCGGAACGCAGTGGACCGCCAGACTGGACGCAGCCGATTTCTGTCCGCCCGCGTGGCAGCCGCAGTTCGAGTGCCGGCTGAGCGGCGAGTCCACGCTGGCTGGCACCCTCGATGGCACCCTTTCCACGCTCGATGCACGCACCGCACTGCACGGCAGCGTGAACGGGCGTGACGCGCGCCTCGAAGGCAGCGCGGCACGTGATGGCGCCGGCACCTGGCAGCTCGCCGGACTGCGCATCCTGAATGGCGCCAACCGCTTGCAGCTCGACGGCAGGATCGGTACCACACTGGCCCTGGACGCCACGGTCACGCTGGGCAACCTCGGCGACACGCTCGCGGGCGCACACGGCAGCGGGCACGCGGGGCTGCGCATCGGCGGCACGCTGCAGGATCCGCAAGTCGACGGCGAGCTGAGCGCACAGGGACTGCGGTGGCAGGACCATGCAGCGGACAGCGTGAGTGTGCAGGCGCACTGGCTCGGCCTGCGCAACCGCGACAACCGCGTGCGCGTGGGTGCCAGCGGACTGGTCGCGGCCGGCACTGCGGTCGGTACGCTGGAGGCAAGCGTGGCAGGCTCGGGCAGCGCGCACCGCATCACGCTTGCCGTGCAGGCCGACTCCGCCCGGCTCGAGACGCGCTGCAGCGGCACGCTCGGTGACGGCGGTGACTGGCGCGGCAACTGCGATGCGCTCGGCGTGAACCCGCACCCCGCGCTCGGGGAGTGGCGAGCCGATCGTGTCGTCCCACTCACCTGGGACGCCGGCAGCAGGACGGCGCGGATCGGCGCGTTCTGCCTCGGCCATGAGCAGACGACGTTCTGCAGCACGCTTCCCGTTCTGCTGGGAGCGGAGCGATTGGAAGGAATCGCACTGCGCGGGCGCGATATTCCGCTCGCCTTACTGGGACCGTGGCTGCCGGCCGAGCTGCAAGGCGACGGCCTGTTCGGTTTCGATGCAAGCGCGAGCCGCGCTGCCGGCGCACCCGTACGCGTCGAGGCGCACGTATCGGGAGCCGCGATCACGCTCGGCGTTCCGGTCGGGGGCGACGTGCTCGCGCTCGAGCTGAACGGTTTCGCAGCAAACCTGCAGGGCACTTCCCGCCGCGCGACACTTGCCTGGCAACTCACCCTGCGCGGCGGTGGCGGCGTGAACGGAAATCTCGACACCGACTTCGCCGCACGCGCACTGGACGGCACGGTTTCGCTGCAGGATCTGGATCTGGCACAGCTCGCCGTGCCGTTGCCGGGCATGCTCGATATGGCCGGCACGCTCGCAGGCACACTGCGATTGCACGGAGCGCTCGATGCACCGCAACTGTCCGGAGCACTGCGACTCCGTGACGCACGCTTCGTGCACGAGCGGCTGCCGCAACCGATCGAGGACGCCAGCGTCATGATCGATTTTGCCGGCAGCGAGGCACACATCGACGGCCGTTTCCGCACCGGCTCCGGCACGGCCACGCTCGGCGGCAGCGCACGCTTCGACGACGCGGGCTGGAGCGCGGACCTGGCGCTGCGCTCATCCGGCCTGCAAATCGAACCCGTGCGCGGCAGCAGCGCCACGGTGGCGCCGGAGCTGCGCCTGCTGCTGAGCCCGACGCAGGCACTGCTGAGCGGCGAAGTCTTCCTGCCAAGCGCCGACATACGCATCGACGAACTGCCCGATACCGCCATCGGCGAGTCACCGTACGCGGTCGTCGTCGGCGAGGAGCAGGCGGGCACGCCATTTCCGTGGGGACTCGATGTGCGCGTGCGCCTCGGCGAGCACGTGCGCCTGCGCGGCATGGGTGTCGACGCCCGGCTCGAGGGCGCTCTCGATGTCACACGCGACGCCAACGCGGCCCTGCTGCGCGGGCGCGGCGAAATCCGCATCGTCGACGGTCGCTATACCGCCTACGGACAGAACCTCGAGGTGACCGAAGGGCGCATCCGCTTCCGTGGCGCACTCGATCGCCCGGACCTGGCCCTGACCGCGATCCGGCGCATCGAAGACGACAACGTCGAGGTCGGCGTACGCGTGCGCGGTGATCTGCGCGAACCGCTGATCAGCACCTTCTCGCGTCCGGCGATGGAGGAGACGCTGGCGATGCACTACCTGCTCACCGGTCGCAAACCCGACAGCGGCGACAACCTGGACCTTGCGGTGAGCACGATGCTGATGCAACTCGGCATGGCGGGTGCCAACCGCATCACGGGCAGTGCGGCGAGCCGCCTCGGCATCCAGGATTTCCAGCTCGCGGCGCGCCAGGTCGAAGGAGGAACCGAGGTTCACCTGAGCGGCTATCTGTCACCCGATCTGTACCTGCGCTACGGCGTGTCCACCTTCGACCGCATCAACACGTTTCGCCTGCGCTACCGCCTGCGCGGTTCCTTCTACATCGAGGCGATCTCCGGAATCGAGAACGCGATCGACTTCCTGTATTCTTTCGAACGATGAGCACACAAGAATTCAGACTGCCCGCACTCGGCGACGGGCAGCGTGAAGCAACGATCATCGAATGGTACGTGGCACCCGGTGACTACGTCGTTGCCGGCCAGCCACTGCTGGCAGTGGAGACCGCTACCGCACTGATCGAAGTTCCGGCGCCACGCAGCGGGCGCATCACCACGCACGACGTCGCTGAAGGCGAGCGCGTCCCGGTCGGCGCCGTACTGCTGCGTCTCACCGCGGCATCACAAGGGGAGGGGCTGACGCTCGCAGACGCAGTGCGTGACACATCATCGACGGTGACCGGCACCCCAACCCCTTCTGCGCCGGCATCGGTGCGCGCCTCGACGGCGGCGCGCCGCCTGGCACGCGAACTGCGCCATGAACTCGAGTCGATCACTGCAAGCGATGCGAACGACGCGATCGATGCCGACGGCACGATGGCGTTGCACGAGACGGCGCCCGTCGGGTGGCAGGAGCTCGACGCGGCACGCCGCACCATGGCCGTGCAGATGGCTGACACACGCGACGTGGCAAGCGCCTCGGTGCACGCACGCGCCCGCACTGGCGCATGGCTCGAAGGCACGCAACGGCAGCAGCGGCTGGTTCGCGCCGTAGTGCATGCCTGCGCGCTCGAACCCGCGCTGAATTGCTGGTTCGATCCCGAGCGTCTCATGCGCTGCGAGCACCCGACGGTGGACATCGGACTTGTCGCCGGCACGATGACGGGGACTTGCATGCCGGTGCTGCGCGACGTTGCCGCACTCGATGACGACACGCTGCTCGCAAGCCTGCAGGAACTGGATGCGTGCGCGTCGGCGCACCCGTCGTCACGCGAGCAGGCGGATGCAGCGACGATTTCACTGATGGATTTCGGCACGCTCGGTGTAGAGACGGCACGGCTCGCCGTGCTGGCGCCACAGGTTGCGATGGTCACCAGCGGGCGGATCACCCAGGCGGTGGTCGTGCGTGACGGAGTGCCGGCGGTGGAACCGGTGCTGCCGCTGTCGTTGAGTTTCGATCAGCGCGCGGTCGGCGTCGGGGAAGCGGCACGTTTTCTCGATGCGCTGCGTGAACACCTCGAACGCGCCGAAGCGTCCTGAGCGCTGCGCAGTGGCGCAAAGTCAGCGCGGCAGCGGTGCGCGATCGCGGAAGTAGCGCGGCGGCGATTCGATTCCCAACAGCTCGCGTCGCAACAGGTCGAGCCCGGTCGCCGCCACCATCGCCTGGAAGCGCTTGCGTTCGAGCGGAAAATACAGCTCGCGGGCCTGCAGCCGCGAGGGGCTTCCCCACGCGATCCAGACGGTGCCAACCGGTTTCTCCTCGCTGCCACCGTCGGGGCCGGCAATTCCCGACACCGCGACCGCAAGATCGGCACCGCTGAGCGCAAGCGCTCCGTTCGCCATGGCGCGCACCACGGCTTCGCTGACCGCTCCATGCTCGCGCAGCGTTGCCGCTTCAACACCCAGCACGCGCTGCTTGATCCGGTTCGAATAGGCGACGACGCCGGCTTCGAACACCCGCGAAGCACCGGGCACTTCGGTCAGCAACGCAGCGAGCAGCCCGCCGGTACACGACTCTGCCGTCGCCACCCGCTTGCCGCACGCACCGAGCATCTCCACCACGCAACCCTGCAAGCTGACGCTGCCGCTTCCGATGATGTGCTCGGCAAACAGCGCCTGCACGCGTTGCTCGCAGCGGATGCGTGCCGCCTCGTCGGAACGCCGCACACTCGTCACCTTCAACTCGACGGTCGGTATGCCGGCACGGAAACCGAGTTCGATCCCGGCCGGCCAGTCCGGGATTTCCGCGTCGATGCGCTGCTGAAGTGCAGACTCGCCGATGCCGAACAACTGCAGCCGCGTGATCACCAGCGGCTCGCGCTGCGGGTAACGCTCGACGAGCCACGGCACGATCTGCGCATCGAGCATGCGCTGCAGCTCGCTCGGCACACCGGGAGTACAGATGACCTCACAGGTGCCGATGCGCAGCCGGAAGCCAGGCGCGCTGCCGGTGGCATTCGGCACCACACTGGCCCCCTCGGGCAGAAGCGCCTGCTTGCGGTTGGCCGCACTGAGCGCAACGCCGCGACTGCGACACCACGCAGCGACCTGCGCCAGCGCCTCGGGATGTTCGCGCAACGCCACGCCAGCAGTCGCCGCAAGTACCTGCGCGGTGAGATCGTCGCTGGTGGGGCCCAGCCCGCCGTTGACGATCAGCACCTCGCAGCGTTCGGCCAGGCGCAACAGCTCGGAGCGGATCCGAGCCTCGTCGTCACCGACCGTGACCTTGCCGCCGATACGCAGACCCAGCGGCTCCAGCGTGCGCGCGATCAGCGCCGAATTCGAGTCGACGGTCACGCCGCTCATCAGCTCGTTGCCGGTCATCAGCAGCTCGATCCTCACCGTGTTGACCCTCCCGCTGTCACGAACCACAGGCGCTGCGTCGATTTGTCAGCGTACACGCTAACTGCTTGAATAGCCGCGCGCAAACGGAGGCACACCATGCTCGGCTATCGCCACGCATTCCACGCCGGCAACCACGCCGATGTGCTGAAGCACGTGACACTGCTGCAGGTGCTCGACCACCTGACGGGCAAGGACAAGCCGTTCTGGTACATCGATACGCACGCGGGTGCCGGCTGTTACGCGCTTGCCCATGGCCCGGCTGCCGGGCACGGCGAACATCTCGACGGCGTGGCGCGTCTGTGGGCAGCCGACGCGCTCCCTGGCGCACTGGCGGACTATGTCGCGTTGCTGCGCGAACTGAACCCGCGCGGTCAGCTCCAGCGCTACCCCGGTTCACCGTGGATCGCGCGTGCACGCATGCGTGCGCGTGACCACCTGTGGCTGCACGAGCTGCACCCGACTGACCACACGCAGCTCGCACGCGATTTCGCCACCGCCCACTGTCATGTGCACAACCACGACGGCTTCGCCGCACTGAAGGCGTTGCTGCCGCCGGAGCCGCGCCGCGCACTGGTGCTGATCGACCCGTCCTACGAAATGCGCGAAGACTACACGCGAGTGCCCGGTGCGCTGCAGCAGGCGCTGCAGCGCTTTGCGACCGGCGTCTACCTGGTGTGGTATCCGCTGATCGCACGCCGCGAGGCAAGGGAACTGCCGGCGCGCCTCGCGGCACTCGGAGCCGAGCGCTGGTTGCGCGCCGAACTGGTGGTGGCCGGCGCCGATCACCAGGGGCTCTACGGCAGCGGCGTCTTCGTGATCAATCCGCCGTGGATGCTGGAGGCGGCGCTCGGTGCCGCGCTGGCGCATCTGGTCACGCTGCTGGGGCGAGACCGCCACGCAGGCTACTCGCTGCAGGCCTCACCGCCCTGACAGGGCTGTCGCAAAGGCCCTCGAGCAGTGGCATGACCGGCGCATGATGAAGCGTCCTGCGACACCCTCGACTATGCAGCCCGACTCAGGGAGCGAGGCGCTCGATCTGCCACTGCCCGTCTTCGCCACGCCGGTAGCTGAAGCGATCGTGCAGGCGGTTTGGTCGCCCCTGCCAGAACTCGAAGGCATCGGGCACCACGCGATAGCCGCCCCAGAACGTCGGCGACGGAATCCGGCCGTCGGCGAATTTCTGCTTCAGCCGCGCGAATTCGTCTTCCAGCAGCGCACGCGATGACAGCGGTCGGCTCTGTGCCGACGCCCACGCCGCAAGCTGGCTCTCGCGCGGTCGCATCAGGAAGTACTTCAGCGCTTCCGCATTACCCATGCGCTCGGCACGACCTTCGATGCGTACCTGGCGCTCCATGTCGCTCCACGGGAACAGCAGCGCGACGCGTGCATTCGCGGCAATCTCGCACGCCTTGCGGCTCTCGAGGTTGGTATAGAACACGAAACCCGATGCATCGCAGTGCTTCAGCAGCACCAGCCGTTGCGACGGCCAGCCACGCTGGTCGACCGTCGCCAAAGCCATCGCCGTCGGATCACGCAGGCCGGCATCGATCGCGTGCCGCAACCACGTCTCGAACTGGACGAATGGCGACGGGTCCAGGTCCTTGCGGTGCAGCCCCGGCGCAAGATACTCGCGGCGGAAGTCTTCGAGATCCATCAACGGCGCTCCGGTACTGGTATGCGGGAGGGCGCAGGAGGTTAGCAAGGATCGGATCGTCAGGCGCTCAGCAACAGTGCCAGGAAGCCCGAGATCACGATGCCGTCGAAGGTGCCCGCTCCGCCGATGCTGAGCATGCCGACACCGCGGCGGTCGAGGTCGCGCAGGTGCAGCACGTCGGCGCCGACCAGCGGACCGAGCACCCCGGCGCAGAACGCCACCGCCGGCGCGTGTGCGTGCACAAGGAGTTGCGCCAGCAGCGCGGCCAGACAGCCCGGCACCAGCGCCGGCAGCAGGATGCCGAGGCCGGCTACCGGCCGCGCCAACCGATGACAGACACCGATGTTGACCGCGATCACGGCCAGCGCCAGCGCGATCGCCGCGCTGTCAGCCCGTGCGAACAGGCGCACCAGTTCGTAGCCGACGATCAGCACCGGCAGGATGCAGCCACCCACGTTCAGCGCGACCACCTGCTGCGCATCCGCATGCAGCACACGCGGTACCAGACGTTCGATGCCGAACAGTGCCTGCTGCTGGTATTCGATCACGCGGGCCCCGGTGGTGCGTCGCCACACCGGCACGTTGAACATGCTGCCCAGAAAGATCCCGATCACCAGCAGCAACGCGATCCGCGGCGAAAGCCCGAGCGCCAGCAGCCCCCCGATCATCGCGTCTGCCAGCAGGAACGGCAGCAGCAACAGCGCGACCAGCACGACCATCAGCGCAAGAATCCCGGCGCGCATCGATCTCCCTCCCATCCGCATCGCGTCCGTCAGCACCGGTCCTGGCCCCGGCGTGCTGAACGGCTGGATGCCGCTCAGAATGCCATGCCGAGCGGCAGGTCCTGGCTCCATGCGAGCCGCAACTCGCGTTCGGCAAAGAACAGCTCGCCACGTTCGCGCACGATCAGGTCACGGTAGCGGATCGCCATGTCGAGCTTCCACGACGCATCGTCGCGCAGATAGACGTGCGAGGCGATGCAATAGGTTTCACCGCGCCACTCGTCCGTGCCCACCCACTCGCCAAGCTGGTTGCCAACGAAATGGAGCGTGCTCTGGTACTGACGCAACTGCTCCATGCCGCGCTGCACCTCGTCCAGCGTCACCATCGCGTACCCGGGCCCGCTGATGCGGATCGAGGGCAGCATGATCGTACCGAGCTCATCGAAACGCCGGTCGTCGATCAAGCTCGCGTAGCGGTGCGCAAGACGCAGGGTGTCGTTGCTCATCTGGCATCCTCGTGCAGGGTTGGCGCAACTTAACGGCGAACAGCCCTGAAAGCAAACTTGACGCCGCAGCGAAACACTGCAGATCAGGCAAGGGCGAGCAGCCGCCACGTAGGGGCGAGCGGCCGCTCGCCCGTACAGATGAGGCCGCAGCAAAACGCTGCGGATCACCTGCTTGCGCCAGCGGCCTGCGAAATCGGGCGTCGGCTCACCGCAAATCTGCTGATGCAAATCGAGGAAAAGCTGCTCGTCGAGGGCACGGGTATCCCACGCGCCTTCCCGAATCGTGTTCTGTACCGCTTCGACGCGCCGCATCAGATGCGGCGCGAGCTCGGCATGGCTCAGGATGCCGAGCGCGGTGTCGAGGTGACGGGTCGCTGCGTGCGGTGGACGAGTGCCTCCTCCAGCATCGCCTGATCCACCGGCTCGCCCTCGAAGGCCATGCTGCGCGCGACCATGCGCGGCAGCCGTTGACGACGAATCTGTCGTTGCTGTTCCGGGCTCAGCGCCCGCCAGTGTTTGATGGCTTGCTTCCAGTCCATGCGCAACATTGTGTGGAGCTTTGTCTGCAGATTCAAGCTGTTCGGCTGCGGATGCGCGCCAATCGGCGAGGCGTACCAGGGATTCGAGCCACGCGAGTCGGAACGGGCCGTGTTGCTCCAGCAGACGCAGCGCTCACTCGCTCCAGGAGGCTCCCTGTTCGCCCAGGCCCATCTCCATCAGCGTCCATGCACACTCCTTGTGAAGCGAACGCGACGACGTCCGGTCGATGTCCACTCGTCTGCAGGATCACGGATGGCAGAGGTACTGGCGACCGGGTAGCCTGATGTTGCCTGTTTTTGAGCGTAGCACACGGTCGGGCCACCGGTTGCAGCCAGCTTGTAGCTGCTCGGAAGCCCTATGGAACGAATGATTGCTGATGTGATTGGTCGGAGTGAAAGGATTCGAACCTTCGACCCCTGCCTCCCGAAGGCAGTGCTCTACCAGGCTGAGCTACACTCCGATGGGTCTTGCGCTGCGGCGTGCCTGTACGCGCGGGCGGCATTGTAATGGAAACTTCCTGCAGGCGATACACGCGCGAGCACCGTGCAGATGCCCTCAGGCATGCACGTCGAGCAGTGCGCCGATGATGGCGTTGCCGGTTTCGACGACGCGTGCCGACGCGGCGACCTGCTGCTCGGCAACACTCAGATCCACTACGGCGTCGACCAGCCCGGCCGGCTCGCGGGAGACGCTGCCTGCAGCGATACGCGCACCCGCATCCTGCGCGCGCGCCATTCCCTCGCGGATTCCGTTCCATCCGGCCTGGCTCACCGATGTCGTATTCATACAGTTCGTCTCCCCATTGCGGCGCTCTGCAACGATGGCAGCGCGAGCCCCGGCTCCATGCCGAAACTCGAAGCGCCCGCGGATCCATCACGGTCGAGCATAGTCTACACACGACGCGATGGCGGCGTCGTGAACGACTCGACATCAGGCACGATCCCGCAGCAACGGACTCAGGTCGAGTCGCGGTGCCACAAGTTCGGCCGTGATCCCCGCCTGCCACGGGATCAACCCCAGGCGCGGCGCGCCGAGCAACGCATCCAGCGTGGCAACATTGTCTTCGATGTACGGCATGCGCGGGTCGATCACGTTGGCAACCCACCCGGCAAGCCGCAGGCCATCGGCGCGGATCGCCGCAGCGCTGAGCAACGCATGGTTCAGGCAGCCGAGCCGGATCCCGACCACGAGCACCACCGGGAAGCCAAGCAGACGTGCCAGATCGGCCAGCGTCTCGTTGTCGGCGAGCGGAACCCGCCAGCCACCGGCACCCTCCACGACCACGAAATCGCACGCGCGCTGCAACGCGGGTTCGCAGCGTGCATGCAGTTCACGCGCCGTCAGTCGCACACCAGCAGCGGCGAGCGCGAGGTGCGGTGCAATCGCCGGCTCGAGCGCCACCGGATTCACTTCGTGGTACGGCAGCGCCTGGTTCATCGTGCGCTGCAGCAGCTCCGCGTCGTCGTTGCGCAGTCCGTGCACGGTGCGCCGCGCGCCTGCGGCGAGTGGCTTCAATCCGATCGTTCGCATCCCGCGCGAGCCGGCGGCGACCAGCAGCGCGGCAGCAACCAGCGACTTGCCGACCCCGGTATCGGTGCCGGTGACGAACACCCGCTCAGTCATCGGCCCTCTCCAGCACCAGGTGGATGACTCGCCAGGTGGCAGGCAGGGATCCGTCGGGATTCGCGAGCGCCGCGTACGCATCCTGCAGGCGTTGCCAGGTGTCACGTCCGGCAAGTCCGGCGGCGCGTCCGGCGTTCAGATTGTGCGCACCCAGCGTGCGCAGCTCGTGCGCCAGCGCACGCACATCGGCGTACGCCGGCCGGTGCTGGCGCTGCGCCAGCGCACGCACGCGCAATCCCGCCGCGCATGCAGCCGCGACGAGTGACGACACCGTCTCGAAACGGTTCACGTGAATTCCGTCGTCCACCGCGCGCCAGGCAGCACGCAGCTCCCACAGCGTGTCGTCGGCAAGCGTCGCGATTGCCGCCTGTCCGCCGGGCGCGAGCACGCGTGCGATCTCGGCGAAGGCCGGCAGCGGATTCGCGCACCACTGCAGTGCAAGGTTCGAGAACACCAGCCCGATGCTGGCGGGCGCCAGCGGCAACTGTTCGGCATCGCCACACACCCATTCGATACGGTGATCGGGCGCGCCCGTGCGTGCGTGGCGCAGCATGCCCTCGGCGATATCGACCGCGACTATCGCAGCATCCGCGTAACGCGCAGCGAGCTGCACGGCGAAATGCCCCGTCCCGCAACCGAGGTCGAGCACCCGCCGCGCTGCAGCCGGCGCCAGCATCGCGAGCAGCGCTGCACCCGTCTCGCGCTGCAGCGAGGCAGCCGCCTCGTAGCCCGGCGCCGCGCGCCCGAACGAAGCCGCGATATCGCGCTTGCGCGCCGCAGCCGGCTGCCGCGAGCCGATGCGGGCGACAATGAAATCCCCGATCCGCATCGTCAGCGCCTGCGCAGCACTCAGGAACGGCGCATGCGCTGCACCGGGCACGACCCACACGCTCGCCTGCGGCTGCAGGCGCAGGTATTCATCTGCGAGGCGCACATCGACAATTGCATCCCGCTCGCCGAGCACATGCAGTACCGGCGTTGGCAGCGTCGCCAGGTGTGTGCGCAGATCGGGAGCGGCGAGCGCGTCCAGCGCCACCTGCAGCTCGTCGGCAGACGCCGACGCCGGCGTGGCGGCAACGCGCAGCGCGTGCGCGACTTCGCGCGCCCGGCGGTCGCCGTGTGCCTGCAGCGCCACGAAGCGGGCGAGCTGTGCTGCGGGATCGCGTGCGAGACCAGCGCGAAACGCTTCCCAGCTCGCACCTTCCATGCCGAGTGGCCAATCCGCGTTGCGCAGGAAGCAGGGGCTGGTGGCGATCGTCACCAACCCCGCGAGATGGTGCGGCTCACGCAACGCGAGCTGCAAACCCAGCGTGCCGCCGAGCGACCAGCCGACCAGCACGGAACCGGCGGGAATCCGCGCCTGCAGCCAATCGAGCAACCGCCCGGCATCACGCGCGAAGGATTCGCCATGGCACATGCCGTGCGCCGGCAGTTCGAGCACCTCGACCTCGGCCAATTCGCCCAGCCGGTGCGCAAGATCCGTGAATACCGCAGCGCTGCTGCCCCAGCCGTGCAACAGCACCACACGCGGGCACGGCGAAACACCGGAATTCACGCCAGTCCCGCCCGGGCCAGTGCGTCGAGCAGTCGATCGACCTGCGCTTCGCTGTGCGCCGCGCTCAGCGTCACGCGCAGGCGCGCCTGCCCCTGCGGCACCGTGGGCGGGCGGATCGCCGGTACCAGCAGGCCGTCGGCATCCAGACGATCGGCGATGCGCAGCGCATCGCCTGCAGCACCCACCAGCAGCGGCTGGATCGCGCTCGCCGACGGCAGCAGCGACAGCCCAAGCGCACCGGCACCGGCGCGAAAGCGCTCCACCAGGCGCTGCAGGTGCACACGCCGCCACGGCTCGTCCGCAACGATACGCAGGCTTTCAGTGACGGCGCACGCCAGTGCGGGCGGCATCGCGGTGGTGTAGATATAGGTACGCGCGAACTGGATCAGCGTTTCAATGAGCTGCGCACTGCCGGCGACGAAGGCACCCGCCACGCCGAGCGCCTTGCCGAGAGTGGCCATCAGCAACGGCACTTCGGCGGCGCCTACAGCGTGCTTTTCCAGCGAACCGGCGCCCCGCTCGCCGAGCACACCGAAACCGTGCGCGTCATCCACACAGAGCAGCGCTCCATGGCGTGTGCACGCCGCGGCAAGCGACGCCAGTGGCGCCTCGTCCCCGTCCATGCTGAACACGCCGTCGACGGCGACGAACACACGGCGCGCGCCCTGCACGCGCGCCAGCCGCCGCTCGAGGTCCTCGACGTCGTTGTGCCGGAAGCGCTGCGGACGCGCACCGCTCAACAGCGCGCCGTCGAGCAAGGAAGCATGATTGAGCCGGTCCTGCAGCGCCACGTCGCCGCGTGCGAGCAGCGCGGCAGCCACGCCGAGGTTGGCGGCGTAGCCGCTGCCGAACAGCAGGGCGCGTTCACGACCGGTAAAGCGGGCGAGTTCCTCTTCGAGCGCATGGTGCGCCGGGGTGTGTCCGCAGACCAGATGCGAGGCACCACTGCCGACGCCGTAGCGGCGGGCGCCTTCGCAGAACGCGGCGATGACGCGCGGATCGTTCGCCAGGCCGAGGTAGTCGTTGCTGCAGAACGCCAGCAGTTCGCGACCGTCGACGCGCACCAGCGGCGCGGTGGCGACGTCGACCACCCGCCGGCGACGGTAGAGCCCCGCTGCCTCGCGCGCAGCCAGCCGCTCGGCAAGATCGGCGTACGTGCGCGCCACCGCAGCGCAGCCGGCTCAGGCGCTGGCCGCGTCGTAGAACAGCTCCGGCACTGGAACAGGCGCTGTGGCCCCGACGGCAGGAGCGGGCACATGGACCTCGGCGCGCAGCCCCAGGCGCTCGAACAACACCGCATCACGCCGACAGGGCGCATTGGCGGTAGTGAGCAGTCGCTCACCACGGAAAATCGAGTTTGCACCGGCAAAGAAAGCCAGTGCCTGCGACTCATCGCTCATGCCTTCACGACCGGCCGACAGCCGCACGTGCGACGCCGGCATCAGGATGCGCGCCACGGCGATCGTGCGCACGAACTCGAATGGATCGAGGTCTGGCTGCTCCGCGAGCGGAGTGCCCGCTACGCGCACCAGCAGGTTCACCGGCACGCTCTGCGGATGCTCGGGCAGGTTGGCCAGCGCGAGCAGCAGGCCGGCGCGATCCTCGCGCCCCTCGCCCATGCCGACGATGCCACCGGCACACACCTTCATGCCCGCCGCGCGCACAAGCGCCAGCGTATCCAGCCGCTGCTGGAAGGTCCGCGTCGAGACGATCTCGCCGTAATACTCGGGCGAGGTATCGAGGTTGTGGTTGTAGTAGTCCAGCCCCGCCTCGGCGAGCGCGTCGGCCTGCCCGGCATCGAGCATGCCGAGCGTCATGCAGGTTTCCATCCCGAGCGCCTTCACGCCGCGGATCATCGCCACCAGCACACCGAGGTCACGATCCTTCGGCGAACGCCACGCCGCTCCCATGCAGAAGCGCGTCGCGCCACCCTCACGGGCGGCACGTGCAGCCTCGATCACGCGCTCGACTTCGAGCAGCTTCTCCGGCTCCAGCCCGGTGTCGTAACGCGTGCTCTGCGGGCAGTACTTGCAGTCTTCCGGGCAGGCGCCGGTCTTGATCGACAGCAGCGTGCTGACCTGTACCTCGCAGGGATCGAAGTGGGCCCGATGCACCGTGTGGGCACGGAACAGCAGTTCGGGAAACGGCAGCGCGAACAGCGCTTCGATCTCGGCACGCGTCCAGTCGTGACGAACGGCACTTGCATTGGGCATGCGGAACCCCGACAGTTGCGAGCAGGATGAAAGGGGGCTGGCAGTCTCGGCCCCACCACAATACTTGTCAACCGGAATGGATTCCGATGGTTTACAAGTTCAAGCCCTTGTTGCCTGCGTGTTGCGTGCTCTGCGGTGCGGCGCTGCGGGGTGAACTCGATCTGTGTGCGCCGTGCGCTGCCGAATTGCCGCTGCACGAGGATGGGTGCCCGCTCTGCGCGATGCCGCTCGGCAGCGCGCACCTTGCACCATGCGGCCACTGCCAGCGCCAACCGCCCCGGTTCAGTGCCTGCGTCGCCGCGCTGCGTTACGAGTATCCGGCACGGGAACTGATTGCGCGCTTCAAGTTCCACGGAGATCTCGCCGCCGGACGCGTACTGGCGCACTTGCTGGCGCGGCGCATCGCTGCATCCGATCCCGGCCACTACGCCGGCACCGTGCTGGTGCCGGTGCCGCTGCACCGGACACGCCTTGCCGAACGCGGTTTCAACCAGTCCGAGCGCATCGCGCGCGTGCTTGCACGCGAACTCGTACTGCCGATGCTTCCTGCACTGGCTGCACGCGTTCGACGCACCGAAGACCAGAAGTCACTCGATGCCGGCGCACGCCGGCGCAACCTTGCCACCGCCTTCCATGCCGAACCCTGTGCCGGATTGCGCGTCGCGATCATCGACGATGTGATCACCACCGGCACCACTGCCGACGCCCTTGCGGCCACGCTGCTGGAAGCGGGCGCGGCGCGCGTCGAGGCGTGGTGCCTGGCACGCGCGCTGTGATGGAGTTCAGTCGTTGCGATTCGGGAACAGCAGCGCGCGCAGCCAGCCGAACAGGGTGTTGCCGGCAAGAAATTCACGGTCCAGCCGATCGGATTCGGCAACGTACGAAGCCGGATCCGCATAGAAGTCGGCCCGTGTCACGAACGGTCCGCCCGGATCGAGTTGCCTTACCACTCGCGCCGGGTTGCCTGCGACCACCACGTTGGCAGGCACGTCGCGCGCGACCACCGCACCGGCACCGACGATGCTGTTGTCACCGATCGTCACCCCTTTCAGCACCGTGGCGCCGTCGCCGATCCACACATTGTTGCCGATGCGTATCGGTGCGGGTTCCGGATTGCGCTCGATGCGATCGTAGATGCCGTGCCAGTCGGAATCGGTGATGTAGGCACCGCTGGCGATCATGCAATTGTCACCGATCTCGATCGAATCACTCGCGCTGATGCGCACGCCTGGCGTGATCAGTGCGTAGTCGCCGATGCGGATCCGACCCTTCCCGGGACCACGCCCCCACACCGCGATGCGCACGCGCCGGTCGACCTCACCGATCAGCGTTGCGCAGTGACCGAGCGAGACGTTCGGGCCCGCGACGTGCACGAACCATGGCTTCATGTAGGTACCACCGTCGCCGAGAGAATCGAAACAAGGTCGCAGAAAATGTTCGGCGTACCAGGCGCGAAAGACCAGATAAACGCGCTTCACCCGATAAGGCCTGTGATCCCGGCGCATGCGTACTCCCCCTGCAGACTCGATCCCGCAGATTACACGCCTGGCGGCACTCGCCGTGAGCGGCTGCGGCACCCATACCCGTAGGGGCGAGCGGCCGCTCGCCCGTACAATTTGGCTGCTCGCCCGTACGATTTGGCCGCTCGCCCGCACGATTTGGCCGCTCGCCCGTACAATTTGGCCGCTCGCCCGTACGATTTGGCCGCTCGCCCCTACGCCCCGATCGCCAGTTGCCGCCTCGATCGCCAGTTGCCGCCTCGATACGCCCGCGATCCCTCGGCGCCGTGGTCGCCGGCTTCAAGCCCGCCTCCACCTGGCGCATCGACGAATGGAGGAGAACACCGGCGAAAAGGCATGGTGTCCAATTACTGGGGACGCGTCATCCGCGACGACGCGAAACGCCGGCATATCCAGGAATGCATCCGCAGCAATCCCACCCGCTGGCTCCATGCCATCACCCGTAGGGGCGACCGGCGGTCGCCCTCTCCCCGGCGTCGCCCTCTCCCCGCGTCACCCTCTCCCCGCGTCACCCTCTCCTCGCATCGCTCCCTGCTGCTCGACTAAGCTGTCAGCCTTTCGTCGACGCCGACCGGAGACTTCGATGCCCGTACCGCCCGTAGCCGCCTCCAGCGAACCAGATCATGTCTGGCACTCGATCCGTGCAGCGGCAGCGCGCGAGGCTCGTGACGAACCGGTGCTCGCCAGCTTCCTGCATGCGACGATCCTCAATCACGACAGGCTGGAGGCCGCACTCAGCTTCCACCTCGCGCAGAAACTCGGGAACCCGGCTGCCCCCGCGCTGCTGGTACGCGAAGTGATCGAACAGGCGTTTGCGAGCGACCCGTCCATAGGACACGCGATCCGCTGCGACCTGCGTGCCGTGCAGCAGCGCGACTCGGCGTGTCCGGATCACGCGGTCGCATTCCTTTTCTTCAAGGGATTCCACGCGCTCGAGTCGTACCGCGTCGCGCACTGGCTGTGGTGCGCCGGGCGCCGTGCGCTGGCGCTGTTCCTGCAGCACCGCATTTCCTGCGAGTTCGGAGTCGACATCCACCCGGCGGCCCGCATCGGTTGCGGCATCCTGCTCGACCACGCGACCGGCGTCGTGATCGGCGAAACCGCCGTGGTCGGCGATGACGTCTCGATCATGCAGGCGGTCACGCTCGGCGGCACCGGCAAGGTCGGCGGCGACCGTCACCCCAAGGTCGGTTCGGGCGTGCTGATCGGCCCCGGCGCGGGGATCCTCGGCAACATCCGCATCGGCGACGGCGCCCAGGTGTGCGCGGGCAGCGTGGTGCTCACCGAAGTGCCGGCGCACACCACCGTGGCCGGGGTTCCGGCGAAGGTGGTCGGCCGCCCCTGCAGCGAGCAACCGGCGCTCGAAATGAACCAGGCACTGGCCGGCAACCCCACACAGCCGTAAGTGGTGCCCGGACTACCGGCTCAGCGTGGCCACGTATTCGGCGACTGCGCTGATGTCGTCGTCCGTTAGCCGCCCTGCAACATCGCGCATCACGTGCGCCAGGTCGTTGTCGCGTGTTTTCGTGCGATAGGCCTGCAGTTGCGCCGCAACGTAAGCCGCGTGTTGCGAGCCGATCGCAGGTGCCAGCGTAGTCGGTGGCAGTGTCATGGTGGCAGCCCAGTCCGCTTTACCGCCACCCGCGGGGCCATGGCAACCGGTGCAGGCGGGAACCACCTCGGGGCGTCCCTTGCCCTCGAAGTAGAGCTTCTTGCCTGCCGCGAGACGGTCCTGGTTCGCACTCGCACCCTGCGAGACCGGCTGCGCGGAGAAAAACGCCGCCAGGTCTTCGATGTCCTGGTCGCTGAGGGGCTGCGCCATCGGACTCATCTGATCGTTCTTGCGCCGCCCCGTCTTGAAGTCGTGCAACTGCTTCTCGATGTACAGCGGCAACTGACCGGCAAGCTTCGGCCAGGCCGCGACCAGGCTGTTGCCATCGGGTCCATGACAAGCCATGCACGCCGCCGCCTTGGTCCTGCCCGCTTCCACATTTCCTGCGGCAAGGACGGGCGATGTCCCGGATATCGCGACCGCAACAGTTATCCCCGCTGCAACCAGAAAACGCATGGCTGTTCTCCTTGTGTATCGTTCGTTCACGTGGCTAATTCCCCACCCGGCCCGGCCCGGTCGCACGATCGGACACGTCCCGGCGCGTCAACCGACGCAAGTCGGCGAGCATGGTCTGCGGCATGAACGGCGGGGAAAAGACTGCCTTCAGCCTGGCCTGCGGATCGACCAGGAAGATCGCCGCCGTGTGATCGACCGTGTAATGGCCCTGGTCCGCGGATCCATTGTTGCGCTGGAACATCGCGCCGAAGTGCTTCAGCAACGGTGCCAGCGCCTCGTCGGAGCCAGTGGCTGCGATGAATGTCGGATCGAACGCGGACACGTAGTCCTTCAGCAGATCGAGGGAGTCCCGTGCCGGGTCCACCGAGACGAACAGCACCCGCGGCTGCTCGTCCCGATTCAACCCGGAACGAACCTTTTTCATCACTCCCAGCGTCGTCGGACATACGTCAGGGCAATACGTATAACCAAAAAAAACGAATGTCCATTGCCCCTCGAGCGTCTGTCGCGTGACGTCGCCCTGCGTTCCGCTCAGGCGAAACTCGGGCACGGGATGGGTGTCGTCGACGACCGTCGCGGAAAGCACCGTTGCCTGCGGACCCGCTGGACTGGATGTCTCGCGGCGACGCAGTGCACTGCGCACGAGTACCGCCCCGCCGATCGCGACGACGAGCCCCGCGACCACCAGGCGCCGCTGCGGACCGGAGCCGCGTGCGCCGACGCCAACGGGGTTCCCGCTCGCCACGAACATCAATGCCGTTCGTACGAATACGGCGTCCAGTCCTCCGTCACCGTGGGCGGCTTGGGCCAGTTGCCGTGCGGGGGCGGTGAAACCGTGGTCCACTCGAGGGACTTCGACCCCCAGGGATTGTCGGATGCCTTCGGGCCCTTTGCTGCACTGACGAGCCAGTTGAGGACCGAGATCACGAAACCGAGACCGAGGATCGCCGCGCCGACGGTCATCCAGTGCTGCGCCGGCTCAACCTGCGGAAATTGCGAATAGTCGTAATAGCGGCGTGGCATGCCATACCGGACGCCAACGTCCATCATGATCCAGAAGACCATGTTCACGCCGATGAACGTGGTCCAGAAACCGAGTTTGCCCCAGAACTCGTTGTACATACGCCCGGTGATCTTGGGAAACCAGTAGAACACGCCGCCGAAAATCGCGAACGTGCCGGCCACCGCCATCACGTAGTGGAAATGGCCGACCACGTAGTACGTCTCCGACAGGTGCACCGTCAGCGATGTGACCGCCAGCGGAATCCCCGTCAGGCCGCCGATGAGGAACAGGAACAGCACCCCCAGTGCGTAGAGCATCGGCGTCTCGAAGGTAATGGCGCCCTTGTAGAGGGTACCCGCCAGACTGATCACGAGCAGACCGACCGGGACCGAGATCATGAGGGTGGTGATCATCTGGCCGATGCGAAGCCAGTCGGCCATGCCCGAGACGTACAGGTGGTGGACCCAGACCTCGCCCGAGACGAGCACGACGCCGACGACACCGCCCCAGATCGCGACCTTGTGGTTGAACACGCGGTTCTTCGCGAAGGTCGCAACAATCTCGAACACCACGCCGATGTAGGGCAGGAAGATCACGTATACCGCCGGGTGCGAATAAAACCAGAACAGGTTCTGGTAGATCAGGACATCACCGCCCTGCGAGGGATCGAAGAAGTGCGTGCCAAGGTACTTGTCGAAGGTGATCAGCGTGACGGCCGACCCCAGAACCGGCACGAAGATGAGCTGCAGCACGAAGGCACCGAGCGTACACCAGACGAAGATGTTCAGGTTGCTCCACTTCAGACCGGGGGCGCGCATGAAAGCCACCGTGGTGAGAAAGTTCACGCCGCCCAGTATCGAGGCGAAGCCCAGCACCAGCACGGTGAAGGTATAGAGCGCCGTGTTTCCGGTTGTGATCGTCGAGTAGGGCGGATAAGCGGTCCACATGATGTCCGGCGGGTCCGGCACCAGGAAAGTGAAGAGAGCGAGGATCACGCCCAGGTAGAACAGCCAGACCGAAAGCGCATTGATCCGCGGGAAGGCCACGTCCTTCGCACCGATCATCAGCGGGATGCAGTAGTTGGCGAAGAAGCCGGTCAGTGCCGGGATCTGGAAACCGAGGATCATCACGGCCCCGTGCGTGTAGAGCCACACGTTGTAGGTCGTAGGATCCGCCGTGATGGTTGGACCGAGCGTCGTGAGTTCGATGCGCATCAGCAGCGCTGCGATACCGGCCACGGCAAACGCGGCGATCGACCCGATCAGGTACAGGATGCCGACCCGCTTGTGGTCGGTCGTGAAGATCCATTCCTTGATGTTGACGCTCACTGTTGCTCTCCGTGAATTGGATCCGAGGTGGCAGCAGATGCCAGCCTGGTGGCTTGCTGCTCGAGCCAGGCGTCGAACTCGGCCGGTGGCAGGACGATGATCTTCCCCGACATGTACGAATGCATGACGCCGCAGAATTCCGCGCAGGTGACGATGTGCTCACCGGGTTCCTTCGGATAGAACCAGAGATAGGTCACCCGGCCGGGCATGGAGTCTTCCTTGACGCGGAAGTCCGGGATGAAGTGGCTGTGTATGGTGTCTCGGCTGGTCATGCGCAGGAGCACCGGCTTGCCCGCCGGGACGCGCAGCTCGTTCTGCGTGTGCACGCCGTTGGCGTAGGTGTAATCCCAACTGTACATCCCGGATTCGAGCTTCACCTCCAGGCGGTCTGCGGGCACGTCGCGATACTTGTTCCACAGCGTCCAGCCCTTGGCGCCCACGTAGAAATCGTCGGCGAGGAAGGCGAACGCAGGGATGACTGCCCAGCCGACCGCGGCGGCTACGCTCAAGCCGATGGCCGTGCCGGTCTGACCCGGCTTCTTCGCGCGGTACTTGAGGAGGAACCAGGCAATGATCAGCGCGAAGACGATGCCGATCACCGAAATGTCCACGAGCACCATGTGCCAGAGCCGATCCCAGCCGTCGGCCGGATCCTTGATCGGGCCGGTGGCAGTGGCAGGTTCGTTCGCTAGCACCCGCACGCTCAGAATGGTGGCCGTCACCCCCCATGTCGCGGCAATCGTCCGGATACGCCATCCGGGCGCGTTGTATTCAGATCGCATTCGCAGGTCTCCTGGCAAGTTTTCTGCGGTATCCGAGCAATCCTGCGCCCATCAGACCAAGCCCGAACAGCAGGGACCCGAGTCCCGCGAGCAGTGCGTAGTTGGGCTGATAGCGACCCTCGGAGTAGTTGTAGCTGAAGCATGCCCCCGTAATCATGTCGAACATGGCGGAGGCGGATCCGCTGATACGCCCCCAGTCCGCATCGATCAGGGCGAGCTCGATGGTCCTGGCATCCAGTTGCGTGCCGTAGATGTAGCGCGCCACGCGTCCCTCGGGGGTCAGGAACACCAGTACGTTGGGGTGCAGAAACGTCTTGTCGATACGCGACCAGAAGTACCGGAATCCGATGGTGCCGGCAAATCGCTGCTGTGCGTCGGGCGCCGCATCGTCCAGGACCGCGAATCGCCACCCTGCCCGTAACGAAGGGCTGAGTTCCCTCATGGTGTCCGCGAACTGCCGTGCCGCGAGGTCGGTGTCCTTCGGGTCGAAGGAGACGGTGAGAACCCGGTAGTGGCTGCCCGATTGAAAGCGCTCGAGCTGCGCGAGCGCCCCGGCGAGGTTCTGGTTCACGGTCGGACACGAACCGTCGCAGCCGTAGTAGGACAGAACCAGAATCAGGGGCTTGCCCAGCATATCGCCCAGAAAGAACCGCTTGCCGTCCTCGCCCAGCAGTGCGGTTTCACGCGCCAGCGGCTGACCGAGAAAGCGTGTTTCATCGATCTTCATGATCGCGGGATCGATGCTGGTGCGGACGTTGGCTTCGGGCGGTGTCCCGACCGCGTGGGCAAACCCCGCCAGCAGGAGGGTGAGCAACGCAGTCGGAAGGCGCATGACGTGAGACCAGTGCCTGGGTAGGTTGACGACGACTACCAGAAATAGACCTGGGTGACGACGAAGAACCAGATGATGTCGACGAAGTGCCAGTACAGCCCGGCCGTACGCCAGAAGCCGATTGAAGGATTCCCTGCCAGCGCCGACGGCAGCCCGGCCAGGAAGATCGACAGGCCCACGATCACGTGGCCACCGTGGAAGCCGGTGATCGAGAAGAAAGCCGTACCGAATACGTTGGTGGAGATGTTGAACCCCTCGTGCATGAGATGGTTCCACTCATAACCGGACATGCCCAGGAAGCTTGCGCCGAGCACGATCGTCAGGATCAGCCAGGTGCGGAACCCGGCCTTGTCGCCCTTGTGCAGCAGACTCTCCGCGTAGTGGATCGTGAAGGAAGACGACACGAGCGCCGCCGTCATCACCAGCGGCAGGCCCTTGGAAATGACGGGCGTGTTTTCCGGTGGCCAGTCAGGTGCGTGCAGCCGCATGAACCAGTACGACACGAAGAACGAGACGAAGATCATCGCCTCCGCGAGGATGAACCATCCCATCGCGCCGTAGGAAAGGCCTTCACCGTGCCCCATTGCCTCGCTGGTCCAGCCAGCCACCGAGGCGATCACGAGCACCACGCCCACACCGAGCGCGATGGTTGCCGCCAACGGCAGGTGGTAGACGAACCAGAAACCGAAGGCGAACACCAACGCGAGAATGCCCATGCTCACCGCAAAGGGCCAAACGCTCCACTCCCAGTGCTCTGCGTGTGGATCCGTGTCGCCGTGCACCGCGCCCGCAACTTTCGACATTCGACACGCCTCCTCGGATGCGCCACCCGGGTTCCTGCCAGGCGGCGGCCTTGTTATCTCGGGTAGCGGCAAGGCAGCGATGGGCGCCGCCTCAACACCCCGGGTTTATTCATCCCTTGGGCGATCCTAACAGCGCTTGCCACCGCTAGACAATGGTCGTGACGTCCATGGTCGTGACGTCCAGACCGGCAGCCCGACTAGCGGTGATATGCCGGCGAAAGCTCGCGCACCGCCTCGACCAGCACACGCACGTGCTCGGGGTCGATTTCCGGCGTCACGCCGTGACCGAGATTGAACACATGGCCGCTGCCCGGGCCGTAGGAGTCGAGCAGCGCAGCCACTTCCGCACGGATGCGCTCGGGCGGAGCGCGCAGGATCGCCGGGTCCATGTTGCCCTGCAGCGCAACGCGACCACCGGTCTGACGGCGCGCGGCACCAAGGTCGGCGGTCCAGTCGAGACCGACGCAATCACAACCGCTGGCGACGATGTCCTCGATCCAGCCACCGCCGCCCTTCGTGAACAGGATCACCGGTACATCACGGCCGGCTCCGGCACGCAGGCCCGCGATGATCTGCGTCATGTACTGCAGTGAAAATTCGCGGTACGCCGCGTGCCCGAGCACGCCTCCCCAAGTATCGAACAGTTGCACGACCTGCGCGCCGGCACGGATCTGCGCATCGAGATAGGCGATGACCGCGCGCGCCAGCAACGCCAGCAACCGGTGCATGGACTGCGGATCGGTGAAAGCCAGCGTCTTGATGCGCGCGAAATCGCGCGTCGAACCGCCTTCCACCATATAGGTCGCGAGCGTCCACGGGCTGCCCGAGAAGCCGATCAGCGGAACGCGCCCGTCGAGTGCGCGCGAAATCGTACGCACCGCGTCGATCACGTAGCCGACGTCGCGCTCCGCATCGAGTTCGGGCAGTGCGGCAATGTCGGCGGCACTGCGTACCGGGCGATGGAAACGCGGCCCTTCACCCGCCTCGAAATACAGCCCGAGGCCGAGTGCGTCGGGCACGGTGAGAATATCGGAAAACAGGATCGCCGCATCGAGGTCGAAGCGCTCGAGTGGCTGCAGCGTCACCTCGCACGCAAGCTCCGGACTGCGGAACAATTCGACGATGCCCCCGGCGTGCGCCCGTGTCGCGCGGTACTCCGGCAGGTAGCGGCCCGCCTGGCGCATGATCCAGACCGGCGTGCGGTCCACTGGCTGGCGGCGCAGCACGCGCAGCAGCCGATCGTTCCTGAGTTCTGCCATGGTCACCTCGATCTGGCTGGAGGACGCGATTGCGGGAGAAAGGCCATCGTGACAACGGCCTCCCGATGCAACGGGAGCGCGATTCTAGCGATGCTCGGCGGAGCTCACAAATCGCCATCCGCTCTCAACGCGAACGCCCGGCACGAATCTCGCGCTGCACGGCATCGACTCGACGCACCCAGGGCGCCTGGCCGCCGAGCTGCGCCGTGATTTCGCGGGCGGCACGCTGCGCGCTCACTTGGTCCGGATAATCGCCATGCACCAATGCGTACCAGCGGCGACCCTGGCTCAGCTTGCTGTAGCGGCGCAGCGGCAACGACTGGCGCGCTGCGAAACGCTGCAGCTTCTGCAGATCGTCGGCGGCCATGAGCTGCAGCAGGTAATGCGAACCGTCGAGCGACAGCAGGTACTCTTCGTCTGTGTCCGCAGACGCTGCCGCGGGTGGCGCAGCGACCACCGCCGGTGCGACTGCCGTTCGCGGTGCGCCGGCACCCGCCTGCGGTGGTGCGCCGACGGGTGCAGTTGGCGCTGATTCCGGCTCTGGCCCTGGCTCCGGTTCTGGCTCTGGAGCGGGTACTGGCGCCGGTGCCGACGTCCGTGACGCCGCCACGTCGGCGCCGGCAGGCTCTGCAGACTCCGGCGCAGCGACCTGCGCCGCAGCCTCCTGCTTCACACCGACATCTGCAATCGGGGGCGCGTCCCCGCGTACGGTCGCTGCTGCATCGGTCGTGATTTCGCGGACACCCCCGCTGCGCGATTGTTCCGCCATCGCGTCGTCCTTGCCGAACAGGTTCCAGACATAGAGTCCGCCGAGAAGCAGCAGCGTGACCACGACCACGCCCAGATGCCACAGCGGCAGCGACGCCAGCGGTCGCTGCTCGACTTCGAGTTCGTCGATCAGCAGCTGGCGCGCCAGTGCATCGATGCGCCCCGGCATTCCGCCCGACAGACGATGGATATCCTCGAGCTCGGCGGCGTTGAACGGTGGCTCGGACTCCAGACCCGCGGTCTTCAGACGGTAGTGCAGGTAGGCGTGGGATTCGTCACGCTCGAGCGGCGCGAGTTCGATCAGGTGAACCATGACCGTGGCCGGCAGCGCGGCACGCAACGTCGTCGACCACGACTCTTCGGCGAAAAGGATCAGGCGCAGGCGCCCCGAAGTCTGCGCGAGCAGTGGTGCCAGCAGCGCCAGCGCATCCGCATGCAGGTGCTGCGCGTCGTCGAACACCAGCCAGCACAGCACACCCTCGCCGCGACACTGTTCGCAGAACGACGCAAGGCGCTGCAGGCCGTGCGCAAGGTCCGGGTCCGCGACCATGGGCAGGCCGAAGCCGGCGAGCACGCGGCGCAGCAACTGCTCGGGACCGTCGAGCAGCGCCGTCTCGACCACCGCGCAGCGTGTGTCGGCGCCGCACTGCGCAACAAAATGCGCCAACGTGGCTGACTTGCCCGCTCCGGCAGCACCGGCGACCAGCAGCACGCTGTCACCAAAACGCGCAAGGTGCTGCAATTGTTCAACGATTTCCTGGCGACCGCCGCCGGGGTAGAAAAGCCCCTGCACGCCGCCCTCGGCAAAAGGATCCCGGTCGAGTCCGTAGTGCAGGTACCAGTCGGCGTCTTCCATGCTGCCGCTTCGTGTCAGGACCGTGCGCCGCGCACGACGTCGCTCACCACCCCGACCAGCACCTCGAACGGGAAATCCGCCGACACCACTGCTTCTCCCAGCGCACGCAGCAGCACCAGACGCAGCTTGCCCGCCGCCACCTTCTTGTCGACGGCCATCAACGCCAGGAATTCCTCGACATCGAGTCCTGCAGGCGCCTCCACCGGCAAGCCGGCCGCCTGCAGCAGCTCCCTCACCGCCGCCACATCCGCACGCGGGATCCAGCCGAGTCGTGCCGACATCTCGCTCGCCATCACCATGCCGATCGCAACCGCCTCGCCGTGCAGCAGGCTCGTGTACCCGGTCGCCGTCTCGATCGCGTGTCCGAAGGTATGACCGAAGTTCAGCAGCGCGCGCGCCCCCTGCTCACGCTCATCGGCTGCGACGACGCGTGCCTTGGCGGCACACGAACGACGAACCGCCTCCACCAGTGCTGCCTTGTCGCGCGCTCGCAACGCAGCCATCGCGCCGCGCTGCCAATCGAGGAACGGGCGGTCGCCGATCAGTCCGTACTTGATCACCTCGGCGAGTCCGGCCGCCAGTTCACGTTCAGGCAATGTTGCCAGCGTGTCGATGTCGGCAATCACGCCGCACGGCTGATGGAACGCACCGATCATGTTCTTGCCACGTGCATGATTGATTCCGGTCTTGCCTCCCACGGACGAATCCACCTGCGCGAGCAGGGTGGTCGGCAACTGCATGAACGGCACGCCGCGCTGATACGTCGCCGCCGCGAAACCCGTGATATCGCCGATCACGCCACCGCCGAGCGCGATCAGCGTGGTGTGGCGATCGCAGCGCGCTTCGAGCAGCGCATCCCAGATCGACGCCAGCGCCGCGAGATTCTTGTGCTGTTCACCGTCGGGCAGGATCTTCACCAGCGCCAGTCGTTCACCGAGCGCGGCGCGCACACGCTCCAGATACAGCGGCGCGACGGTCGTGTTGCTGATCAGCGCGATCCGCCCCTGCGGCACGTGACGCAACAGCAGCGTGGCGTCGGCAAGCAGGCCCGAGCCGATATAGATGGGATAACTGCGCGCGCCCAGGCCGACTTCGAGGATTTCTGCAGGCATGTGTGTCGCTGGCGCCCCTGATCGTGCTGCGCGCCGATGCGGTGCGCCGGAGGCGTCCAGCTTAACGGTGAAAGCGTCGCCTCACCAGCACACCGGCCAGCGCGCGCAGCGCGGCCATCACTCGTCGCGCACACCCAGGAATTCGAGTATTTCACGCACTACCGAGCGGGCGCCGCGGCCGTCGGTGCGCACGACCAGATCGGCAACCTCGCGATACAGCGGATCGCGCACTGCAAGCAATGCGCTCAGCACCGTCTCGCGGTCGCCGGCACGCAGCAGCGGTCGCTTGCGATCGCGTCGCGTGCGCGCGAGCTGCTGGCGCACCGAGGTTTCCAGATAGACCACGCTGCCCATTGCGGCGAGCAGGCGACGATTTTCCTCACGCATCACCGCACCACCGCCCGTGGCGATCACCGCAGAGCGCGCCCCGGTCAGTTCACGGATGATCGCGGTTTCGCGATCACGGAAGCCCTGCTCGCCCTCGACGTCGAAGATCCACGCAATCGTGGCGCCCGAACGCTCCTCGACCAGGGTGTCAGTATCGTGAAAGCCCACGCCGAGTGCATCGGCCAGGGAACGGCCGATGGTGCTCTTGCCGGCCCCCATGGGGCCGACGAGCACCACCGTACCCGGATACGCCATCGACGGGCGATCGATCAGTCGAGCAACTTCTCGCTGAGGATGCGCGGCGTGATGAAGATCAGCGTCTCGTTCTTGTTCGACTGGACCACGTCCTTGCGGAACAGCTTGCCGATGTACGGAATGTCTCCGAGCAGCGGCGTCTTGGTTTCGGCCGTGATCTCGTTGGTCTTGAACACGCCACCAAGCACCACCGTCTCACCGTTGCCGACCAGCACCTCGGTGTTCAGCTCCGTGGTATCGATGGTCGGGATCTGGGAGCCGAACTCGCCATTGATCAGCTCGCCGATCGAGTCCTGGTTGATCACCAGCTTCATCAGCACACGGCCGTCCGGGGTGATGTTCGGCGTCACGTCGAGCCTGAGCACCGCGTCCTTGAATTCGACCGTGGTCTCACCCGAGGCCGCCGACTTCAGGTACGGAATCTCCTTGCCCTGTTCGATCGTCGCCTGGCGCTTGTCGCCGGTGATCACCTTCGGCTGCGAGACGATCTCGCCACGGCCCGAGGCCTCCATTGCCGAGAGTTCGGCGTTCAGCAACAGGTTGTTGTTGGTGAAGCCGATCGCAATCGAACTCGTTCCCTGGCCGGTCACGCCGAGGTCGACCGCCAGCGCATCCGGAAACGTGAGCTCGGGGTTCGGGTCATCCAGCTGATCGAGGGTCTTCATGCTGCCACCCGCAGTAACCCTGTGCTGATTGCCCTGGTGCAAGCCCCCGCCACCCCACTGCACGCCGAGCTGGCGCGAGAAGTCGGCAGAAGCGACCACGATCCGCGCCTCGATCAGCACCTGGCGGATCGGCACGTCGATCAGCTTGATCAGCCGGCGCAGCTCCTCGAGCTTCTCGGCGGTTTCGGTGACCATCAGCGAGTTGGTCCGCTCGTCGACGATCACCTTGCCGCGTGGCGACAGGATGCTCGCTTCCCCCTGCCGGTCACGGTAACCCTCACGACCCTGCTGCGTTTGCGATGCGCCGGTGGCAACGTTCTGGTTGGTGCCGCGATTGCCGAACAGCTTGAACAGGTCCTGCGCGCTCGCGTACTTGATCCGGATGAATTCGGTCTGCAGCGGAGCGAGTTCCTCGATCTGACGGTTGGTCTCGATCTCCTGGCGCTCGCGCTCGGCGATCTCTGCCGCAGGCGCCACCATCAGCACGTTGCCGATGCGACGCTTGTCGAGCCCCTTCGTCTTGAGGATCAGATCGAGCGCCTGATCCCACGGCACATTCTGCAGGCGCAGCGTGATGCGCCCACCGACCGTGTCGCTCGCAACCAGGTTCAGCTCGGTGAAGTCGGCGATCAACTGCAGGACCGCACGCACCTCGATGTCCTGGAAGTTCAGCGACAGCTTCTCGCCGGTGAACTCGAAATCCTTCTTCTTCTCTTCGACTTCCTGGCGCGTCAGCGGCTTCACTGCCACGACATAGGTGGTATCGGCCTGATAGGCCAGGTAGTCGTACTCGCCGCCGACCTTGATGCCGACATTGGTCTGCGCGCCCGATTGCGCGACGTCGACCATCTGCACCGGCGTGGCGAAGTCGACGACGTCGTAGCGTCGCTGCAATTCGACCGGCACCGTCGTGTCGAAAAACGACACCTTGATCATATTGCCCTCGAGGCGCACATCGACGTCGGTGTGCGGATTGGCGAGCTGCAATTCGATGCGACCCTCGCCATTGGCACCACGGCGGAAATTGAAGTCGGTGATGCCTGACGCTGCCGCCTGCGTGCGCGCCGGTACGGCATGCGCTTCCCCGCCGCTACCGCTCTGCGCGAGGTACTGCGCCGGCTGATTGCCACCGACACTGACCACCAGCTCGTCACCACTGACCGTGGCCTCGTACGGCATTACCTGGACCAGGTTCACGATGACCCGTGTGCGCCCGCCAGCCTCGACGACCACCACGCTCTGCGCGTTGTCGAAGGCGAGCGTGTGTTTCTTCTGCGCGAGCCGGCTGGACACCCCCGGCAGATCGAGCGCGATGCGCGCCGGCTTGTCGATCGTGTAGGACTGCGGCGCGGGCGGCGTGCCGTCGAACTTCATGCGGATCTCGAACTTGCCACCCGGCAGCGCGTTGAATCCGATATCGGTCATGGATACCGGCGCGGCCAGCGCGGAAAGCGCAGGCAGCAACAACGCCAGCAGCAGTGCGACGGGGGCCTGCCACCAGCCGCGGACCGTAGCGGTAACGCGAGGCGATCTGAGTTTTACGCTGTCCATACTGTCTCCGCGCTCTACTGTTCTGTCAGCTTTATCGTTCGGGGGCGTTCGATCCATCCACCGACGCCATTGGGCACGATCTCGACCACCGAGACTTCGGTCGCTGCGACGGTGACGATCTTGCCGTGGTTCCTGCCCAGGTAATTGCCCGTCGTGACGCGATGGACTCCGCCTTCCTCGTCCCGGATCAGCACCCAGAGGGTCCCCTTCTGTTCCAGCGTGCCCACCATCGCCAGCCCCTCGATGTTGAAGCGCTCGAGGAACTCGCGTGCACGCAGCAGATCCGGTTTCACCACCTTGCCGGTCTGCAGCGTCGCCGTTTCCTTCGCGCTCAGCGGCACGTCGAATGGTGCACGCAGCGACTGCGCCGAATAGGTGAACGACTGGTACGGCTTGAACGCGGGAATGGGTTCGATCGCCCCCGCCGGGCGCGCCTGCACTTCGGCCATGTACGCGTCCAGATCGGAGAAATCCCCGCCGCAGCCGCCCAGCAGAGCGGCCCAGAACACAAGGCTTGCTGTTCGCTTGACGCCCATCATTCTTCGCCCTTGTAGCGGTACGTCCTGGCCTGGATCTGCATGGTCAACTGCCCCGCGTTGCCACCGGGGGCGATCGTGAAATCATGCAGGGTCACGATTCTCGGCAGCCCGGCCACACCGCTCGCGAAGCCTCCGAGATCGTGGTAGGCGCCCTTGACATTGATATTGATGGGAAGCTCCACGTAGAACTCGGCCGCACGCTCGCCCTCGAGGGCGATGCTGTTGAACGTGAGTCCGGCGTCGACGCCCTTCTCGGTGATGTCCTCGAGCAGTCCCGGCACCTCGGTGTCCTTCGGCAACTGGCTGAGCAGTGCACCGAACTGCTCCTCCATCTCGGCGAGTTGCGCGCGCAGCGCGTCGAGATTCGCCACCTGGAACGCCTTCATGCGGAACTCTTCGCGCAGCTGGGTCTCACTCTGGCGTGTCGCCTCGTACTGCGCCTGCATGTCCTTCAGGTGGTAGTTGTAGCCGAGGAAGCACACCAGTCCGAACGCCACCACCCACACGATGATCTTCACCGCCACCGGCCAGGCGCCGATGTTGTCCAGCGTGAGTTCGGACAGATTGACTTCCCTGAGCGCCTTCAGCGAATCAGCCAGTGCCATGTGCCTATTCTCCCGTCTCGCCCTGGCCTTCACCCTTGGCGGCACCCGGCGTGCTGACCTGGACCGTCAGTTCGAAATCGTTTGCCTGGTCACCAAACCGCGGATTCGCCGTCACGGCTTTCAACGCCGGGGCGCTGAACCACTCCGACGCATCGAGCCGTCGCATCAGGCTGGACACGCGGTTGTTCGATTCCGCCGTGCCGCGGATCGTGATGGTCTGCCCCTTGCGCTCCATACCACGGAAAAAGACCCCATCGGGCAGGGTCCGCACGATCTCGTCGAAGATGTGCACGATCAGCGGCCGCGTTCCCTGCAGATCCTGGATCACCTTCATGCGGTCGAGAAGCTGGTTGCGCCGCGTATGCAGGTCCTTGATCTCCGCGACCTGCTTGTCCAGTTCGCGGATATGCGAGCGCAGGTACTCGTTGCGCTCGTTCTGGTGGGTGATCCGGCCATCGATCACGATATGCCCGAGCACCGCCACCAGCACGCCGACGGCGACGACCGCGCCGAGCACGGCCAGGAACTCCTTGCGCAGCCGCTCGCGCCGCTGCTCGCGCCAGGGCAGGAGGTTGATCTTTGCCATCAGTCAAAGCTCCTCATCGCGAGCCCGCAGGCGATCATCATCGCCGGCGCATCGTTGGCGAGCGCCGCGGCGTTCACGCGCGAGGACACACCCATGCCGCGGAACGGATTGGCAACCGTGGTCGGCGTGCCGAGTCTGTCTTCGACCGCCTGCGCAAGACCCGTGAGTGCGGCCACGCCACCCGCGAGCACGACGTGGTCCACATCGTTGAACTGCGTCGAAGAAAAGAAGAATTGCAGCGATCGCGTCACCTGCTGGATCACGGCGTCACGGAAAGGTTCGAGCACTTCGTGATCATAGTCGGCAGGCAAGCCGCCCTGCTTCTTCGCGAGCCCGGCTTCCTGCACGCTGAGACCATACCGCCGCTGGATTTCCTCGGTGAGCTGCTTGCCGCCGAAGAGCTGTTCGCGTGTGTAGATCGTCTGCCCACCGCTCAGCACGCTGAGCGTGGTCATCGTCGCACCGATGTCGACGACCGCAACCGTGTAGTCCTCATCGAGGCCGAGCTGAGCTTCGAGCAGACCGAACGCACGCTCCATCGCGTAGATTTCCACGTCGACCACGCGCGGCTGCAATTCGGCGGCCTCGATCACCTCGACCCGCGAATCGACGTTTTCGCGGCGGCACGCGGCAAGCAACACCTCGACCTGCCCCGGACCGCGCTCGGACGAACCCTGCACCTCGAAATCGATCGCGACTTCGTCGAGCGGGTAAGGAATATATTGATCGGCTTCGACGCTGATCTGGGCTTCCATCGCGTCGTCGGACAGCCCTTCGCTCATCTCGATCACTTTCGTGATCACCGCCGACCCCGCGACAGCGACCGCGACATCACGCGTCTTCGTCTTCGCGCGCGCGACCACGTCGCGCAGGCACTGCGCTACCGTATCGACCTCGGCAATGTTCTTCTCGACCACCGAGTTCGGCGGCATCGGCTGCACCGCGTAACTCTCGACCGTGTAGCGGTCACCACTGCGGCTCAGCTCGATCAACTTCACCGAGGTCGAGCTGACATCGATCCCCAGAACCGGTGGCGTCTTCCGTCTGAATAGGCCTATCACGTTGTTTTTCCTGGTGAATCCTTTACCTTGCCGACCTTTGAAGGCCTCGTCGGGAGCAGGCAGGATTAAGCGTAGTAGAAAACTGTGATAAAAAAAGAAAATCCATATAATTGCCTGCGTCCCGCACCATCCGTGTTTCAGAACCCTTCGTGTCAGCACAACCATTCGCTTCGATTCTAGTCCGGTGCTGGCAGATCTCCAGGCCGCTGATCGTTCTTGCCGCTGCAGCAGTGATGGCGATCACGGGTTCGTTGCTCTACCTTGCGCCGCGGTTGCCGTCGATCGAGTCGCTGCGCGATTTCCGTTTCCAGGAGCCCCTGCGCGTCTACACCCGCGACGGAGCGCTGATCGGCGAGTTCGGCGAAATGCGCTCCACCCCGGTGCACTACGAACAAGTCCCGCAAGTCCTGTTGCAGGCCGTGCTCGCTGCCGAGGATGACCGCTTCCTGCACCACCGAGGTGTCGATCTGCAGAGCCTGGCCCGCGCTGCGTGGGAGCTGGCGACCACGCGCAGCATCCAGTCCGGTGGCAGCACGATCACGATGCAGGTGGCGCGCAACTATTTCCTGAGCCGTGAGCAGACGTTCGTGCGCAAGTTCAACGAGATCCTGCTCGCGATCCAGATCGAGCGCGAACTGAGCAAGCAGCAGATCCTCGAGCTCTACCTGAACAAGATTTTCCTCGGGCATCGTGCGTACGGGGTACAGGCCGCCGCACAGGTCTACTACGGGCGTCCCATCGACCAGCTCACGCTCGATGAGGCAGCGCTGATCGCCGGGCTGCCGAAGGCGCCCTCGGCGCTCAATCCGATCGACGACCCGCAGCGCTCGCGCGAACGACGCGACTGGGTCCTCGGGCGCATGCTCGCGCTCGGTTACATCGACGCCGAGGCGCACGCGGCGGCAGTGGCAGCACCGATCACCGCGCGCTACCACGGCGCCCGCATCGAACTGCCGGCCCAATACGCCGCCGAGATGGTGCGTGCCGAAATGATCGCGCGCTACGGGCTGCAGGCCTACAGCGACGGGTACGTGGTGCACACGACGATCGACGGTACGCTGCAGCGCCAGGCCCAGCAGGCCGTGCAGAACGGGCTGCTCGCCTACGACCGCCGCCACGGTTTCCGCGGCCCCGAACTGCGCCTTGCGGGCACCTCGACGCAGGAATGGTTGCCGCAGCTCGCGCGCCTGCGCGCGGTCGGCAGCCTGCAACCGGCCGTCGTGACACACGTTGGCGCACACCAGATCGAGGTGCTGACCACCAGCGAGACCATCAGCATCGGCTGGGAACGCGGCCTTGCGAACGCGCGCCGTTATATCGACCCGGATCGCCGTGGCCCGCCGCCGACAACCGCCAGCGAGCTGGTTGCGCCGGGCGATGTGGTACGCATCGTGGCGGACGAGGCCGGCTGGCGACTCGCCCAGTTACCGGCCGTGCAGGCGGCACTGGTATCGCTGGACATGAACGACGGCGCCGTGCGTGCACTGGTTGGCGGGCTCGACTTCGAGCAAAGCAAGTTCAACCGCGTCGCGCAGGCGCGGCGCCAGCCCGGGTCGAACATCAAGCCCTTCATCTACGCGGCGGCCATGGAAAACGGCTTTACCCCGGCGACCGTGATCAATGACGCACCGATAGTGTTCAACGACCCGGGACTGGCGAAGGTGTGGCGACCGGAAAACGATTCCGGCAAGTTCTACGGTCCCACGAGCCTGCGCACCGCACTGGTCAATTCACGCAACCTGGTATCGATCCGGCTGTTGCAGCAACTCGGCGTACAGCGAGCGATCGACTACCTCGTGCGACTCGGTTTCGAGCGTGCGGACCTGGTCCCCGATCTGTCGCTCGCGCTCGGCACGCCGAGCGTCACTCCGTTGCGTCTGGTCGCCGCGTACGCGGTCATCGCCAACGGCGGGTATCGCGTCGAACCGTACCTGATCGCCGAAGTACAACACGTCAATGGCGACGTGCTGTGGCATGCCGCGCCGGCACGCGCCTGCGCTGACTGCACGCCAGCCGCACCGGTCGAAGCCCGGGAAGCTGCCTCGCTGGAGGAACTGCTGAACGAAGACGCGACGAAGGCGCAACCGGCAACGGCGCGGCAGGTGATGGACCCGCGCGTGGCGTTCATGATCGACAGCATCCTGAAGGACGCCGTGAAACACGGTACCGGCAGGCGGGCGCTGGAACTGGCACGCGCCGACGTGGCCGGCAAGACCGGCACGACCAACGGCCCGACCGACGCCTGGTTTTCGGGTTATGCCGGGGAGCTCGTCACCACCGCATGGATCGGTTTCGACGAGAACACGCCACTGGGTCACCAGGAATTCGGCGGCTCGGCCGCGCTGCCGGTATGGGTGGACTTCATGCGCGAGGCCACGCACTCCATGCCGCTGCACGTGCGTCCACTGCCGGTCGGACTGGTGAATGTGCGCATCGACCCCGCAACGGGCCTGCTGGCGGCGCCGGGTCAGCGCGATGCGGTATTCGAACTGTTTCCGCTGGAGAACGTACCTTCGGTGACGCCCGACGGCGACAATTTCCTGCGCGACGAATACAACACGCTCGATATCTTCTGATCAGTCGAGCACCACCAGCGACGCCGGGTGACGCAGCGCCATCGTCCACGATGGATGGGCCACCGCGCTACGCCCGGATGCATCCCGCCACACGAGCCAGCCACGGAACTCCACCTCCCGACCACGCAGGCGCTGCAGGGCCGGCAGATCGAAATACCCCTGGTCGGCACGAGCGATTCGCAGCGCCACCCGATCCTCGATCTCCAGCCACCAGGCCGAGCGGCTGCGACCCAGCGCGCTGACGCGCCCGCGCAGCAGGCGAAAGCCGCTTTCACCGCTGCGCAACGCGGATACCGCGTGCGGAGCAAACTCGCCGCTGCCCCATAACCCGCTACCGGCACTGCGTGCACGCCGTTCGCTGGCACTCAGACACTCGAGTTGGCGCAGATCGGGAGGCAGCGCGATATGGCGCGCCAGTCCCGCCGCAAGCAGCGCGCCCTCGAGGCTGGCGCCATCGGCACGCCAGACGTGCGCGAGCGTGCGCCCGTACCGGTCGTGGCGCACCTCGCCGACCACCAGCATGATCCGGGAGCCGCCCAGGAAACGGCTTGCGAAACGCCGCGCGCTGACAGCCCCGGGCTCGGCGTGCCCGCTGCGGTCATGCAATTCGGGAGCGTTGACGCCGATCAGACGTACGCGCCGCCCGTCGGCAAGCCGCAGCGTATCGCCATCGACCACCGCTTCGACGCGCGCCGTCTCGGTCGCGGCAAAGGGTACGCAGGACGGGGAGGCGGTGTTGGCTGCCACCGCCCACGACAGCAGCGCGCCGACCAGTACGATCAGCGCGTGCGCAGGCAGGAGGGCAGATGCGGCGCGGAACCGGAGCATTCCGCTGCCGACGGGAATCAGCCGGGCTTGCGTGTACCGAAGCGCTTCTTGAAGCGGTCGATACGACCACCCGTGTCCAGCACCTTCTGCTTGCCGGAATAGAACGGATGGCACTTCGAGCACACGTCGATGTTCAGGTCCCGCACCAGCGTCGAACGGGTCGTGATCACATTGCCGCAACTGCAGCTTGCGGTCACCTTGTCGTATGCGGGATGGATGTCGGCTTTCATGGTGTCACCTTGTCGCGCCGGCGCCTGCCTCCGCCGGTACCGGAGGGGAATCGCCACGCTCGTGAAACGAAAAGAGCGCGGCATACTAAGCACTCGCCCCGTCGATGGCAAGGCAAGAACGAACGCCCTGTGGAAAAACCCCCGTACCCCTTGCTGGACGCGCCGGGCGGCTGCGCCTACGCTGCGCGCATGCCTGCCGATTCCGTCCTGCGCATCGCAGTACCGGCGCCGTTGCGCCAGTTGCTGGATTACCTGCCGCCCTCCGGCATCAACCCCGCGCTGCTCGCACCGGGCATGCGCGTGGTGGTGCCGCTGGGTGCGCGTCGCGTGCTTGGCGTGATCGCCTCGATCCGCGAACGCAGCGAACTCGAGCCCGCGAAGCTGCGTCGCGCTCTCGCACTGCCCGACCGGCAAGCGGTGCTGTCGGCCGAACTGCTGCAGTTGTGCCTGTTTGCTGCCCGCTACTACCACGCACCGCCGGGTGAGGCACTCGTGAACACGCTCCCGGTGGCGCTGCGCACGTTGCGCGCACCGGCTGCCCGCAGCGCACGGCGCTGGAGCCTCACCAGCGCTGCGCATGGCCTTGGCCCGGGCGCGCTGGCAAACGCGCCGCGACAGGCAGCAGCCGTCGAATTCCTGCGTGAACACCACCCAGCCAGCGATGCCGAACTGCGTGCAGCAGACATCGAGTCCACGACGATGCGCGCACTCGCCGCCAAGGCGCTGGTGGTGGCGACTCACGACGAAGCCATGCCGGGCGTGACTGCGACGGGGACGACTGGCCCCGTGGAAACACAGCCGCCACACGCCAACACCGCGCTGGCGCTAAATGCTGCGCAGCAGGCGGCAGTGGACGCACTGGAGACGACTCACGGACGCTACGCCTGCTGGCTGCTCGAGGGCGTGACCGGCAGCGGCAAGACCGAGGTCTACCTGCGCTTCATCGAGCGCGTACTCGCGGCACAACGCCAGGCGCTGGTGCTGGTTCCCGAGATCGGGCTCACGCCGCAGACGCGCCGGCGCTTCGAGGCGCGCTTCGGCAGCGGCGTTGCGGTGCTGCACTCCGGGCTCGGTGATCGCGAACGGTTCGCAACCTGGCAGCGCTGTGCCGAAGGCTCTGCACGCGTGCTGATCGGCACACGCTCGGCCCTGTTCAGCCCGTTGCCCGCGCTCGGCGCCATCATCGTCGACGAAGAACACGACGCATCGTTCAAGCAACACGAGGGTTTCCGCTATTCCGCGCGCGACCTGGCGATCGTGCGCGCCCGGCAGCAGCAGATCCCGATCGTACTCGGCTCGGCGACACCTTCGACCGAAAGCCTGGCCAATTGCGCTGCCGGCCGCTTCCGGCATCTGCTGCTGTCCGACCGCGCCGGCGCCGCCACGGCGCCGACACTGCGCCTGATCGACGTACGCGGGCAGACGCTCGATGGCGGCATGTGCCCCGAGCTGACGGCGCGCATCGCCGCCGAACTCACGACCGGGAACCAGGTGCTGGTATTCCTGAACCGCCGCGGCTGGGCGCCGCTGCTCAATTGCATCGACTGCGGGTGGATGGCCGAATGCCGTGACTGCGACGCCCGGCTGACGCTGCACCGCGCCGAGCGGCTGCTGTGCTGCCACCATTGCGAGCGGCGCTTGCCGGTGCCGGTAGTGTGTCCTCACTGTCGCAGTGCGCGCCTGCTGGCGCAGGGCGCCGGCACGGAACGCGCGGAGCACACGCTGCAACGCCTGTTTCCGTCGGTTCCGATCCGGCGCATCGATCGCAGCACGATGCAGGCTCGCGACGCGATGGAACGCCTGGGGCACGAAATCGATCGTGGCGAGCCGTGCATCCTCGTCGGCACCCAGATGCTCGCGAAGGGCCACCACTTTCCGCGTGTCACGCTGGTCGCGATCCTGGACCTGGATGGCGGCCTGTTCAGCCCGGATTTTCGCGCAGCCGAGCGTACCGGCCAGTTGCTGATCCAGGTTGCGGGACGCGCAGGACGCGCCGAACTCCCTGGCGAGGTGCTGGTACAGACCCTCCATCCGCAACATCCGTGGCTGACCCGTCTGCTCGAGGGTGGCTATCGGGCGTTCATCGACCCGCTGCTCGTCGAACGCCGCACACACGGACTCCCGCCGTACACGCATCTCGCGCTGATCGGCGCCGAAGGGCGTAACGAACAGGCGACGCTGCGCATGCTGCAGGAGATACGCGCAGACGTGTCGCGCACCCACCCCGGCGTCGATGCAATCGGCCCCCTGCCCGCGATGCGGCCACGCCGGGCCGGGCTGTACCGCCTGCAACTGCTGCTGAGGCATGCGCAACGCACACCGCTGCATGCAGCCCTGGACACCGCGTGCACACTGCTCGAGTCGCGCCGTTACGGCAGCGTCGCACGCTGGCACATCGACGTCGACCCGCAGGACGGGGCATGATGAACGGCGCCGGAAGTTTGGCAAGCAGGCGCGCGATCCTGATAATACGCACTCCCGCGTCACGGGGAGGTCTTCCGCCCGGAAGCCTGCTGACGCCCGCACGGTGCAGATCCACCCATGGCCCATGATTTTGCCAAACAGCGCGCCGCGCGCGACGGACGTTCCGGCAAGAGCACGTCCGCACCATGGACGTGGTTGCTGAGCGGTGTCGTGATCGGGGGTGCATTCAGCTTCCTCGCCTACCTGGCGATGCTGAAACCCCCGGCTCCGGCTCCGGCGCCCGCACCCGGACAGGCAGGCACCGGCGCTCCCACCGCTGCCGCATCACAGCCAGCGCAGGCGCCGGAAGAACCGGAAGAAGCAAAGCCGGCGCAGAAATCCGAGCCAGCCACCTCGGCACGACCTCAGTTCGACTTCTACGACATCCTGCGTGACAACCACGCTGCACCCACGACGACGCGAGGTGCTGCGACGGATGCCCGCAGCACGGATGGCGCGCAACCGGTCGAGGTTCCCGAGCCGGCACCGGCGCCTGCGGCGACAGCCCCGGTCACACCGACAGCGCCCCCCGCTCGAACGCCTGCGACCCCACCGCCCGCACCAGTCGAGACAGCACCTGCCAGCGCACAGCCGGCCGCGCTGGTGCTGCAGGCAGGCGCATTCAGCCGCGCGGCCGACGCCGACCGCCGGCGCGGCGAGCTACTGCTGCTCGGTTACGATGCAAAGGTCGAGACCGTGCGCCTCCCGGACGGGCAGACGCGCTACCGCGTCCAGGTCGGGCCGTTCACGGATCCACAGGGACTGGCCCACGCGCGTCGCGCCCTGCGCGACGTCGGCATCGAAACGCTGTGATACCGTCAGGAAGCACAACGTCCCCTTGAAATCCGGGAATCGTGGCAGCATATCGCGATGACGCATCCGATCCGGATGCATGCAGACCAGGCCCAGGGAGCACAGCGTGGAGCAATTCAGGGGAACCACCATTCTGTCGGTGCGTCGCCACGGCAAGGTCGTGATCGGGGGCGATGGCCAGGTCTCGCTGGGGCAGACGATCATGAAGTCCAACGCACGCAAGGTACGCCGTCTGCACGGTGGCAGCGTGATCGCCGGCTTCGCCGGCGGGACCGCCGATGCGTTCACGCTGTTCGAGCGCTTCGAAGCGCAACTCGAACGGCATCAGGGTCAGTTGGTACGCGCCGCGGTCGAACTGGCGAAGGCCTGGCGCACCGACCGCGCACTGCGTCGGCTCGAGGCGTTGCTGGCCGTGGCCGACGCCACCAGCTCGTTGATCATCAGCGGCAACGGTGACGTGATCGAACCCGAGGACAGCCTGATCGCGATCGGCTCCGGCGGACCCTACGCCCAGGCGGCTGCACGCGCGCTGCTCGCGCACAGCGACCTCCCTGCCCGCACGATCGTCGAAAGCGCACTCGGCATCGCCGCCGACATCTGCATCTACACGAACCACAACCGCACGATCGAAGAACTCGATGCCGCCGGCTGAACGCCAAGCGATCCGGCACGTGTGCACAGCCACGGTGATCCCGCCATGTCTGCCATGACACCTCGCGAAATCGTCCACGAACTCGACCGCCACATCGTCGGCCAACAGGCCGCGAAGCGCGCCGTGGCCGTGGCGCTGCGCAACCGCTGGCGCCGGATGCAGCTCGACCCGGCGCTCGCCGTCGAGATCACACCGAAGAACATTCTGATGATCGGACCCACCGGGGTCGGCAAGACCGAGATCGCCCGCCGCCTCGCACGGCTGGCAAATGCGCCGTTCCTGAAGATCGAGGCAACCAAGTTCACCGAGGTCGGCTACGTGGGCCGTGACGTCGAATCCATCGTGCGCGACCTCGTCGACGTGGCGATGAAGATGCATCGCGAGGCCGAGATCGAACGCGTACGCCCGCGCGCGCTCGACGCGGCCGAGGAACGCATCCTCGACGCGCTGCTGCCGCCGGCGCGCCAGACCCCCGGCGCCGAACGTGAACGTGACTCCGCAGCACGCCAGGTATTCCGCAAGAAACTGCGCGAAGGCGAGCTCGACGAGCGCGAGATCGATATCGATGTCGCTGCCACGCAGGTGGGAGTGGAGATCATGGCGCCGCCCGGGATGGAGGAGATGACGAACCAGTTGCAGGGCCTGTTCCAGAAGCTGTCGACGAGCCGCAGCAAGACGCGTCGGCTCAGCGTGCGCGCAGCGCTGAAGATGGTCGAGGACGAGGAAGCAGCGAAACTCGTCAACGAGGACGAACTGAAGCGCCACGCGCTCGACTCCGTCGAGCAGAACGGCATCGTGTTCATCGACGAGCTCGACAAGATCGCACGCCGCTCCGAATACCAGGGCGCCGACGTCTCGCGCGAAGGCGTGCAACGCGATTTGCTGCCGCTGATCGAAGGCTGCACGGTCAGCACCCGCCACGGCATGGTGCGCACGGACCACGTGCTGTTCATCGCGTCGGGGGCGTTTCATCTCGCCAAGCCGTCGGATCTGATCCCCGAACTGCAGGGCCGCCTGCCGATTCGCGTCGAACTCGACGCACTGGGGCCGGATGACTTCGAACGCATCCTGACCGAACCGCACGCCTCGCTCACCGAGCAGTACCGCGCACTGTTCGCCACCGAGAACCTGCACGTCGAGTTCAGCCCCGATGGCATCCGGCGCATCGCCGAAGTCGCGTGGGAAGTCAACGAACGCACGGAGAACATCGGCGCACGACGCCTGCACACGGTGATGGAGCGGCTGCTCGAGGACGCGTCCTTCAGTGCGGCCGACCGCGGCACCGGCGCGGCCGGCGAGAGGCTCGTCGTCGACGCTGCCTACGTCGATGCGCAGCTCGGTGAACTCGCGCGTGATGAGGATTTGAGCCGCTTTATCCTGTAAGCTAGCCGCCCACCCGGAACGTCAGAGACCCGCCGCCGGCATGAACGCGCAGACCAAGGTTCCCGTCTCCGTCCGCCTGCACCGCGCATCACGCATGCTGGAGCTTGGCTACGGCAACGACGAGACCTACAGCCTGAGCTGCGAGTTCCTGCGCGTGCAGTCCCCGTCGGCCGAGGTGCGCGGTCACGGGCCTGGACAGGAAACGCTGCAGAGCGGCAAGCGACTGGTGACCATCGAACGCATCGAAACCGTCGGCAACTACGCGTTGCAGTTCCATTTCTCCGATGGGCACGACTCCGGGATCTACTCGTGGGACTACCTGTACAGCCTGTGCCGCGACCAGCAGCGCCTGTGGGCCGACTACCTCGCACGCATGGCGCTCGCCGGCGCATCACGCGAGCCTGCCGGTCCGGTGCTGATCGCGAGACAGTAGGCCGGTTCGTCCACGGAGATCCTCATGAGCGAGCAACGCACCACGGATTTCGGCTACCGCCAGGTGCCCGAAGAGGAAAAGACACGCCTGGTAGGTGGCGTGTTCGACTCGGTAGCCACGCGCTACGACCTGATGAACGACCTGATGTCGGGCGGCATCCACCGCATCTGGAAGCGCGTGACGATCGAACTGAGTGGCGTACGCGAAGGCCATCGCGTGCTGGACGTCGCCGGCGGGACCGGTGATCTCAGCTCGCGCTTCGCGCGGATCGTCGGTCCCAACGGCCGGGTGGTGCTCTCGGACATCAACGAATCGATGCTGCGCGTCGGTCGCGACAAGCTGATCGACTCCGGAACCATCGCCAACCTCGAGTTTGTGCTCGCCGACGCCGAAAGGCTGCCGTTCGCCGAGCGCAGCTTCGACTGCGTCACGATCGCCTTCGGCCTGCGCAACGTCACCCACAAGGAACGTGCGCTCGAGTCGATGCTGCGCGTGCTGCGCCCCGGTGGGCGACTGCTGGTGCTGGAATTCTCCAAACCGACCAATGAACTGCTCGGCAAGCTCTACGACGCCTACTCGTTCGGCGTGCTGCCGCGACTCGGCAGGCTCGTCACCGGTGATGCGGACAGCTACCGCTATCTCGCCGAGTCGATCCGCATGCACCCCGACCAGGACGCGATGCGCGACATGATGGAAGACGCCGGCTTCGAGCGCTGCGACTACCACAACATGACCGGGGGCATCGTCGCGATCCATCGGGGCTTCAGGGCGGGCATGTGAGCGTTTCCACGCTGAACGTGGCTGCACTGGCGGCGCTCGAACGCGCGCTGGACGCTGCGCTGACGCTTGCTCCGGCGACGCGCGACGAGCTTGCAGGACTCTCCGGCAAGGTGTTCGGCGTGCGCGTCAGCGTGCCGGCGCTGAGCGTCTTCATCGCGCCCGACGACGCCGGAGTGCGCTTGCTCGCATACCACGAAGGCACGAACGCGTGCACCGTAAGCGGCGCAGGATCGGATTTCGTGGCGCTCGCAGGCGCTGCCGACAAGGCGGCCGCACTGGTCAACGGCAACCTGCGCATCGAGGGTGACAGCGGCGCACTGATCACACTCGCGCGGTTGCTCGCAGGAATCGAGATCGACTGGGAACGCCACCTTGCGCTGCTCATCGGTGATGTACCGGCACACCAGTTCGGACGCGCCGTGCGCGCATCGGCCCGCTGGGGGCGCGATGCCCACGCGGCGCTGCTGCGTCATGCCGGCGAGTTCATGCACGAGGAAGCACGCCTGGCGCCGTCGCGCGCCGAGACCGACGATTTCGCCACCGATGTGCAGACGCTCGCACAGCGCGCGGCACGTGTGGAAAACACCCTGCGGCGCATCGGACGGCGCATCGACGCACTCGCAGCACAGCGCCCGCCGCTCAGCGGATGAGTGCCGATGTCACGCCTGAGCCGACTCGCACGCATCATCCAGGTCTGCCGTCGTCACCGCCTCGACACCTTCCTCGACAGCGAGCAGTTGCCCGAGGGCTGGCAACGGTTCCTGCGCTGGCTTCCGGTGCGCTGGCGCCCTGAGCCTGTCGAACCACGCGCGCTGCGGTTGCGCCGCGCACTCGAGGAGCTCGGGCCGATCTTCATCAAGTTCGGCCAGTTGCTGTCGACCCGTCGCGACCTGATCCCGAGCGATCTTGCCGACGAACTGAGCCGGCTGCAGGACAATGTGCCGCCCTTTGCGGCGAGCGAGGCGCGCGCGATCGTCGAGCGTGCGCTCGGCAAGCCGGTGAACGAACTGTTCGCGTGCTTCGAGGCCGAGCCGCTCGCGTCGGCATCGGTCGCGCAGGTACACGCAGCCACGCTGTTCGATGGCCGCGAAGTCGTCGTGAAAGTGGTCCGTCCGGGCATCGAGCGCACGATCCGACAGGACGTGCGGCTCCTGTATGCGCTGGCACGCCTCGTGCGCCGCTTCCATCCGGACGGACGACGACTGCGCCCGCTCGATGTGGTGCGCGACTATGAACAGATCGTGCTCGACGAACTCGACCTGCAGCGCGAGGCTGCCAACACCTCGCAACTGCGGCGCAACTTCCTCGACTCGGACCTGCTGTACGTACCCGAAGTGCACTGGGACTACACGCGACGCAACGTGTTCGTGATGGAACGCATACACGGCATTCCGGTATCCGATATCGAGGCACTGCACCGTGCCGGTGTCGACATGAAGGAGCTTGCCGAGCGCGGCGTGCGCATCTTCTTCACACAGGTGTTTCGCGACAGCCTGTTTCATGCCGACATGCATCCGGGCAACATCTTCGTCGACGTCAGCAACCCTGCGAAGCCGCGCTACATCGGCATCGACTGCGCGATCATGGGCAGTCTCAGCGACTTCGACCAGTACTATCTCGCGCGCAACCTGCTTGGCATCTTCCAGCGCCGTTACCGCGAGGTGGCCGAACTGCACGTCGAGTGCGGCTGGGTGCCGCCACAGACACGCGTGCACGATTTCGAGGCGGCGATCCGCAGCGCCTGTGAACCGATCTTCGGCAAGCCACTGGGGGAGATCGGCTTTGCGCAGCTGCTGGTCTACCTGTTCCAGACTGCTCGGCGCTTCGACATGGAAATCCAGCCCTCGCTGGTGCTGCTGCAGAAAACCTTGCTGCACATCGAGGGGCTGGGGCGTCAGCTCTACCCCGATCTCGACCTGTGGGAAACCGCCAAGCCGTTCCTCGAGCAGTGGGTGAGCGAACGCTACTCGCCGCGCGGCCTGATCGAGCGGCTGCAAAAGCGTGCCCCGCACTGGCTGGAACTTCTGCCCGAAGGCCCGGAGCGCCTGCTCGAGTTGCTGCGTCGCGCCACATCGCCACCCGATGCACCGCGCGCGACGGTGGCTCCCGCAGCGTCACCACCGTGGCATCGCGGACAACTGCTGGCGGGCATCGCGGGCCTGCTGCTGGTGGAGCCGCGGTTCGCAAGCGTGGCCCCGCTCGACTGGCATCCGGCAGCCTGGGTGTTCGTGGCGCTGGCGATCTACGCACTCTCGCGCAGGAACATTTCATGAGCGCACGTGTAATCGTCACGCGAACGGCTCCGTGCCATAATCGCCAGCCATGATGCAGACACGCTTCGATCCGACCACGGCAGTGCGCTGGGACGAACGCGGGCTCGCTCCCGCGATCGTGCAGGATGTGCACAGCGGGCGGGTTCTGATGCTCGCCTGGATGAACGCCGAGTCGCTGCGCCTGACCATCGGCGAAGGCCGTGCGGTATTCTGGTCACGTTCGCGCGGCAAGCTCTGGCGCAAGGGCGAAAGCTCGGGGCATGTGCAGCGGCTGCACGATCTCCGTCTCGACTGCGATGGCGACACACTGCTGCTCAGCGTCGAGCAGGACGGTGGCATCGCCTGCCATACCGGGCGCACGAGCTGCTTTTACCGGCGCCTCGCTCCCGGTGGCTGGGAGGATGCAGATCCGGTACTGCGTGACCCGCAGGCAATCTACGGAGACGGCCATGAGTGACGTGCTGGATCGTCTCGACGCGGTGATCACCGAGCGCCTGCAGAGCGCGGACCCGACGACTTCCTACGTCGCCAGCCTGCACCATGGCGGGATCGACCGCATCCTGAAGAAAATCGCCGAGGAAAGCGGCGAGACCCTGCTGGCAGCGAAGAACCTCGCCGCCGGCGGTGACCGGCAGGCGCTCGTCGGCGAAACGGCAGATCTGTGGTTCCATTGCCTGATCATGCTGGCAGCGCTCGATCTGCGCAGCCGCGACGTGCTCGAGGAACTCGAACGTCGCTTCGATCTTTCCGGACTGGCCGAAAAGGCATCACGACGGCACCCGCTGCAAAGCAGCAACTCCGCAACCTAGAGGACGAAGTATATGGGCCTGGGCGGTATCAGCATCTGGCAACTGTTGATCATCCTGGTGATCATCGTACTGCTGTTCGGAACCAAGCGACTGGGGTCGCTGGGTTCCGACCTGGGATCGGCGATCCGCGGCTTCCGCAAGGCGATGCAGGACGAGCCGAAACCGGAGGACAAGCGCCTGACCGAGGACGAGGCGCACAAGTCCGACGTGATCCAGGGCGAGGCCCGGCGCACGGAAGAGAAGCACTGAGGCGCAGCCGGTGTTCGAGATCGGCTTTTCCGAACTGCTGCTGGTGGCAGTGATCGGCCTGCTGGTGCTCGGCCCCGAGCGACTGCCGACGGCGATACGCACGGCTTCGCTGTGGATCGGGCGCATCCGGCGTCAGTTTCACGAGATCAAGACCGAAGTCGAGCGCGAAATCGGCGCTGACGAGATACGCGCCCAGTTGCGCAACGAAGCGATCATGGACGAGCTGCGCCAGTCGCGCGACGCACTCCAGTCCTCGGTGCACGAACTCGGCTCCGACGTCACCGCAACGAGCACACCGCCAACCCTGCCGACGGCAACGACGACTGCGGCGAGCACGCCGGCGACCGACGGCGACGGCAAATCGGCATGAGCGCACGCCTGCCTCCTCCGTCGCCGTCCGACGACGCCGAGATGCCGCTGATCGCGCACCTGACCGAACTGCGTCAGCGCCTGATCCGCGCGCTGTTCGCCGTACTGCTGACATTCGCTTCGCTGGTGTATTTCGCCAAGGACATCTACCACTTCGTGTCCGAACCGCTGCGGCGCTTCCTCCCGGAAGGCTCGACGATGATCGCCACCGAGGTCGCCTCGCCGTTCCTGGCGCCTTTCAAGCTCACGCTGATCGTCGCCGCACTGCTCGCGATGCCGTATGTGCTGTACCAGGCCTGGGCCTTCATTGCACCGGGCATGTACAGGCACGAGAAGCGTTTCGCGCTGCCGCTGCTGGTGTCCAGCATCGTGCTGTTCTATTCGGGCGTTGCGTTCGCGTACTACTTGGTCTGCCCGATGGTGTTCGGCTTCTTCACCCATATCAGCCCCGAAGGCGTATCGGTGATGACGGACATCAACCATTACCTCGATTTCGTGCTGACCTTGTTCTTCGCTTTCGGCTTTGCGTTCGAGGTACCCGTGGCTACCGTGTTGCTGGTCTGGGCCGGCATCACGACGCCGCAGGCGTTGACGGACAAGCGGCCCTACGTGATCGTCGGCTGCTTCGTCGTCGGCATGCTGCTCACACCGCCCGACGTGTTTTCGCAAACGATGCTCGCGGTGCCGATGTGGGGACTGTTCGAGATCGGCATCGTCGCGAGTCGCCTGCTGCTCGCGGAGAAGGCACGTACGGCCGCTAGCTCTGCAGAAGAAAAGTGACCGGACCATCGTTGCACAGGCTGACCTGCATGTTGGCGCCGAACTCGCCGCAGACGACCGGTCGGTGACGCTCGCGCAAGACTTCCAGCATCCGCTCGTAAAGCCGGCGCGCCAGCTCCGGCTCTGCCGCCGTACTGAACCCGGGACGCAAGCCGCGCGTCGTATCCGCCGCCAGCGTGAACTGCGAGACAAGCAGCAGCCCGCCCGCGGCGGCACGCAGATCGAGATTCATGCGCCCGGCCGCATCGGGAAACACCCGGTAAGCCAGCAGCCGCGCCGCGAGCGCGTCGGCGCGCCCCTCGTCGTCGTTGCGCTCCACGCCAAGAAACACCAGCAAGCCGCGATCTATACGCGCGACCTCCGTGTCGTCGACTGCGACCGCAGCCCAGCACACCCGCTGGATCAGTGCCCGCATCTGCCGCCCTTCAGCCTGCGGATTCGATCGTGGCGATCTCGCGCGTGGCACGCACCAGCGCATCGATGATCCCGGGTTCCGCAGCCGAATGCCCGGCATCGCGCACGATGCGCAGTTGCGCCTTGGGCCACGCGGCGTGCAGCGCAAACGCGTTGTCGACCGGACAGATCATGTCGTAACGCCCGTGCACGACGTAGCCCGGAACGTCCGCGATGCGCCAGGCATCGCGCAGCAGTTGTCCGTCGTCCAGGAATCCGCCGTTGACGAAATAGTGCGACTCGATGCGCGCAAGGGAGAGCGCCACGTGCGGATCCGAAAAACGGTCGATCACGTCGTGGTTGGGTCGCAGTGTCGCGCACTGCGCTTCCCACAGCGCCCATGCCTTCGCCGCGGACATGCGCGCAATCTCGTTCGTACCGGTCAGCAGGCGATGGTACGCGTGGACCAGTTCATGGCGCTCAGCCGCAGGCACATGTTCGACGTATTCCTGCCAATGATCGGGGAAGACCCGACTGGCACCCTCCTGGTAGAACCAATCCAGGTCCTCGCGCCGGCACAGGAAGATGCCGCGCAGCACCAGCGCGATCACCCGCAGGGGAAACGCCTCGGCATACGCCAGGCCAAGCGTGCTGCCCCAGGAACCGCCGAACAGCACCCAGCGCTCGATGCCGAGAAAACTGCGGATCGATTCGATATCACGGATCAGCGCTGCCGTGTCGTTGCCGGCCAGCTCACCGTGCGGGGTCGAGGATCCCGCACCGCGCTGATCGAACAGCACGATGCGGTAACGCGCCGGATCGAAAAAACAGCGGTTCGATGCCTGACAGCCCGCGCCAGGACCACCATGCACGAACAGCACCGGGATACCATCAGGATTGCCGCTTTCCTCGAGATGAAGCTCGTGTGGCGGATCCACCGCCAGACGGTGCACCGCATACGGCCTGATTTCGGGATAGAGCGTCAACATGGCGACCGTTCCGCATGACGGCAAGGCTGGCCATTCTACGCTGGCGACCGCTGGCGCGCTCGTCGATGCGACCCGCGATCGAGCACATTTGCCATGCCCTCCTCTTCAGAGGCTATCGCAAAACCCCTTGAGCGTTCACATGATCTGCGCGTGGCGCCTCGTGATGTTTTGTGACAGCCTCTTCAGGCGAGCAGAGCGGCGATATGCCGCGCCTGGGTTCGCAGACGCTGTCTTTCGATACGGCGAAACAAGCGGCTCGGCGGGTCGCGCTCCGCCAGCAACGCTCCCCAGCGGCGCATCACCTCGAGGAACTGGAACAGCAGGAAAGTCTGCTCATCGGGCGGCAGCAGCCGCTGGTCATAATGCGCCGTGAACGCCGACCAGTCGTCGTGCGCACAACCGCACACACCGAGCAGGCGCGCTCCCGCCGGCGCGTAGCGATGTGCAAACAGATAGACGAGCATGCGATTCACGTCGACGACCAACGGGCTGGCACGCCGTGCGAGGAAGTCGATTCCGTAAGCCCGCTCACCGGCAAGCAGCAGGTTGTACGGAGTGAAGTCGCCGTGCACCGCGCCGTGCGCAACCGCCACACCGCGCAATGAGTCGACACGCTGCACGAGCAGTGCGAAACAGGTGTCGAAATCCCGTAGCCGCTGCCCGGCAGGAATGGCTGCGGCACGGTGTTCGACCCGCTGCAACGCAGCGTCCACATCGACCTGCTGCATCGCAATCGCGCCGCGCGAGTGAAACCACGCAAGCCAGCGTGCGCTGCGTGCGAGTACTGCCTCACGCGACAGGTGCAGGCGCGCCGGACCATAGAGCACGCGCTGCAGCTCCACGCCCTCTATCCACTCCATGAGCACGGCGGGGCGTGCCTCGAGCAGCGCAAACGGCGCCGCTACGCGCATGCTGCCGGCCTCGGCATGGTATCTGGCGAGTGCGGTATACGACCTGCGTGCATGACGCAGCGGAGCCTCGCGATCGAGGAACACCTTGACGGCAGCGTCGCACGGAAGCGCGGACGAGCGTATCCGGTAGATGCGCGCGCTGCGCCTGACACGCGGGCGCCCCAGCGCGACCCAATCGCCGGGCGCACCGGTCGTCCGGCAGTACTCGTCCATGACCTGGTGCAACAATGGATCCAAGCGATGCTCCTGCGGCCTCGCGTGGCCGGTGCAAGCCGGCAGCCGCAACGGCATCATTGTGCGTGCGCGCACCGCCGGCGCAAGCGCCGGCTGCGGGCTCGCTCAGACCGCTTCCCTGTGCCGCCCTGCACGCCGGCGGTCGACCTCCTTCAGCAGCTTCTTGCGCAGCCGCACGTTCTGCGGCGTGACCTCGACCAGTTCGTCGTCGTCGATGAAGTCCAGCGCCTGCTCGAGCGACATGCGGATCGGCGGCGTCAGCAGGATGTTCTCGTCGGAACCGGCAGCACGGATGTTGGTGAGCTGCTTGCCCTTGGTCGGGTTCACGGCGAGGTCGTTGTCGCGGCTGTGGATGCCGATCAGCTGGCCCTCGTAGACCTCGACGTTAGGCCCGATGAACAGCCGTCCGCGCTCCTGCAGGCTGAACAGCGCGTAGCCGAGCGCCTTGCCCGGGACCATCGAGACGAGCACGCCGTTCTGGCGCGCCGCGACCTCGCCGGCCTTCACCGGGCCGTAATGGTCGAAGATGCTGTTCAGCACGCCCGTGCCCGAGGTCATGGTCAGGAACTGGTTGCGAAAGCCGATGATCCCGCGCGAGGGAATCATGTACTCGAGGCGCACGCGTCCCTTGCCGTCCGGCACCATGTCGCGCAGCTCGCCGCGGCGCTTGCCGATCTCTTCCATGATCGCGCCCTGGTGGGTCTCCTCGCAGTCGATCAGCAGCGACTCGTAAGGCTCCTGCTCGATGCCGTCGATCACGCGCCGGATCACTTCGGGACGCGAAACGCCCATCTCGTAACCCTCACGGCGCATCTTCTCGATCAGCACCGAGAGGTGCAGCTCGCCGCGCCCGGAGACAACGAAGCGGTCCGGCGTGCTGCCGTCCTGCACGCGCAGCGCCACGTCGGACAGCAGCTCGCGCTCGAGGCGGTCACGGATGTTGCGGCTGGTCACGAACTGGCCTTCGCGGCCTGCGAACGGCGAGTCGTTGACCTGGAAGGTCATGCTCACGGTGGGCTGGTCGATGGTCAGCGCGGGCAGCGCCTCCGGCGTGGCCGGGTCGCACAGCGTCGAGGAGATCTTCAGGTTCTCGATGCCGGTGATGCTCACGATGTCGCCCGCCTCGCCCTCGGCGATCTCTGCCTTCTCGAGGCCCGTCTGGCCCAGCACCGCATTGATGCGGGCGTTGCGGCGTGTGCCATCGGCCTCGATCACCGCCACCTGCATGCCCGGGCGCGCCACGCCACGCTTCACGCGGCCGATGCCGATCACGCCGACATAGCTCGAATAGTCGAGCGCGCAGATCTGCATCTGGAACGGCCCGTCGATGTCCGCCGGCGGCGGCGGCACCCGCTCGATGATCAGGTCGAGCAGCGGCGCCATGTCCTCGGCGAGCTGGTCGGGTTCCGGACCCGCCACGCCGTTCAGCGCCGAAGCGTAGATCACCGGGAAGTCGAGCTGCTCCTCGGTCGCACCCAGACGATCGAACAGATCGAACACCTGGTCCATCACCCAGTGCGGGCGCGCACCCGGACGATCGACCTTGTTCACGACGACGATCGGGTTGAGGCCGGCCTCGAAGGCCTTGCGCGTCACGAAGCGCGTCTGCGGCATCGGACCGTCAACCGCGTCGACCAGCAGCAGCACGCTGTCGACCATCGACAGGATGCGCTCCACCTCGCCACCGAAGTCGGCGTGTCCGGGTGTATCGACGATGTTGATCCGGTAGCCCTTCCAGTCGATCGCGGTATTCTTCGCGAGGATCGTGATGCCGCGCTCGCGTTCCTGATCGCCGGAGTCCATGATGCGCTCCTTGCCGGCGTCGCGCCGTCCGAGGGTGCCGCATTGCTGGAACAGTCGGTCGACCAGCGTGGTCTTGCCATGATCGACGTGGGCGATGATGGCGATATTGCGCAAGCGTTCCCGCACTGGAGACCTCGACGGATGGAATGGCAAGGAAAAAGGGCCGCGCATTGTATCGCCAATCGCGCCAAGACGATGCGGTGATTAATGCCGACCGGGAACTGCGGTGGCACCCTGGCCGGCACCATGCACCCCAATTCATCCTCAAACTCAAACCCCGGGCGATGAGCCCACCGAGATTCGTACGGAGGAAACCATGTCGGAACAGACGCTGAGGCTGATCGAGGAAAACGAGGTGAAATGGATCGATCTGCGGTTCACCGACACCCGGGGCAAGGAGCAGCACCTCACGATTCCGGCCAGCGAGGCGAGCGAGGAATTCTTCGAGGAAGGCAAGATGTTCGACGGCAGCTCGATGGCGGGCTGGAAGGCGATCGACGCCTCCGACATGATGCTGATGCCCGATGACAGCAGCGCGGTCCTCGACCCGTTCTTCGAAGAATCCACGCTGATCGTGCGCTGCAACATCCTGGAGCCCGACACCCGCCAGGCGTATAACCGCGACCCGCGTTCGATCGCGACGCGTGCCGAGGAGTACATGCGCGCGACCGGCATCGCCGACAGCGCGCTGTTCGGTCCGGAACCCGAATTCTTCGTGTTCGACGACGTGAAGTGGCATGCGGACATCAGCGGCGCGATGTACGCGATCCATTCGGAGGAAGCGGCGTGGGCGTCCAGGCAGAACCTGGACGGCGGCAACACCGGGCACCGCCCCGGCGTCAAGGGGGGCTACTTTCCGGTGCCACCGGTGGATTCGCTGCACGACCTGCGCGCCGCGATGTGCCGCGCCATGGAAAAAATGGGCCTGCAGATCGAGGTGCATCACCACGAGGTAGGCACGGCAGGCCAGTGCGAGATCGGCGTCGGACCCGCCGCGATCGTGCGCAAGGCCGACGAGGTGCAGATCCTCAAGTACTGCGTGCACAACGTCGCCCACGCCTACGGCAAGACCGCGACCTTCATGCCGAAGCCGCTGGTAGGTGACAATGGCTCGGGCATGCATGTGAACCTGTCGCTCGCCAAGGGCGGCAAGAACCTGATGGCCGGCGATGGCTACGGAGGCCTGAGCGAAACCGCGCTGTACATGATCGGCGGCATCATCAAGCACGCACGCGCGGTGAATGCGTTCACGAACCCCGGAACCAACTCCTACAAGCGCCTGGTGCCGGGCTACGAAGCACCGGTGATGCTGGCCTACTCGGCGCGCAATCGCTCGGCATCGATCCGCATCCCCGCAGTATCGAGCGCCAAGGCACGACGCATCGAAGTACGCTTCCCGGACCCGAGCGCGAACCCGTACCTGGCCTTTGCCGCACTGCTGATGGCAGCACTCGACGGCATCCAGAACAAGATCCACCCGGGCGATGCGCTCGACAAGAATCTCTACGATCTGCCGCCGGAAGAGGCCGCACAGGTACCGACCGTGGCGCACAGTCTCGAAATGGCGCTGGCGGCCCTGAACGCCGATCGTACGTTCCTGACGGCCGGCGGCGTATTCGACGACGACATGATCGATGCCTACCTCGAAGTGCGTCAGGAGGATGTCAATCGCCTGCGCATGACCACGCACCCGGTCGAGTTCGACATGTACTACAGCGTCTGACGGAGTCCCGCCATGAACACCTGCCCCGCCGTCGTGCGACTGCTGCTGCTCGTGCTCGCGGCGGCGATCACCGTCCCCTCGTTTGGCGCCGACGGCGGCATCTATCGCAGCCGCGACGCCCAGGGCAACGTGATCTTCAGCGATCGCAAGGACGAGGCATCGGAACCGGTGCGGCTGCCACCGACCAACACCGTACCCGAAGTGTCAACGCCCGCGACGTCGCCAGACCCCGCCCGGGATCAGGATGTGCCGGCCACGCCTGCCTACGAAACACTCGCGATCACGGCCCCGCTCGACGGCGAGACGATCGTTCACCCGATCGGCTATGTCGCAGTCACCGTCGCCGTCGAACCGCCGCTGCAGGCGCGGCACAGCCTGCGCCTGCTGCTCGACGGCGAACCGGCCGGCATCCCGCAACACGGCTCGCTGGAGCTGAGCGGGCTCACGCGCGGGGAACACACACTGCACCTGCTCGTCGTCGATGATGACGGCGCCGTGGTGCAGGAATCCGCCGCCGTCACCGTGACCGTCGAGCGCCCGGGACGCCAGCCGGCAGCACGGCGTCGACCGGTTCGCCCGCCGAGCGATTGATGCTCGATGTAATCCTCTACCAGCCCGAGATTCCGCCAAACACCGGCAACGTGATCCGGCTGTGCGCGAACACCGGTTGCCGGCTCCATCTGATCGAACCGCTGGGTTTCACGCTCGACGATGCCCGCCTGCGCCGGGCCGGGCTGGATTACCACGAATGGGTCAGGCTGCGCACCTGGCAAAACCTCGACGCCTGGCGCGACGCGCACCCGCAGAGCCGCCTGTTCGCGTGCAGCACGCGTGGCAGCACACGCTACGATCAGGCAGACATCGGTATGGATGATGCGATTCTGTTCGGCCCCGAAACCCGCGGCCTGCCGCAGCATCTGCTCGACACGCTGGCACCGGAGCAGCTGCTACGCCTGCCGATGCGTCCCGGCAACCGCAGCCTGAACCTCTCGAACAGCGTCGCCGTGGTGGTATTCGAGGCATGGCGTCGCAACGGTTTCACCGGTAGCGACTGAAGGCTGCGACGCCAGTGCTCCGTCGGCTCAGTTGACCGCGGGTGCTGCGCCGCCCTGCTGCTCCTGCTCCTGCTGCATGAGTGCCTGCTGGTACAGCGCATCGAAGTTCACCGGTGCCAGCATGAGGGGAGGGAAGCTGCCGCGTACGACCAGGTTGTCGATCGCCTCGCGCGCGTACGGGAACAGGATGTTCGGGCACACCGTCGCCAGCACCTGGCGCAGTTGCGGCTCCGCAATGCCGTTGACGTAGAAGATGCCAGCCTGCTGCACCTCGGCGAGGAATGCCGTCTTTTCCTCGATCGCAGCCGTGATCGACAGCGTCAGTATCACTTCGAAATTGTTGTCGTCGATACGGGTCTGCTTCGTGTTCATCTCGAGGTTCACGCGCGGCTTCCACTGCTGGCGGAACACCTCATGGCCTTGCGGCGTCTCGAACGATACGTCCTTTATATAGATGCGCTGCAGCGCGAACTGCTGCTGGGCCTGTTCGGTCATCGACTCTTCCTCTCGGTGGTATGGTGCATCGTGCCTTTTCTTCACTCTTCATTCATCGCTGCGCGTTGCGGCAAGCAGCGGTTCGAGCAGTCCCTGGCGGTGCAGCTCGTCCATGTCGTCGAAACCACCGATGTGGCGGTTGCCGACCCAGATCTGCGGAACCGTGCGCCGGCCGGCGCGCCGCTCCATCTCTGCGCGCAGCGCCGCATCCGCACCGACGTCGATGTCTTCGTAGTCCACGCCAAGTCGCCCCAGCAGTTCGCGTGCGGCGATGCAGTACGGGCACGAGCGCGTCGTGTATATCGTCACATGAGCCATATGTTCAGGACCGCACCAGTGGCAATTGCTGGTTCTGCCACTCGGTGATGCCGCCACCGAGCTTGAATACCCTGCCAAAACCGCTCTGCCTCAATGCCTTCGACGCGTCGGTCGCCGACTGCCCGTACTTGCAGACCAGCACGAGCGGCTTGTCACGATGGCATTCGAGTTCGGCGATGCGCTCGGCGAACTTCGCCGCCGGCACGCTGATGCTGTCGACGATATGCCCCTGGCGAAAGTCTGCGGTCTCGCGCAGATCGACCACCACGCCTTCGTGCTGATTGACCAGCATGGTCAGTTGCGCCGGGGAAATGCTCGGGCCACCCCGACGCCGCTCATGGTTCATGAGCAGGAACATCAGCAGGATGACCAGGGTAAACAGATACCAGCGGGCGCCGACGAATTCGATGAACAGTTCCATGGAGACCCCGGCGAAGTGCGCTCCGTCGTGCGAAACGCCCCGTAAACGAAGCGCCGAAGTATACACGCCGACCCCATGCCGACCAAGCGCGAGCGTGCGGCCCGGCACCTATGGTGCCCCGTGCGCGCTTGATGCAAACTGCCGGGCACAACGCCATCACCTGCCCTCGTTGCAGTACCTCACGCACCATGAAGCATCCCGTACTCGCCTGGCAGCACCGCCTCCTGCCCGCCGTGCTGCTCGGCTTTGGCCTCGCGCTCGGCAGCGCCGTCAGCAACGCGCAGCTCGATGACGCCGATTCCACCGCCGATGAACCACAGCAGAGCGGCGAGCTGCCGCTCACGGAACTGCGCGTGTTCGTCGACGTGTTCGAGCAGATCCGCAAGTCCTACGTCGAAGAGGTGGACGACCGCACGCTGCTGGAGAACGCCATCAAGGGCATGCTGAACGGGCTCGACCCGCACTCGGCGTACCTCGACGAGCAAGCGTTCGAGGACCTGCGCGAGACCACGACCGGCGAATTCGGCGGTGTCGGGCTCGAAGTCGCCGGTGACGAAACCGGCTTCGTGCGCGTGATCACCCCGATCGACGACACCCCGGCACAGGCAGCAGGAATCGAGAGTGGTGACCTGATCGTCGAGATCGACGGCAAGAGCGTGAAGGGAATCGGCATCAACGAGGCGATCACGAAGATGCGGGGAGCCAAAGGCTCGAAAATCGCACTGACGCTGATGCGCGAAGGTCGCAGCGCCCCGCTCACGGTCACGCTGACGCGCGACCTGATCCGCGTGCAGAGCGTGCGCGGACGCTTTCTCGAACCCGGCTTTGCCTATCTGCGCATCGCGCAGTTCCAGAACGAGACCGGCGCCGATCTGCACGCGACGATCACGCGCCTGAAGAAGGAAGGCGTGGTGCGTGGCGCCATCCTGGACCTGCGCAACAATCCGGGTGGTGTGCTGCAGTCCTCGGTCGAAGTCGCCGACGCGTTCCTCGACGACGGCCTCATCGTCTATACGGAAGGCCGTGTCGACAACGCCCGTTCGCGTTTCAGCGCCAGCCCCGGTGACGACCTCGACGGGACCCCCCTCGTCGTGCTGATCAACGGCGGCTCTGCATCGGCCTCGGAGATCGTCGCCGGAGCGCTGCAGGACCAGCACCGCGCGATCATCGTCGGCACCGACAGCTTCGGCAAGGGATCGGTACAGACCGTACTGCCGCTCAGCGAGAAACGTGCGATCAAACTGACCACGGCGCGCTACTTCACGCCGTCCGGACGTTCGATCCAGGCACAGGGAATCACTCCCGATATCGTCGTCGAGCGAGCCCAGGTCACCGCGATTGCGGCTGCACCGCGCGTCAGCGAGGCCGACCTGGCGCGCCACCTGCGCAACGGCAACGGCAAGGAGGACAAGGGGCGCAGCGCGCGTGCCAGCGACCCCGCCGTCAGCGATCTGCGCGCGCAGGACAACCAGCTCTACGAGGCGCTGCACCTGCTGAAAGGCATCGTGCTCTCGCGCGGCGCACGTGACTCGGCGGCGAGAGAGCAGTCACGCGCGACCGGTTCGTCATCGCACGACCAATATGGATCACGAATCCCTGCCGGATGATTGACACGACTCGAAAGTTCGTGCGAACGTGACCTCCAGAATCGGAGCGCATCGCGAAAGACCAGGATCAGAAACGCGCTCGCAGATCGGTTACGGATGCAAGGCATGGACACGAATCGCAATGGCGAGTCCGGAACGGTACCCATTCGTACCGACAGGTTCTTCGCCGTCAACAGCGCCTGGTACTTCGCAACGCGCGAAGGCGCCTCGATCGGTCCTTTCGAAACCAAGCACGAGGCTGTCGGGGGGTTGCAGGACTTCCTCGATTTCATCCAGCTCGCCGAACCGCAGGTGCTGTCCACGTTCTACGCGTCGCTGCACTCCGCTGCCAGCAGACGCGCGCACTAGCGGCAACGCATCAGAGCCTCACCTCGACCCCATGCGCGGCCAGGTACGCCTTGGCCTCGCCGACCGTGAATTCCCCGAAATGGAAGATGCTGGCAGCAAGCACCGCGTCGGCATGCCCCTCGACGATGCCATCGACCAGATGTTGCAGGGTGCCGACTCCGCCTGAAGCGATCACCGGTACCGATACCGCGTCGCTGACCGCACGCGTCAGCGCCAGATCGAAACCGTCACGGGTACCGTCGCGATCCATGCTGGTGAGCAGGATCTCGCCGGCGCCCAGCGCGACCATGCGCCGCGCCCACTCGATCGCGTCGAGGCCGGTCGGGCGACGCCCGCCGTGCGTGAAGATCTCCCAGCGCAGCGGTTCCCCGTGAGCACTCACTTGCTTTGCATCGATTGCCACGACGATGCATTGCGAGCCGAAACGCGCTGCCGCTTCCTGCACGAATTCCGGGCGCCTGATCGCGGCGGTATTGATCCCGACCTTGTCGGCGCCGGCGTTCAGCAGGTTGCGGATATCGCCGAGTTCGCGGATCCCGCCGCCGACGGTGAGCGGAATGAATACCTCGCTCGCGATGCGTTCGACGACTGCGAGTGTGGTCCCGCGCTGCTCGTGGCTGGCGGTGATGTCGAGGAACGTGAGTTCGTCCGCGCCCTGTTCGTTGTAGCGGCGCGCGATTTCCACCGGATCGCCCGCGTCACGGATATCGACGAAGCGCACGCCCTTCACCACGCGCCCGCGGTCCACGTCGAGGCACGGGATGATCCGCTTGGCCAGTCCCATCTCAGTCAGCTCCTGTATTCGCATCGCACCACGCCTGGGCGCTCGCCAGATCCAGCGTACCCTCGTACAGCGCCCGCCCGCTGATCGCACCGACGATACCGCTGCCGCCCTCGCGCGCCAGCAGGCGGATGTCCTCGATCGTGGTCACGCCCCCCGAGGCGATCACCGGAATGCCGCCGGCTTCGGCCAGCCGGCGCGTGGCGCCGATGTTGAGCCCCTGCATCATGCCGTCGCGGTCGATATCGGTGTAGACGATCGCCGCCACCCCGGCAGCAGCGAAACGCCGTGCCAGATCGACCGCAGCGACACGCGACACCTCGGCCCAGCCGTCGGTCGCGACCATGCCGTCACGCGCATCGATACCGACGATCACACGCTGCGGGAAGTCGCGGCACAGCGCGGCGACGAAGTCCGGGTCGCGGACCGCGAGCGTACCGACGATCACCCAGCGCACGCCGGCCTCCAGGTAACTGGCTGCAATCTCACGCGAGCGGATACCGCCACCGATCTGTACCGGCAGGTCGGGAAACGCCCGGGTGATCGCGCGCACCGCGTCGCCGTTGACCGGCTCACCGGCAAAGGCGCCGTTCAGGTCGACGAGATGCAAGCGCCGCGCACCTTCACGCACCCAGCGCGCTGCCATCGCGACCGGGTCGTCGCCGAATACCGTCGAGTCGTCCATGCGCCCCTGGCGCAGGCGCACGCACTTGCCGTCCTTCAGGTCGATGGCGGGGATGATCAGCATGCGCTCTCCCTGGTGCGCCCGTCCCAGGCGACGAAGTTCGCGAGCAGTTGCAGGCCCGCCGTATGGCTTTTTTCCGGATGGAACTGCACCGCAAACAGATTCCCGCGCGCCAGTGCCGCCGCGAAATCCACTCCGTAGCGGCAGTTGCCTGCGACCATCGCGCGCTGCGTGGCCTCGACGTAGTAGCTGTGCACGAAATAGAACCGCGCGTGTTCCGGGATCCCGCGCCACAGCGGATGCGCTGCCTGGCGCACCCCGTTCCACCCCATGTGCGGCACCTTCAGCCGCTGGCCCTGTGCGTCGTGCAGTTCCTGCCCGAAGTGTCGCACACGCCCGGACAGGATACCCAGGCAACGGGTGCCGCCGTTCTCCTCGCTGCTGTCCATCAGAGCCTGCATGCCGGCGCAGATCGCGAGCAACGGCTTCTCGTCAGCAGCACGGCGCAACGGTTCGAGCAGACCCCGGCGCGCCAGCCCGTCCATGCAGTCACGGATCGCGCCCACACCCGGAAACACCACGCGCTCGGCGCCGTCGATCAGCGCCGGATCAGCGCTGACGACGATATCGGCGTCGGGCGCCACGCACGCCAGCGCCTTCGCGACCGAGTGCAGATTGCCCATGCCATAGTCGACCACCACGACTCGCTGCATCGAGGTGGCCTACAACAGTCCCTTGGTCGACGGCAGCGCACCGCCGGCACGAGGATCGGTGGCGACCGCCATGCGCAGCGCGCGACCGAAGGCCTTGAACACCGTCTCCGCCTGGTGGTGCGCGTTCAGCCCTCGCAGGTTGTCGATGTGCAGCGTCACCGCGGCGTGATTCACGAAGCCCTGGAAAAACTCGCGGCAGAGGTCGACGTCGAACTCGCCGATGCGCGCGCGCGTGAACGGCACGTCGAACGCGAGTCCGGGACGGCCCGACAGATCGACCACCACCCGCGACAACGCCTCGTCGAGCGGCACGTAGGCGTGCCCGTAGCGCACCAGCCCGGCCTTGTTGCCCAGCGCCCTTGCAAAGGCCTGCCCGAGCGTGATGCCCACGTCCTCCGCCGTGTGGTGGTCATCGATGTGCAGATCGCCTTCGGCCTGTACCGTGAGATCGAACAGGCCGTGACGCGCGATCTGGTCGAGCATGTGATCCAGAAACGGGATACCGGAAGCAAGATCGGCCCGCCCCGTACCGTCGAGGTTCACGCGCACGAAGATCTTCGTTTCCAGGGTATCGCGCTGGACTTCCGCACTGCGCTCGCTCATGTCGGCTGCTCCCGGGCCAGTGGCCGGCAAATGGAGGCGGGATTATAGGGAAGCTGCCCCGGCTTTTCAGCCGGACGATTCCGCTACAATCCAGCAGCACCAACCGGCCGGCACGGATCCACAATCTATGAAAGCGCTGCTGAAATGGTCTGCAATCGGCATTGCCACACTGCTCGTGGTCGGCGTCGGCGCCACCTTCGTACTGCGCGCGCTGGTCGACGAGGAGCGACTGCGCACCACGCTGCTGGAGCTGATCAATGCCCGCATCGACGGCGAACTGCGCATCGAAGGGCCGCTGCAGGTCGCCGTATGGCCCACGCTCTCGCTGGCGGCGAAGGATATTCATCTGGTCACGCCGCGCGGCGCCACCCAGGAGCTTGCCAGCGCACGCGAACTGCGCCTCGGCGTGGCGCTGCTGCCACTGCTCAGCGAGGAGCTGCAGGTGCACGAACTGCGCCTGGCCGGGCTGCGACTGGCCGCAGATTGCGATCGCAGCGGACGCTGCAACTGGGCCGCCCTCGGCGGAACAGGCGCCAACAGCAGCACAGCAGCAGGCACCAGCGCCGGTGATGCCGCCGCAGCCCCGCTTGCGCTCGGCATCGAACGCATCCACATCGACGATGCCGAGCTCGGCTACCGCGATGAACGCGACGGCACGCACGTCGAGGTCACGGGACTCACGCTGACCGGTGACGACATCAATTCGCACGGCGAACCGTTCCGGCTGCGCGGCGAAGCGACGATCCGCAGCGGCACCCCAGCGCGCGAGTTCGTGTTGAACGTGCAGACGGCAGCCAAGATGGACGGCCAGGCGCACACGGTCGCGCTCAGCGATGCACTGCTGCGACTGATTCCTGCGGGAGCGCCCGCGCTCGAACTCAAGCTGCCCGCGGCGCTGCTCGACCTCGACGCCAGCACGCTCAAGGCAGCGCAGCTCGGCCTGAGCGGGACGGGTCTCGATGCCAGCGCCTCGCTGGACGCGGGCTGGGGCACGCAGCAGGGCGCGCGGGCACGCGGCAAGCTCGAACTGCAGCGCCTCGACCTGCCCGCGCTGCTCGGCGCCCTCGGCAGCAGCCTGCCGCCGACGGTGAACGCCGCCGCGCTCACGAAAGTCACGCTGTCCGCCGACTACGCGTACGACTCGGCAAGCCTCGCGCTGGACACACTGGCACTCACCGCCGGCGAGTTCCACGCCAACGGGCGCGTGCGTCTGGGACTCGGCGAGAAGCTGCGCGTCGATGCGACGCTCGACAGCCCGCAACTCGACGTCGACTACTTCCTGCCGCCGGCAGAGCCAACCGCCGCCAAGCAGGCGAAATCGGCGGCCGACAGCGGCGACGGCGATCTGAGCGGCGTCGGCGCCCTGCTCGCGATCGACGGCAGCATCGAAGCACGCATCGGCCACCTGAAGCGCGCACCGCTCGAACTCGACACGCTGCAGGCACGGCTCGCACTCGGCCCCGGCAAGGCGCGACTCGAACGCCTGCAGGCCGGGCTGTACGGCGGCAAGCTGGACGCGAACGGGGAACTGGTCGCACAGGACGCTGGCGCCAGGATGAACGTGGCCGCCACGCTCGCCGGGGTAGACCTCGAACGGCTGCTCGCGCAGACGGCCGACACCCACCGCTTCAGCGGGCGTGTCGACGGTTCGCTGAAATTCGCTGCAAACGGTGCGAGCACGGCCGCGCTGCTCGCCTCGCTGGCCGGGCCGCTCGAGCTCACGATCGCCGATCCGGTGATCAAGGATCTCAGCGTCGAGGAAACGATCTGCAAGGCGGCAGCGACGATCAACCGGGAAAGCCTCAGCGCCCACTTCGAGCCGGTGACGCGCCTGCAGAGCGTCCGTACCACACTCGATTTCCACGACGGCGTGGGACAGTTCCGCGAACTCGGGCTGCTGCTGCCGAACATGCGCATGAACGGCCAGGGCAGCGTCGACCTGCCGCGCCAGCGCCTCGACGTGCACCTCGACGTGCGGGTCACGAACGACCTGGCCGAACGCGACCCGGCGTGCCGCATGAGCCGCAAGATGCTGGCGATCGACTGGCCGCTGCGCTGCGCCGGCTCCTTCGACGAGGAGCCGAAGAAATGGTGCGGCATCGACCAGGACGGCATCGCGAAGATCGCCGGTCAGATCGCGACCGAAAAGGTGCGGGAAAAGGTCGAGGACAAGCTGCGCGACAAGCTCAAGGGCAAGCTCGGCAACTTCCTGAACCGTGACTGACACCCTGCCCGACGCCGACACGGCGGCGCACTTCGCGGCGCGCCTGCTCGCCTGGCACGACACGCACGGCCGCCACGACCTGCCGTGGCAGCGCGACCTCGACCCCTACCGCGTGTGGATATCGGAGATCATGCTGCAGCAGACGCAGGTGAGCACCGTCATCCCGTACTACGGGCGCTTCATGCAACGCTTCCCCACCCTGCGCGCGCTGGCCGAAGCACCGGAGGACGAGTTGCTGCACCACTGGACCGGGCTCGGCTACTACGCGCGAGCGCGCAACCTGCATGCTGCCGCGCGCATCGTCTGCGAACGGCACGGCGGCGAGCTCCCGCAGACGGTCGACGAACTCGCGGCGCTGCCCGGCATCGGCCGCTCCACGGCGGGCGCCATCTGTGCGATCGCGCACGGCATGCGCACGCCGATCCTCGACGGCAACGTGAAGCGTGTGCTGCTGCGCCAGTTCGCGATCGCCGAGGATCCGGCATCCGCCGCAACGCAGCGCACGCTATGGACTCTGGCCGCGCGGCTCACGCCTGCCGCTCGCAGCGGCACCTACACGCAGGCGATCATGGACCTGGGCGCGACCGTATGCACTCGCACGCGCCCGGCGTGTGCGCTGTGCCCGCTGGCAAGCACCTGCCTCGCCCACCTGCACGACGATCCGGCACGCTTCCCGCTGCGCAAGCCCCGCCACCCCGCCCCCGAGCGTCACTGTCAATTGCTGCTGATCCGTGACGCCAGCGGTGCAGTGCTGCTCGAGAAGCGCCCGCCGCACGGCATCTGGGGCGGTTTGTGGAGCTTTCCGGAAGTCGCTGCGCACGAGGATCCCGCCCTCGCCTGCGACCGCATCGTGCGCGTCACGCCGCTCGCCACGCACCGCGGCACGCCGTTTCGCCACACCTTCAGCCATTTCCGCCTGGTAGCCACGCCGGTATTCCTGGACGTACCCGCCGTGCCCGCGCACGTGCTGGAAGACGATCGCCTGATCTGGTACAAGCCGGGCGGTGCGAACCTCGGTTTCGCGGCACCGGTCAAGCGCCTGCTCGATGCGTTGCACGAAGCCACCGATACCAGCCCATGGAGCGAGCAATGAGCCGTAGCGTGTTCTGCCGCAAGTACCAGCGCGAGATGGAAGGACTGGCGCAGCCGCCGTTCCCCGGGCCTCGCGGCCAGACGCTGTTCGAGACGGTGTCACGCCAGGCGTGGCAGGAGTGGATGACGTACCAGACGATGCTGGTCAACGAAAGGCGCCTGAACCTGATGGATCGCGGCACCCGTGCCTTCCTCGAAGAGGAGATGGAGAAGTTCTTCGACAACCGGGAAGTGGCGCGTGTCGAGGGCTATGTGTCACCTGCGCCGCAGCAGGGATGATCGGCACCGACGACGTCCTGCACCAATGCCTTCCTTGACGCCCGGCGCGGCCACCGAGTTAAATACGCGCCTCTTCCGCTGCCCAGATAGCTCAGTTGGTAGAGCAGAGGACTGAAAATCCTCGTGTCGCTGGTTCGATTCCGGCTCTGGGCACCACTCATTCACGCCCAACCGTTCCCGGTTGGGCGTTTTCGTTTGCGGGCGACCGCCGGTTACGGGCGACCGCCGGTCGCCCCTACGGGTGCCCATCGCCTTGGCGGTCAGCCTGCTCGTAGCGGACAATTTCAACCACCAGGTAGCGAACGGTTTTGGAGAGTTTGATGCACGGCGGGCTGCGTCCCTCGCTACGCCACTTTGCAAGGTCTTCATGCTGACGCTCCAGCGCAGGGCGAGTTCGGTTTCGGTGAAGGCAGGTTCGGTCAACATGGCAATCCTTTCGTCGTTGGCGTCGGTCATTACGGCGACGAACGCGAAGGAAGCCAAGCGGAACCCGCACACCACACGGGGTTCCGGGCCATCACCAGCAACGCCGAGCACACCCGAGGCGCCAACGAGCTGATCGACGTCCTGCGCACCTACATCACGTGAGGGCAGCATGCACACCGAGAACCCTTCCAACCGGATACACGTCCACGTCTTCGACAACGGCAACGAGGCCGCCGAGCGCAGCACCCGGGTGGTGATGTGGATCACCGCCATCACGATGGTGGTTGAAATTGCCGCCGGCTGGTGGTTCAACTCGATGGCCCTGCTGGCCGATGGCTGGCACATGAGTTCTCACGCGGTAGCCATCGGCCTTTCGGCTTTCGCCTACGCCACCGCCCGACGGTACGCCCAGGACCCCCGTTTTGCCTTTGGTACGTGGAAGATCGAGATTCTGGGCGGCTTTGCCAGTGCCATTTTCTTGCTGGGGGTGGCGGCAATGATGCTGGTCGGCTCGGTGGAGCGAATCGTCTCGCCACAACCCATCCAGTACCAGGAAGCCATCGTGATTGCGGTCCTCGGGTTGGTGGTGAATATCGTCTGCGCACGGATTCTCGGCAAGGCACACCACCCCGATCACGGGCATTCCCATGGACAGGACGGTCATGGAAGCCACGGCCACAGCCACGATCATCACCATGATCTCAACCTGGAATCGGCCTACCTGCACGTGATCGCCGATGCAGCCACTTCGGTGCTGGCCATCGCGGCACTGCTCGGTGGCTGGATTTTCGGTTGGTCATGGCTCGACCCTCTCATGGGCATCGTCGGCGCCGTGCTGGTCGCGGTCTGGGCGAAGGGACTGATCGCCGACACGGGCAAGGTGCTGCTCGACCGGGAAATGGATCACCCGGTGGTCAACGACATTCGGGAAGTGGTGGAAACGGGGCCAGAGGCGGGAGACACCCGGATCACCGACTTGCACGTCTGGCGCGTGGGGAAGAAGGCCTACTCGTGCGCGTTGACGGTAGTGACTCACGACCGTGCGCTGACTCCAGACGTCGTGCGCGAACGCCTTTCGGTACACGAGGAGATCGTGCATTCGACCATCGAGATTCACCACTGCACCGAGGTGTCGGCCACGGCGGTGGCGGTAATGACGTGAAGGCGTCGGCGATGCGGAACTGCACGGTCAGAGCCCTTGCGTCAGTTCGACCAGATCTTGCGGCAACACATCCATACCGAGGAGCGTTTGCCGGTCGGACGCCGTCATTCGCGGTGCGATTGCGGCAAACTCGATCCGCCAGTCTGCATAACGAGGGTGTGCGGCAAGGAAGCTTTCCGCACTGCTGCGCAGCCCGGAGATCGACCCGACCAGCCTCGGCTGCTATCCATGGCGGTTCCTCAGCGGAACTTAAGGTAAAACATTTTACGTTATCTGCTGGAATCTCATACCTATTTGAATATATTGATATTTCTTGTGATTGTTACACCCTGAACACCTTCATCACTTCGTCGCCCAGGTGGTTGATGACCTTCACCGCGATGCGCCCCGACGCGGGCTTGTCGAACGGGCGCGAGGTGTCCGAGTTCAACGAGGCCCACGCCTCGGCGTCGATCTCGGCCTTCAAGGTGGTTTTCAGCGCCTTGTAGGGGTCGTTCGCGCCGAGGAAGCAGGCGTGGCGGCGATGGAAGCGTCCATTTCCTTTTGGCGGGCGATGCGCTGCTGCCACCAGTCGGTGTGCGCCTGCTTCGCCGCGTCTGGCCACTTGGCGTCCGCCTCGCGCGGGATCTCCCATTCCTGCCATTCGAGAGTGGATGTGGGTCGGGCTTCAGCCCGACTGTCACTGTGGAGTGTCGGGTTAAAACCCGACCTACCCAGCGCGGCGTTCAGTTGTTTGCGCAGGGTTTCCAGCGTGGGCTGGAACTTGTCCCAGATGACGTCGATCTCGGCGTTGCGGGTCCAGATCACGATTGCGCCGCTCCATCGCCACGCGCACGGGTGCCTGCTCGGCCTTGGCCAGCACGGCCTGGTATTCCGCCGTGGGGATGTTCTTGCGGGTGGCTTCGTCGTGCTTGAGGGCTTCGACGCCGAGTGGAGTTTTGGTTTTCCTGGTGGCCATTTTCAGTTTCGTCTCGAAGTTGCAATTCAGGGCTGCGAAATTTCAGGTTCGCCGGCCAGAATGCGAAACAGCGGGATGTTTATGTAGTAGTTGGAGCGGCCGACCTTGCGCTTGCTCAGGAAGCCATCGGCGGTCAACACATCGAGATAACGGGTGGCGGTGAGGCGGCTGACCTTCAAGTCGCGTTGCAGGAACTCGATCTTGGTGTAGGGGTGGGAAAACAGGTTGTTGATCAGGTCCTGGCTGTAGAACTTGTGCCCGGCGCGGATGCGGTGCTTGTAGTCCATCATCGCGGCCTTGATGGCCTGGATGGTAAGGATGCCGTCGGCAGCCGTGCGCTCCACCGCGCCCAGCAGGTAGAGCACCCAGTCTTCCCAGCGATCCTGTTCGCGCACCGATTGCAGCAGGCGGTAGTAGTCGACCTTGCTGCCCACGATGGCGCGGCTGAGATACAGCACCGGAATGTCCAGCAAACCCTGCTTGACCAGATACAGCACGTTGACGATGCGCCCGGTGCGGCCGTTGCCGTCGTAGAACGGGTGGATGCTCTCGAACTGGTGGTGGATCAGCGCCATCTTGATGAGCGGGTCGGCATCGAGCAGGGCGTCGTCGTTGATGAAACGCTCCAGGTCGGACATCAGGCCAGCCAAGGCTTCGGGCGATGGCGGGGTGTAGACCACATGCCCGGCGCTGCTCTTCAGCACCGTGCCGGGCAGCTTGCGGTAGCCGGCGCGGTTCCTTTCCAGCGCCGCCTGGATCTGGCCGATGTGGTTGCCGGTGAGCAGGCCGGTGCTACGAACCTGTTCGAAGCCCACGCGCAGGGCGTGGTTGTAGCGGGCCACTTCCTTGGCAGCGGGTGTCGTGGTTCGATCCAGCGCGACTTCGCGGAACAGCTCATCGTGGGTAGTGATGATGTTCTCGATCTCGGAGCTGTCCTTGGCTTCCCGCAAGGCCAGGGTGTTGAGCAGGATGCCCTGATTGGGCATGGAGGCCGCCACGCCCTTGAACTCGGCCAGCCGCCTGTGGGCGGACACCAGCCGCTTGAGAATGGCCGGCGTCTCGAAGCGGGCCGAGCCCAGGGTTTCGAGCGCTGGCAGGGCGGACATGTTCATGAAAGAGTGGTTTCGTTAACTAGTCAGGCCATACTTGCATACATTTTGCCTGTTTTCTATGCATGTTTTGGTGACCTGCATAGAAAGCCGCATATTCAGAACCGCACTCCGACCAGCATCTTCTCGAACTCCGCTGCCACCTTCCTGGCAAAGTCGTCCTGCATCTCGTACACGTCGGTGAACTCGGCGAAGGCCCAGCGCCCGTATTTGCCGGCCGCGTTCACGCCGGGTACCCAGTAGGTGTCCATGGTCATCTTCTTCACCACCGCATCCTCGCGCCGGTAGCCCTTCACTTCGACGATCAGGTGCAGGGGATCGTCCGCGCCGTGGCCGTCGTCGAGCTGGACGATGAAGTCGGGGATGTATTTGCGCATCCTCGTAGCCCTCGATGTCGACCTGCCGGTAGAGCACCCGGCCGCAGAGCTTCAGGAATTTGGGCCCCATCCCCTCGCTGCGCCAGCGTTCCAGGGTGGCCTCGCTGATGCACCAGCGTGCGGCCAGTTGTTTTTGATTGAGGTGAACGACGTCCATCTTGGTCTCCTTCCGAATGAGTTGGCAGGAGTCCATGAAGGCGCTGTTCCGCCCAGGAGCCAAGTGATACGTAGGCGTCGACTATTCGCCGTAGAAGTTGCGGAGATTGAAGAGCAGATTCGCCGCACTCAGAATGCCGTGTGCCGCTATCACTGGACTGCTGCCGCCCTTGCCAGTGATTCCTGCATCCGCTGCGATTCTTTCTGCGCCTCAGCCAGGAGCTGCTCCCAATCATCGGGCGGATGGCTGCTTTCCAGCATCTTGCGGAACACCCGGTAGGCGTCGTCGCTACTTTCGCAGGCGCGTTTCGTATCTTCGTCATTCACCCATGCGTAGACGATCACCTTGCTTGGTGCGTGGTAGCGGAAAAATAGTCGGTACTGCTGGAAGAACTTGGCCCGAAACCAGTGCTTGTGATTGTCACCGAGCGTCCCACCCTGGCGGTATTCCGGTCGCGTCGGATCTTGCGGGATGACATCGAACGCCAGTTTGGTGATCGCGGCTAGCCGTTTGCTGGCGTTCTTTTTTACGTACCCGACCGGGTCCTTCTGCTTCAGGGTCTCTACCTGCCGCGCCAGCGCTTCGATCTGCGCCAGGAACAGTGGATGGGCGAAGACCGTCCAGCCATGAATGACCAACGGCTCAGGCTTCCCTGCGCTCATTCATCGTCTTCCGGCAGGGCGGCATCGAGATCGACATCGACGCCGCCGACCAGCGCCTGGATGCGTTGGACGAGGCCGGCATCCACAGCTTGCAGCCGCTCGGGATGGCGAGTGATGTCGGCGGCCAGGAAGCCGAGGAACTGACCGAGCACCGGGTCGTCACCGTCCGATGCTTCGACGCGCGTCAGCACCACCTCTCCGCTGGGGCGAATGGTGTAGTGGATCTTGTCGCGCTTGCCCAGCTTGAGGGCACGACGCACGGTTTCCGGCACCGTGGTCTGGTAGCGATCGGTGAGTGTGGATTCGACTTCGAGGGTCGCAGCCATGGCAGTCTCCTGCGGATCTGGGTTGATGCCTGAATAGTAATGCAGTCGCATTGTCTTGCCAATGCAGTTGCATTGCCTTCAAGAACACCCGGCTCGAATAGGTGTAAATGGGTGTGCTTTTGGTCGGGACGACGGACGCGGGTTCGATTCCCAAACCGGAATTGAACTGGCGCCGGAAAGCAGGCGAGGTTGAGTGGCCTTTCCGGGCACCAATCAGCGCGAAAAACCCGCTTGATCGTCCACGGCTGAGGCCGTACCGGCAGACTTTTCGATCCGGTTCGCACAAGTTCGCAGCAGCCCGCAGCGCTTCGATTGCGTACTTTCAGATAGTCGTTTGATGCGGGGTACCATCCCACCAGGGTCAGGGTGTCGCGATCAGCTTCTGCCACGGAGGCGCCCGTGCAGGCGTCGAATCCGGATTGCCAAGTCTTGCAAATTCTCCCGCATTATAGTGATGCCGGCTGCCCGAGATCGCTCTGCAAGGAAATGGCGCGGACGACACCTTCGCACCGGTGGGACGCCGTGAATGCATCCCTGCAGGCTCGAGTGCCGCATCCCTGCGGCACACCAGACCCTTTGACATGGGTATCGACTCGAACAATAATGCGAACGATTCGCGTTAACGTAGTTGTTCCGTCTGCTGCTTTCCTCTTTGGCGAGCCGGTTCCCTCCGCACCCTGACCACGACTGCCCGCGCGCGACAGCGACTCCCCCACCCCCCCTGGATCGACGAGGACCGAATCGATGCGCCACCCGGCCGTGACGAAGATTTTTTCGATGAGCGGCGCCCGCCGCCCGGCGCGACTGGCGCTGGCGATCGCGGCCAGCGTCCTGCCGGCGACGCTACTGGCGCAAACGGTCGAGTTCGAACTCCCGCCGATGCACGTGACCGCCAAGGGCTACGCCGCCGACGAGAACCAGACGCCCATATCCACCACGTCGATCGAGCGTGACCAATTGCTGCAGCGCAATGCACAGAACCTCGGCGACGCCTTGCGCGGCGAACCCGGGCTTGCGATCGCCAGTGATGGCGCGCAGGGGCAGAACCCGGTCATCCGCGGCCTGAAGAAGGAAAGCGTGGTGCTGCTGGTCGACGGCATGCGGCTGAATTCCGCGCAACCGGCAGGCGCCGTCGGCTCGTTCATGTCGCTCGGCCTGGCCGAACGCGTCGAGGTGGTCAAGGGGCCGGCATCGGTGCTGTACGGCACCGGCGCACTCGGCGGGGTGGTGAACGTGCTGTTGCCACAGGCTCGCTTCGAACCCGGCTCGGAAGTCTCCACGATCGCCAGTTGGGACAGCGCCAGCCGTGGCGTGCGCGGCACCGGACTGCTGAACGCCTCGAGCGGCGACCACGCGCTGATGCTGGGTGCTTCGCTGGCGCGCATCGAGGACTATCGCGCGCCAGATGGGCGGGTGCGGCGCACCGGTTACGATTCGGACAGCTTCATCGGCCAGTACCGCCTGCGCATCGACGCCGCGCAGCAGTTGCGCGTATCGCTGCAACAGCATGTCGATGAAGACGTGTGGTATCCGGGCTCGACCAAACCGTTTACCCATCCGATGCCGGGAGTTGCCGCCGCAGTGGCCAGCACCACCATCCACTCGCCACGGCAGACCCGCGAACTGGCAGAGCTCGGCTACAGCTACCAGGGCTCCGGCGAACGCCCGCTGAACCTTGACCTGCGCGTCTACCGGCAGGAAATGGAGCGCACCATCTACGCCTGGTCGAACCGCTTGCTGCGCGACATCACGACGACCCGGGTGAGCTTCAGCACCGACGGGTTCGATGCGCGCGGCGACTGGCAGGCGCACGCGCAACACCTCGTTTCGTTCGGCACCAACCTGTGGCAGATGGACGCCTCCCCAAAGCGCCTCAACGCCATACCGCCGAACAGCACCAACTTCCAGCGCACCGACCCGTTTACGGACGGGCGCATCCGCGCGCTTGGCGTCTACGTACAGGATGACATGCACTTTGGCCGCCTCGACGTCCTTGCTGCACTGCGTCACGACACGGTCAAGGGTGACGCCGACTCCATCGCCAACTCGGCCAACCCGCTCGGCCCGCGCCGGAGCACCGACCTGGACCGGCGCGACAACGCCTTTTCCGGCAGCCTGGGTGCCGTCTATGAGGTTTCATCGCTGTTGCGACCCTACGCCAACCTGTCACGCGGCTTTCGCGCCGGCGAGATGCGCGAGCGTTACGAATCGTCGCCGCGCGGTGACGGCTATTTCTACGTCGGCAACCCGCAGACCAAACCGGAGATCGCCACCCAGATCGAAATCGGCCTGAAGGGACAGAACGAGGCATTCGCTTACGAACTGGCACTGTGGCGCAATCGCATCACGGACTACATGTCGGGCCTCGACATCTCCGGCACCCCCCGCGCCGCCGCCCTGTGCGGGCCGAACGCCGGCGCCTGCAAGGAAACGGTGAACATCAGCAAGGTGACCCTGCATGGCTTCGAAGCGCAAGCGCGCTGGGAAGTCACCCCGGACCACACGCTGAAGGCGAACCTGTCGCTGGTACGCGGCAGGAACGATGCGCTGCACGAACCGCTGTTCCAGATGCCTGCCGATGAACTCGGTCTCGGCTGGGAAGGCCACGTCGCACCGGGCTGGACACTGGATGCCAGCGCGCGCTTCGTGCGCCGGCAGAACCGGCTGGCAACGGTTTTCTCGCGTGGCAGCGAGAACCGCACGAGCGGCTACGCCACCTTCGATATGGGAGCCAACTGGCGTTACGCGCAGAACCAGTCGCTGCACATCGGCGCCAAAAACCTGTTCGACCGGTCGTATCATGAGCACCTGACCGAGGGAATCAGCGGCCAGGAAATCGATATGCCCGGACGCGGCCTGGTGCTCGCGTGGAAAGGAGACTTCTGATGTTCCAGCTTCGCCGCCTCGTCACCGCCAGCCTGCTGCTGCTCGCTGCGCTGCCTTCCGTCGGCGCACTGGCTGCCGGCGGGCGAGTGCCGAAGCTCGTGCTCGCCGGCCCGTTTGCGGCGGTCTCGTATCCGCTCATCCACATCGTCGAGAGCGGCGCACTGAAGGACCTCGCCGACGAGGCCGAATTCCGCGTCTGGAAGAACCCGGACCAGTTGCGCGCGATGGCCGTCGACACCCGATCCGGCGTCGACTTCATCGCGATGCCGTCGAACGTCGCGGCCAACCTCTACAACCGCGGCGTGAAGCTGCGCCTGATCAACGTCTCCACCTGGGGCGTGCTGTGGCTGGTCTCGCGCGATCCGAACCTGAAGACGCTGGAAGACTTCAGGGGCAAGGAAGTGGTGATGCCGTTTCGCGCCGACATGCCGGACATCGTGTTCCAGACGCTCGCGGCCAAGGCAGGGCTGGACGCACGCCACGATTTCACGCTGCGCTACGTCGCCTCCCCGATGGACGCCATGCAACTGCTGATCATGCGCCGTGCCGACCACGCCGTACTCGCCGAGCCGGGCGTCTCGATGGCGTTGCGCAAGACCCACTCGTTCCCGATCAGCATCATCGCGCCGGAGCTGTACCGCAGCGTCGACCTGCAGCAGGAGTGGGGACGCCTGTTCGACCGCCCGGCACGCATCCCGCAGGCCGGCGTAGTCGCGATGGGCCGGGTGCTCGACAACCCGGTATTGATCGAGCGTATCCAGAAGGCCTACGCGGATTCGCTCGCCTGGTGCGAGGCCGACCCCGACGCCTGCGGCGTCATGGCAGTGAAATATGCAGACATCCTCACGCCGGAGGCGATTGCCGATTCGGTGCGCACCGACCAGACCGCCTTCGTGACGGCACGCGACGCGCGGCCCGAACTCGAGTTCTTCTACAGCCAGCTCGCTGCGCGCCAGCCGGCGCTGATCGGCGGCAAGCTGCCGCCCGCCGACTTCTACCACGGCGCAGGCGACGACGGGAAATGAGTGGTCGCAGGTCGGCACGGCGGACCATCCGATGAGCCTGCTCCGAGCCTGGCTCGCCGGCCTGCCCGCCTACGTCTGGAGCGGCTGGGGCGCCGTCGCCAGCCTGCTGCTGCTGGTCGCGGCGTGGGAAGCGGGCAGCGCGGTCTACGGTCCGCTGATCCTGCCCGACCCTGCGACCACCTTCGTGACCCTCGTCGAGCTCACGAAAAACGGCACTGCGTGGCCGGAAATCGCCGTTACCACGCGCCGTGCGCTGAGTGGACTGGCGCTCGCGGTCAGCACCGGCAGCCTGCTCGGGCTTGCGGCCGGGGTCTCGATGACCGCATCGATGATGGCGCGCCCGCTGGTCACCGTGCTGCTCGGCACCCCGCCGATCGCCTGGCTGGTGCTGGCGATGCTGTGGTTCGGCACCGGCGACGGCACGCCGGTGTTCACGGTCTTCATCGCCTGCTTTCCGATCGTCTTCGTCGGCGCCCTGCAGGGAGCACGCACGCTCGACCTGCATCTCCGGGACATGGCGCTGGTGTTCCGGCTACCGCTTCGCATGAAGATCCTCGATCTGTACCTGCCGCACGTGGTGTCGTACCTGTTTCCGGCGTGGATCACCGCGCTCGGCACGGCGTGGAAGGTCGTCGTGATGGCCGAACTGCTGTCGTCGAACGACGGTGTGGGCGCGGCACTGGCGGTGAGTCGCGCCCAGCTCGACACCGCCGCGACGCTGGCCTGGGTGGGCGCGGTCGTCGGGCTGCTGCTCGCGGTCGAGTACCTGGTGCTCGAGCCAATCAAGCGCGAAGTCGAACGTTGGCGCGAAGTGCCGCATGAACCTGCCTGAACTGCGCCTGAGCGGCGTGGCGCACGCCTACGCGATCCGCAAGGTCATCGAGAACGTCGACCTGCAACTGCCGGCGGGGCGCGTGCTCGCGCTGGTCGGCCCCTCCGGTTGCGGCAAGACCACGCTGCTGCACCTCGCGGCCGGGCTGCTGACCCTGCGCACCGGTACGATCAGCAGCGGCTTTCGCAACCCGGCGGTGATGTTCCAGCAGCCGCGCCTGCTGCCGTGGAAAACGACCCGCGACAACATCGCGCTCGGCCTGAAGGCAGCAGGACTGGCGCGCGCCGAGTGCAGCAGCCGTGCGCTGGCGATGGGGCGGGCGGTCGGACTCGACGCCGAGGCGCTCGGCCAGTTTCCGCACGCGCTCTCCGGCGGCATGCAGAGCCGCGCCGCACTGGCGCGTGCGCTGGTGCTGGAACCGGACCTGCTCCTGATGGACGAACCCTTCTCGGCGCTCGACATAGGCCTGAAGGCACAGTTGCACCGTCTGCTGCTCGACCACCAGGCGCGACGCAACCTGGCGGTGCTGATGATCACGCACGACCTGATGGAAGCAGTGCGCCTGGCCGACAGCGTGCTCGTGATGGCGAGCGATCCGGGGCGGATCGCCGAGCGCATCGGAATCGATACCCCGGCGCTCGCACGCGACGACGCCTTCGTCCACCGCACCACGGCGGAACTGCTGCAGTCGCAGGTGGTGCGCGCGTGTTTCGGTCTCGAAGCCGCCCCGCAAGCCACCGTTGCCGGCACCCGCTCCGGGGTGGTGTGCACGTGAAGGCGGGGTTGCTGCAGGATCATCCGCTATGGCTGTGCGGCTTTCGCCCGTTCTTCCTGCTGGCAGCCGCCGGCATTCCGCTCTTCATCGCGCTGTGGCTGGGCTTCCTGCTGTTCGGCCTGCCGCTGCCGGCAGTGGCGGGTGGCCCCTTCGTCTGGCATGCGCACGAGTTGATCTTCGGCGTGGCACTTGCGGCCGTCACCGGCTTTGCCTTGACGGCGATCCCCGAATTCACGGCTACGCCCGATTTCAGCCGCCGCGCCGTGCAGCGCCTCGTCGTGCTGTGGCTGCTCGGTCGCGTCGGCTTCTGGAGCAGCGGACTGCTTGGCCTGCCTGCACTGTTGCTGGCAGCGAGCGCTCACCTCGGCTTGCTGGGCTACCTCGGCCTCCTGCTGCTGGCGCGCCTGTGGCGCGATCCGGGCCGGCGCCATCTGTCGTTCGCGTGGTCGATCGCTGCGCTGATCGGCTGTGTCACCGGCTTCTACGCCGCAGCGGTTGCCGGCACCGATCCGTTGCGTTGGCTGCACGCGACGCTCGGCGTGCTGATGATCCTGATCGTCGTTGCGCTCAGCCGCATCTCGATGCGCATCGTCAACGCCGCGATCGAGGAGCGGGCCGGCAACACGGAAGCCGGCGACGAATACCGCGCGCGTCCGCCACGGCGCAACCTCGCGATCGTCTGCATCGGCCTGCACACGGCGGTCGGGCTGCTCGTACCCGAGGCGCGCATCGGCGGCTGGCTCGCGCTCGCGAGCGCGGCAGCCCTGTTCAACCTGCTGAACGACTGGCATGTGGGACGGGCGCTGTGGCGCCGCTGGCCGCTGATGCTCTACGCCATCTACCTCTTCATGGCTGCGGGCTACGCGCTGATGGGCTGCGCGATCATTCTGGACGGCAACTACTTCAGCGCCGGGCGCCACCTTGCCGCGCTCGGCGCAATGGGGCTCGCGATCCATGCCGTGCTGTGCATCGCTGGCCGCCAGCACTGTGGCTACCCGCTCGATGAGCGCTCGTGGGTACCGATCGGCGCCTGGCTGATCGGCCTCGGTGCGCTCGCACGTGCGGCCACCGTGCTGCCCGGCGCACCGACCGGCTTTTTGTTCGGTCTTGCCGGTCTCGCCTGGGGCGGAGCCTTCGTCAGCTATCTATGGCATATGGCGCCGCTGCTGCTCGGCCCGCGCCCCGACGGCGGCAGCGGCTGCGAGGGCGTCATTTCCGCCGGCGACGTGGCAAACTGAGCCGGCCGTACAAGCGATCTGCATACACGACACATTTGCCCGGAGAAGACGCCATGAGTCATGAAAAGCCCCTGAGTGAACTCGTGAAGCCTGACTGGATCAGCGCCCCCGACTGGCAGGCGACGCTGGAGAAGGTCGGGTCACTGGAGCGCATCCGCGCCGACGCGCGGGCGCACGTCGCGACCTACCTGGCGACCAACGGCGAGGACGGTTACCACCAGGAGCTCGCACCGCTCCCGTGCCTGCTGATCACGACGATCGGCCACCAGAGTGGCAAGCAGGCGATCACGGCGCTGAACTTCCTGCTGCTGGACCGGAAGTACTACGTGGTCGGCTCGCTTGCCGGTATCGGGACCGACCCGGTGTGGGCGAGGAACCTGAAGCACACGCCGCAGGCGTGGGTGCAGGTGAAGGACCAACGCTGGGAGGCCGATGTTCACCAGCTCGATGACGCGGAACGCGCGGTGATCTGGCCGACGCTGGTGAAGACGATGCCGCTGTGGGAAGTATTCCAGCAGCGCACGGACCGGCCGTTCCCGGTGTTTGCCCTCAGCCCGAAGGCGAACCAGGGCTGAGACGGGTTCACGCAACGCAGCAGCAGCCTACACGGTCGGAGCGCGCGGGCCAGATGAACACCAGCGAAGACGCACTGAGGGACCTGCTCGACGAGCAGGCGATCCGCAAGGTGGTGTTGCGCTACTGTCGCGGCATCGACCGCCTCGACCGTGAGCTGGTCAGGAGCTGCTATCACGACGACGCCACCGACGAGCACGGCAGCTTTTGCGGCAGCGTGGACGAGTTCATGAGCTGGGCCTTTCGCGTCGCGGCGCGCTACGAGATGACGATGCATTTCATCGGCAATCTTCTGGTCGAACTCGGCCCGCCCCACGGGAACGGCCAGCGCACGGCGCGCGCCGAAAGCTACGGCGTCGCGCACCACCGCCGCAGCGGCGGTCCGCCCGAGCACAATCTGCTGGTCGGCTTTCGCTACATCGACCGCTTCGAGAAACGCGCCGACGGGGTATGGCGCATCGCACGCCGCGTATGCACCACCGAGTGGGTACGCCGTGACGACGAATCGGCGTGGTGGCCGATCCCGCCGGGCATGCGCACGGGCCGGCGCGACCGCAGCGACCCGGTCTACGAAGCGATCGACTGATCCGCGCCGAGGGCCACACCGCGCAACAGGCGCAGCCCGTTGAACACGACAATCAGGCTGGCGCCCATGTCGGCGAATACCGCCATCCACATCGTCGCGCTGCCGAACACTGCAAGCAGCAGGAACACCAGCTTGATCCCGAGCGCGAGCGCGATGTTCTGCCACAGGACCACGCGGGCACGGCGGGACAGGCGGATCATTTCCGGGATGCGGCGCAGGTCGTCGTTCATGATCACGATGTCCGCTGCTTCCATCGCGGTATCCGTACCGGCTGCGCCCATCGCGATACCGATATCGGCCTGCGCGAGCGCCGGGGCGTCGTTGATGCCGTCGCCAGCCATCGCGACCACGCCGAAGGACTGCTGCATCGCGCGGATCGCGGCCAGCTTGTCGGTAGGCAGCAGGTTGGCGCGCACGTCGTCGATGCCCGCCTCGGCGGCGATGGTGCGCGCCGTGGTCTCGTTGTCACCGCTCAGCATGAAGCTGCGCACGCCGAGCGCGTGCAGCTCGGCCAGCGCGGTGCGCGAGCTTTGCTTGATGCGATCGGCGACCGCGAAGATCGCGAGCACCTGCGTCCGCGATGCCAGCATCGTCACCGTCCTGCCCTGGCGTTCGTGCTCGGCCAGTCGTGCCTCGATGGCCGCGCCGCACAGCCCGCGCTCCTCGATCAGGCGGTGGTTGCCGAGCACGAGTCGCTGTCCGTCGGTCTGCGCTTCGATCCCGCGCCCGGCAAGCGCCGTGAAGCCGCTCAGCTCACCGTTGCCGGCCTGCGTGTCCGCAGCGATCGCACGCGACACCGGGTGGTCGGAATGCCCGGCAAGGACGCGTGCCCAGTACATCACGGTGGGCTCGGGAAACGGCGACGGCAGGTACTCGCTCGCGACCAGGCGCGGGCGGCCTTCGGTGATCGTGCCGGTCTTGTCGAGCGCAACGGCACGAATGCGATGCGCGCTTTCCAGATACACGCCGCCCTTCACGAGCACGCCGCGGCGCGCAGCCGCGGCCAGGCCGCTGACGATGGTGACCGGTGTCGCGATCACCAGCGCGCACGGGCAGGCGATGACCAGCAGCACCAGCGCCTTGTAGAGCGCCAGCATCCAGCTCCAGCCGACCAGCCACGGCGTCAGCACGGCGACGAGCACCGCGAAGGCGAACACCAGCGGCGTGTAGACCGCCGCAAAGCGGTCGACGAACTGCTGGGTAGGCGCACGCGCGCCCTGCGCCTGCTCGACCGCGTGGATGATGCGCGCGAGCAGGGTGTTGCCGCTTGCGGCGGTCACCCGCAGCTCGAGCGTGCCAGTTTCGTTGATCGTGCCGGCGAACACATCGTCGCCTGGCGCCTTGTCGACCGGCAGGCTCTCGCCGGTGACCGGCGCCTGGTTCACGCTGGCGTTGCCCGCGAGCACGACACCATCGAGCGGGATACGCGCACCCGGCCTGACACGCACCACCGCGTCGACCGGCACCTGTGCGGCCGCAACGCTCATCCAGCTACCGTCCGCCTGCTTCGACTCAGCGGTCTCGGGCGCAAGATCGAGCAGACCCTTGATCGCATTGCGCGCACGATCGACGGCCCGCGCCTCGATCAGCTCCGCGATCGCGTAGAGCGCCATCACCATCGCCGCCTCCGGCCACTCACCGATCAGCAGCGCCCCGCTTACCGCAACCGACATCAGCGCGTTGATGTTCAGCCGCCCGCGCAACAGCGCGCTGACGCCCTTGCGATACGTCGAGAAGCCCGACAGCGCGATGGCACTGACCGCGAGCGCCAGCGTCAGCACGCGCGCGACGCCACCCGCGGGCACCAGCAACACGACGGCTTCGGCGCATCCGGCCAGCAGCACTGCCAGCACGAGCCGCAACTTCTCGCGGCTCGGTCCTGCGTCGGTGGCAGCCACCGTGCCGGCAGATCCGGACAGCGCCTGCGGATCGAAGCCGGCCTTGCGTATCAGCGCGAGGATGGTCGGCAGCGCAGCAGCATCCGCATCGATGCGCAGCGTGCGCTGGCCGAGGTCGAAATGCAGCGCCCTCAGCCCGTCCACTCCCGCGACGGCAAGCCGGATTTCGGACTCCTCCGCCGCACAGTCCATCGTCTCGATCCGGTAGCCAGGCAGCGTACGGCCGTTTGCGTGAACCGCTCGGTCAGACTCCATCGGCGCCTCCCGTGGCACGCGCGTGGTCGCTCATACGCCGGAGCCGCTCGTGCCGCGACGCATCGCCGACGGCACGCATCCGGTCCAGGATTTGAAGGCGCGCGAAAAGGTGACGGTGTCGCTGAAACCCAGCCGGGCAGCGATCTCACCGAGCGGCAACGAACGATCCCGCAGCAGGTCGAGCGCGAGCTCGTGCCGGCAGCGCTCCTTCAGTTGCCTGAGCGTGGTGCCTTCCTCGTTCAGTCGGCGCTTCAGCGTCGCACTGCTCAAACCCAACTGGCGGGCGATCCAGTTGGCATCGGGCGGCCGGTTCCCCTGCGCCAGTGCCGTGGCGAGCAGCTTGCGCACCCACGCGGAAGCGGGCGCAACGCTCGAGCGCCCGGCGCCGAGGTCGAACGGAAACGCCGTGCGCAGCAGTTCGTCGAGCTCGGCAGCACTGCGCACCACCGGCAACGCCAGATAGCGCGCGGGAAAGCTGAACGTGTTGTCTTGCGCGCCGTACTCGATGTCCCACGGCAGCAGCCACGATACGAGCTGCTGGTCCAGCACCGGACCGTAGCAGACCTTCACCGCAAGCGGCTCCAGATCCTTGCCCACCAACCAGCCGCCCAGCCGTGCAAAGCTCGACAACCCCGTGAAGACGCCGAAGATCATGTGCTCATCGCCGGGTATGTAGGCGGTATGCAGGCAGAACTCCGCAGTCGAACGCTCGGTACGCAACGACAGCGCGCCGGCTCCACCGTCGAACAGGGCATAGAAGTCGATTGCACGTTCGATGGCCTGGCCGAGCGTCGCGCTGCTGATCATGCAGTAGCACATCATGCGAAACTCGGACGGCCCCATCGGATGACGGCCGACGCGGCGCGCTTCGTTGCGCTCGAGCCGGTTCAGGCATTCACCGTAGACCGCCACGAACTGCGCATGGGAAACGTGCAGGCTGCTGCATGCTTTCAGATCAAGGATGCCTGCCCGGCGCAGGATCTCGTCCACATCGCCGCCGAGCTGGCCCACGACACGCAGCACGCTGCGCAGCAGCAGGCCTGCGGGCGGTGTGTGCGCTGATGCGAGCGGATTTCCGTTCATGGGCTGAATGGTGCGGCTCGATGCCGCCCATTCTAGCCCAGCCGGCAGCGACTGCTACGGCCGGGCTACCGGACCAGGACTCACCTCAACACCCCATCGCTCAACAGACGCACGAATTCCTGGTCATCCATGTTCAGGATCTCTCGGCAGATCTGTTCCGTGTGTTCTCCGAACGATGGTCCGTAGATCTGAGTGACGGGGGTGCGCGACAACTTCAGCGGCCAACCGAAATACAGGCTGTTGCCATAGCCCGGCTTGTCCAGTACGGAGTAGAACCCTCTCTCCCTGACGTGCGGATCAGATTCGACGATGTCACGGTCGTTCTTGACGACGCCGGCCGGAATGCCGGCATCCTGCAACAACTGCATCAACTCTTCGGCCGCATGCCCCACGGTCCACCGAGAGATTTGCCCATCCAGCTCATCCTCGTTTTCCTTCCTTCCTGTCAACGAATCGTATCGGGCATGGCGAACCCACTCGGGGTTCCCCATCACGCGTTTCAACGCATCCCATTGCCGGTCGGTCAATACGGCAATGGCGCACCAGCGATTTTCGCCGCGGCACGCATACACGCCATGTGGTGCGGCATCGGGTGAACGATTTCCCTGCTTGCCCCTGACGCAACCATTTGCCGAGTATTCGAGCAACGGCAGGGCAAGCAGCGTCGTTGCCACTTCGTGCTGCGACAGATCGATGTACTGCCCCTCGCCGGTCCTCTCACGGTGATCAAGCGCAGAAAGAATCGCCAAGGTGCTGAACCAGGGCGCTGTTGCATCGGAGTAGGCGTTGTGTGGTGGTACCGAGATGCGATCGGGCCAACCCGTGAGGTAGGTAAACCCCCCGCGCGCCTGCTGCTCGACACCGAAACCGATCATCTCTGCCAGTGGTCCGGTTTGCCCGAAGCTGCTGGAGCTGATCATGATGATCGATGGGTTGATCTTGCGCAGTTCTTCGTAATCGAGCCCGAAGCTCTTCATGACACCCACGCTGAAATTCTCGGCAACGACATCCGCCCAGCTCACAAGTTTCCTGGCGATCTCCCGTCCTTCCTCCTTCGACAGGTCAAGATTCATCGCCCGTTTGCTGCTGTTCATCGCGATGGCAAAGTAACCGCCGTCCGCCGTACTCACGTTGTTCTTGTACGGCCCTACGGTTCGCAGGTTATCGATTGCTGCAAGGCTCTCGACCTTGATGACATCCGCGCCGAAATCTGCCAGGTACGTCGTGCTCAACGGGCCGGCAAGAATCCTGGAGAAATCCAGCACCTTCAGGCCTGCCAGCGCAGCGTGGATCCTTGCTCCCGATGCCGCATCGCCAGGCAATCGAGTTCGTGCGTTTCCAGCGTCAGCACGACGTGGCATCGAAGCGATTTCAAGGCGAATCTCGGCCGAGTGCTCTCCAGCTCGAGGGGCAGCCTTCGGCACAGCGCACGGGGTCGCACCAAGCTTGAACGGCGCCCCCGGGTGGAGCAGGCTGCGACCGAGTGCGGGATACCCGACATCAAGCAGGAAATTCCTGGATATCAGTTGTGGATCCCGGGCAATGTCCGCAATGCTGTTGACCGGAGCCAATGCAAAGCGCCTTCTCAGCGCCTCGTCTGCAAGTTCCTGCTTGCTGTGTTTCGCAAAGAAGGCCAGAAAGGCTGCTTCGATACCTTCCAGTTCCTCCGGCGTGATCTTGAGAACGTCGAGTCGGCTCCAGTCGATGTCCACCAGATGCCCTGCATCACCCTTTTCGTCCATCCAGTCAACGAGCCGCTTGACCAGCCGGCCCAGCACGCCGCCGTAGACGCTGAACATCACTTCACCGTCCAGGCAGGGCCAGACCACCAACGGCGCAACCTTGGGTGAAAACCGCTGGCGGTTTCCGCTGCGCTCGGTAACCATCCGGGTGTGGTACCACCATGAAGGCGATGCCATGCCCAGTCGCATCACCGCTTCATGCGCCGATACGTCGACATGCTGTCCTTCGTCGATCCGGTTTCTCGCCTGCAGGGCCAGCAAGGTACCGACCGCTCCATGCAGTCCGGCCTGGAGCCAGACCTGGTCGACCCCCATGCGCAAGGGCGCACGGTCCATGTATCCGCACTGGTTCATGATTCCGCCCAGCGCCCAGAGAACCAGGTCCGAGGCATGCAGGTCGCGGAAAGGTCCCGTCTGCCCGAACGGCGTGATCGAGACGAAGATGAGGCCGGGGTTCAGCTCGCTCAAGGCCTCGTATCCGAGCCCCAGGCCGTCGAGATACCCGACTGGATACGATTCAATGAAAAAGTCGGCTGTTGCAACCAGTTGCTTCAGTTCTTCACGTCCGGACGGCGACTCGATATCGAGGGTGATGCTTCTTTTTCCCGCATTGAGCGAATACCACAGGAGGCTCTTTTCAAGAGCCCGGGTGTCCTGCACCAAAGGCGCCGATTGACGCACGATATCGCCCGCCGGCGGTTCGACCTTGATGATATCGGCCCCGAGATCAGCCAGAAGCCGTCCGCAAAACATCCCGGTCTGGCCGCTGAGATCGAGGCCACGGTACGGGAGCAGGGGGCCTGTTCTGTTATGCATCGATGTCTCAAACCTCTTTTCTCGAACGCCGGAGACCGATTTCCTGGCTCTGACAATCCCCGCCGCCTCGACAGGCAAACAAGAACGATCCGGGTGCAAAGCGCAGCTTAGCAGACTATTGCAATGACAATATATTTTTCATGTTTATCGATTTGACGAGACTGCACCGGCAGATCCACCCGGCCGACGACACAATCATCTTGGAACTACCGTTCGGCAAGAAAACGCCGAGCTGGCAGGGGGCACACGACTAGTTCATCCACTTGCCGTTGCTTTGCATGGTGACGGAACGGCAGGTCGCCACCAGTTTTCGTGCATAACCCTGAATTTCTTCGGTTCCCAGCGAATCTCCGAAACCGGTCAGATAGATCACGTAACTCACTTCGCCATGTGGATTGAAAATCGGTGCCGACAACATCCGCACCGGATAACGGCTTCCGCTCTTCGGGTACAGGAGGTAGTGGTCTTCAATGCCGAGTTTGTCGATGAGACTGGTCAGGCGCTCCCTGTCGCTGGGCGAGGACATTGAAAACGACACCTCTCGCACGGCTTCTCCGAGCTGGATCGGCAAGGCGGTTTCAAGATAGACAGCGTAGCCGTCCTTCCTGATGACGGAGAGGAGTTCATCGTACCTGGCTCGTTCGGCCTTGGTCACCTTGTGAGGAAGTTTCTTCAACCATTGCTCGATCTTGTCGTTACTCGACCACGCCATGAACAAGGCTCCCAGGGGCGGGATCAATGGAACATGCTGGCCCACGCCCATGCTTGGCGCAGTGGAACGGTAACGACCATATCGCGCCAACCCCACCATGTCCTTTCCCATGCGTGCTGTCACCATCGCATCGAGATTGTTTTCTGCCGAGAGCTTGGCCGCTTCCTCTCTGGCTATGCCAATGGCCGGATGCCGCTCCAGCGCGGCCTGGCCGGTGGCAACCAGTGCCGGCCCCAGCGAGTAGGTCTTGTGGGTCGGATGCCTTACGAGATACCCGCTTTCCGTCAACGTATTCAGGATCGCATGGCACGACGCGATATTCACTTCAAGCCGCTGCACCAGCTCCGAGAGAGTGAATTCATGACCGGGCTGATTCGCAATGAAATTGAGTATATCGATTGCGCGTGTTGCCGATAGCGCAGGTCTAGCCATGCTTCTTCACTTCCCATGTACACGGAGCGGAGCAGGCAGATCCAGCAGCAGCACAAGACCGATTGCCAGCAATACCAATGTACCGCCAACAAGAAATGCGATCTGGTAACTGCCCAGTCGATCGTAGACGAATGCGCCCAGCAGCGGACCAAGCGCCGGGCCCAGCACGGTAAAAACCGCAGCGATGCCCATGATTCCACCGAGAAACCGTGTTCCGAACAGCCCACCTATGATGCGTGGATTTTGCGGGATGACCCCTCCGTAGGCAAATCCGAACATGACCGCAAAAAGATACAGCATCCATGCGTGACTTATGGCGGGCAAGATGAAAAGCGCCAGCGAAGCCAACAGCATGCTGTAAGTCAGCGCACGCCTCGTCCCGATCCGATCAGAGGCAGCCCCCATGACAAGGCGGCCAAGTGCATTGGATGCAGCTGCAACACCGAGGGCCAGCGCAGCGACGGATTCGGCAATTCCGACGTCCGTTGCATAGGGGACCATATGAATCTGGGCCATCATGATGCCGGAGAACATCAGGATCACCGACAGGTTGTAGATCCAGAACGCCGGACTGCACAACGCCTGCTTGACCGTGTGGTTTCGAGCGCCGCTCGCAGCCACATGCGCTGCGTGAACGGATGTGGCGCCGACAGCCTGTTCGCCAGACAGCATGGCCTCTTCGCCGAAGGCTTGCAGCCCCATCTCTGAGGGATCCTTCTTCATCAGGAGCCCCATGGCCAGGATCACACAGGCCGCACCCAACCCGGCGATCTCGAAAGTTTCGCGCCAACCGTATGCTGTTATCCAATGCTGCGTCAGCGGCGAAAGGATCATGCCTCCCAGGCCTCCGGCGGAAAAAACGAGGCCAAGCGCAAGACCACGGCGCTGTACGAACCAGCGCGGGATCGTGGCCATCAACGGCACAATCAGGAAGGCAACGCCCAGCCCACCCAGGATGCTGTAGGCAAGGTAGAACTGTCGCAGATTCTCTACCTTGGCCGCACAAAAAAGACCGAGGCCAAGCAACAAGCCCCCAGCCAGGCTGGTGACACGTGGACCGAAGCGATCAACCGCAAATCCCGCCACGATGGACATGGCACCCACGATCATCATGAACAGGCCGAATGCACCCGTTACCTCGCTGCGAAGCCAGCCGAATTGCTGGGCCAGCGGCTTCACGAACACGCCGAAACAGATGGTTGGCCACAGAGCGATGGCATAGATGAGCGCGGCGGCCAGAACGATGACCCAGCCGTAAAAGAACGCTGCCTTGTCTCCTGGTGGGACGGAAGAGGTATTCATCTCAAGCGAAGAAGGCAGCCGTCATTTCGTTCAGTCCGGCGCCTTCGGGACTGACCATGAGTTCGATGAGCGTGGGCTTGCGCAAGCCGATCATCTCCTCCAGCGCCGGCTTGATCGCCGCTGCGTCGCTGATGCGCCTGGCAATCAGCCCGAAGCCCTCGGCCAGCGCGGCAAAGCTCAGCTCGCCAATGTCGTACACGGCACAATCGGCTCCATCCATCGGGGCGCCGACCGCCTGCCCGTAGTAGCCGAAGAGGCCTCTCATCGAGCCGAAACCACCATTGTTGAAGACCACGAACACAATCGGTACCTGGTACCTGGCGGCGCTCCACAGGGCCTGGATGCAAAACATGGCACCACCATCGCCAAGCAACGCGACGATCGCCTGGTCGGGACGCCCCATGGCGACTCCAAGTGCAGCCGGCACGCCCCATCCCAGGGAATCGACGCAGGTGAAGTAACTGCCTGGCTCACGAAATCCGATCACCTTGGGCAATTGTCCGTAGAACGATGCCAACTCGTCGACCACAGCAGCATTCCCGGGCAGCGCGGCAGCGATCTCCCTGAACGCTGCGCCCCAATGGACGGGCACCAATCCCGGATCGGCATTCAGGCAGCTCTCGACAAAGTCCTTTCGCTGCTGATGCTCTTCCCTCAACTGCGCCATTCGCTCGACATGCCTTGCCTTGTCAAGCAGCGGCTCGACGGCTTTGCGCAACTGGGCCAGTGCGAGCTTCGGATTCGCGAGCAAGGCGACTTCCGTCGGACAAAACCTGGCAAGTGCACAGGCATCGAGATCGATCTGGATGACACGCGTTGCCGGCGGCACGACCGGCGAATCTGCCTGGTCGTCAAACTTGAATACATCGCTACCGATTTCCAGCAAGACATCGGCAGATGTCGCCACACGGCGAATGGCATGGCTCTGCTGGAAGAGCAGCCCACGATACAGGGGATGATCACTGGGGAAGATCAGTTTGGTTTCATTGCCCGTGTACACAGGCGCAGCCAACACTTCGGCCAATGCGACCAGCTCGGACACCGCATCCGTATCAGCCACGGCGTGACCGGCAACTATCACCGGATTTCTTGCGGAGGCCAGCAGCCCGGCCACATGCTCCAGTGACCCGGCGGACAGGCCGGTATCCATTGTTACGCGCCGACCATGCGCAGGAAATGACTGGTGCGCCACGACCTGGCATTGCACTCCGTGCGGGATGGAGAGCACAACCGGACCTGTTGGCGCGGTGCACGCTTCCTTGATTGCCCGATTCACGGCCACCGCCACGTCGTTTGCGCGCGTCACGCGCCAGCGTGCCTTGGTGACCTGGCTCACCATGGGGCGCACGTCGACATCCATGTAACGCTCGTTCCAGTCGAGCGAGGCATCCGTCTGTCCGACGATGACGAGAATCCGGCTTCCGGCGGCGTAAGCATTGTGCAGGTTTCCCATCGTGTTCGACAGGCCGCCGGTCGAATGCACGACTACGACGGCGAGCCTTCCGGTTGCCCGCGAATAGCCGTCTGCCATACCCAGCGCAGCAGATTCGTGCGTGGCATGCACGAAGGTCATGTCAGGCGCTCGTCTCAATGCGTGCAACAGCGGTACGTTCGTGATGCCGCAAACACCGAAAACGCGATCGACGCCCTCTTCGCGAAGCATGCTCCACACGGCATCGGCACAACTCATCTCTACGGTCGTTTCTCCGTCATTCATGCCTGCGTCCTCGCTCCCGGTCTGCTGCGTCTCAAGGAGTCAAATCCAGCTTTGCTCCGCATGTCATCACGGTTGCGAATGGGCAAAGCTGGCACCACGTTCCACTACCTCGCGCTCGAAATTCTCGATGACCACCCAGCGCACCATGCGACGAAACAGCTCGATGCCATCATGCGGATAGCCCTCGGCCTCATACGTCGCGCAGCCCAGCGTGGTAAGACGCTGCGCACCCTGCAGGGCACATCGGTCACGGATTCGTTCCTTGAGGGATTCCGGATAGACGCCGATGGTCTGGGTATCGATGGTCACCCACTGGAGGGCATCCTCGATCCTGTTCACCGGCACCAGGTTGACGACCCGGCCATTCAATTCGTCCTTGAACGGAACCGGTTCGCTTCGTCGTGAAATGACGACACCGCCCTCGGATTGCTCGACACCGATGACACCGTAACGGGCGTCATGGCGTATCCCATCGATATCAGCGCGGAGTTGAGCGGGAAAATCGGGGCTGCAGGAACTGAACTGGGATGGCAGCGCCTGGATCGCCGCATGCACGAGCGCACCCAAGCGCTCTAGCCGCTCCACCCCCACCGCATCCACGCCACTTTCGACATAGACCACCCGGGCATTGAGACATGCAGCCTGGTTCAACAGGCCTACGTCCTTGGCGATCTGTTCCGCAACATAATTCATGGACTCCTGCGACTCGAAAGCCTCGCTGCCGATCATCGAACCGCTGACCTTGGGATCGAGCGCGATGAGATCCAGCCCCGGCACGAGGTACTTGCGGACCTGGCGCATCGAGCTCGGACCGCCCCAGGCCAGGATCTTCTCGATGTTGCGTGGCGTGTACAGATGCTCCTCGACACCCGCATCCCCTCCTTTCCAGTAGCCCACCGTGTAGTGCCTGGTAATCGGATGCGTGGGCGCCATCTCGATCATGGTCAAGCCCAGGGCCGTCGCAGTGAACGGGTCGTTGGATGGGAACTTGACGATGTTGTCGCACCGCAGGATGGATCCGTGCATCAGACCGAAGGCAGCGGCTGCAGGGGAGTTGCCCGGGTTGAGGTGCACCGTCCGAGCGCCGAATGCGCGCACCTGGACTTCCCGATCGGCAAACTGGCGGCTCTCCCAGCCATCGAGGCATTCGATGCCCATCATCTTGTCGATCGCCTCCTCTATGGAGGCTCGATTGAAGGCAACGCTCAGTCCGTTGTACATCTGAGCCAGGATCTCCCTGGACTGGACGTTGGCTGCAAGATACATCTCCATGGCCTGACGAAGATGCGCATTCGTGTCCAGCCGGAGCCGCGCCCCGAGTTCTTCGAGATAGTCGAGGACATCCGCGACGGACAGCCGGTACATGTCCTCCATCTCGGCCGGATTGCGCAAGACGATCCGGTCGATGAACCGCTTTACATCAGGCGTCCGGAAGGACACGCCACCTCGCCGGCCCTGGAAAGGCACCATGTGATCGCGTATGACCTCGCCGCGAACAATCAGGGGGATGTCGTACTCTGTCACGCTCGCATGCTCCTTGATCAAGCCTGAGAAATGGTTGCAAGCATCTCACGCTTACATCTATAGAAAACTTTATTGCTATATCAATACATGGTATGGTCGCAACCTGATAGCGTCAAGTCACCCCATCAGGGGTCATGCACAACATGTTCACCCGCTGACGCAGCGTAACGGATCGGATACATCGGCATACCAAAGCTCGTTTCCTGTCACGCGGCCCTGGAGTTGAAGCGACAATCATGGCTACGCAAGTCGATCCGCAAACCGCTCGCGCCTATAAAACGCGGTTTCTCGAAAACCCCGCGAATTTCCTTGATTACCCGATCGACGTCGTCTTTTCGCTAGACCCGGCAGAGCTGGACGCAATGCATCTTCGACATGCGAAGGACAGGTTCGCCTTCGGCGTCGAACACATTGCCATGGTGCGCCAACTGGCAACGCAGAACGAGGTCTCCGGCATCGACTCCTTCGACGACCTCCTGCCTCTGCTGTACAGCCAGGACACCTTCAAGAGCTATCCTCAATCCTGGCTCGAGACCGGAGATTTCAACCGCCTGAACAGATGGCTCGGGAAGCTGTGTGCCATCGATCTGCGCAACGTCGACGCATCGTCCTGCTCTCTCATCGAAGACTGGATAAAGGTTCTGGCCAGCGAATCCGGCGTCGACCTTCTCATTTCGGCTGGCGCCGACGGGAAGGCCGCATTCCTGCCACGCACCCGTGACGAGTGGGGAGTGATGCATCGCGTCACCCTCTGGAACTTCCAGTCATCCATGACGGGAAGGAACGGAGAGTCCCTTGCCTTGCGGGTCGGGGTAGACAAGGCGCCACTGATACATCCCGGTGCGCGCGGCGGCGCACGCAGCTGGGGACGCTTCCTCGACTTCTACGAACAGACCTTCGGTACCGGTCTTGTCGATGCGCCGCTCGGTTACAACGACTCCGATCTGCTCAGCCTTGCCGGTCGCATACGCGAAGCCAGCAAGAAGGGCGAAGCGGGTTCGCTGCAGATCAATCCGGAGTTGCTGGCGCGCAAGGATGAAATTGCCCGCATCAATGCGGACAAGCCACGGCGCATGGAAGCCCTGATGCAACGCCTGGGCAACGACTACCGAGGTCGCCGCATCATCTGTTACAGCAGCATGCAGATGCTCCACGATCTGGCAACGCGCCTGCGCGACCAGCACATCACGGGGGCCTTCGCTCCCGACTCGTTTTTTTTCTGCGGAGGCGGATTCGCCGATGGCAAGGAGCCAGCCAACTGGAAACAGCAGGCAGCCGCGGTGCTGGGCATACCAGAAACCTCGATTCACGTAGGCTACGGCATGCAGGAAGGTCTTTGGGCAACGAATCAGTGTCCGGCAGGCAGGTTCCACGTCCCGGTCACCGTCATCCCGTTCGTTCTCGACGAAACGAACAATCAGCCGCTGCCCCGTACCGGCAGGCAGACAGGAAGGTTCGCCTTCTTCGACCTGCTGCCCACTACCTCGTGGGGCGGTTACATCAGCAGTGACCGGGTCACCATTTCATGGGATCGACACTGCGACTGTGGTCGCATGGGCGCCTTTCTCGACGCAGACATCAGCAAGGTACCCGAAAGGCAGGACGACAAGATCGGCTGTGCCGGCACGTCCGGGGCTCTGGAAGACGCCACCGATTTCCTGCTCCGTACGTGATCAATAAATTCCGCGGGTATCGACATGACCAAGTACCGGATCCCCATCATTGCACGAGGCCAGGTCATCGATGACTACGAAGTCATCTGTCACGGCCGGTATGGCGCCGATTTCGCGTGCCCCGACCCGAACAAGTACCTGTCAAGAATCCTGTTGCCTTCACGCCGCGCAATGGAACCTCTCTACCAACTGTCGTTGGACGAGGTCGTCAGCTACTTGCTGGAACTGGGAAAGCATCTGAAGACAGCGACCAATCCGCACCTGCAATGGGCTCTTGAACTTGCCAGGGCTTTCAACGATGTGCCACCGCACATGGTCCGGAACGCCATGGACAGTTTTCAGGATCGATTCCTGTCTCGCTCGACTCTCGAAGGGATGATCGATACGGTAGGACGCGAGCATCTCGACGGTTGGCAACGTCACGAACGTGACTCGGGACGCATCTCCTACATCCGTGCCTTCGGGGTGCCCACGGCACACGTGATTGCCGGCAATGGCCCATCTGTCGCCATGATGACGCTGGTGCGCAACGCTCTCATCCGCGGCTACGCCATCGTAAAGATCCCCTCGAACGAACTGGGCACCGCCGTTGCCCTCGCACGCACGGCAATCGACATGGCTCCTGACCACCCTCTGACCAAGGCATTCAGTGCTGTTTACTGGCGCGGGGGCGACGACGCTTTCGAATCCCGCCTGTACCACCCCAGGAATGTCGAGCGCATCGTCGCATGGGGCGGCTTCGCATCGGTCACGCATATCGCCAAATACGTACGCCCCGGCATCGATCTCGTGACCTTCGACCCGAAGATCAGTCGTTCCGTACTGGGACCAGGCACGTTCGCCTCGGATGCCAGCATGAGTGAAGCGGCCATGCGCCTGGCCGACGATGTCGGCAATGGCAACCAGAACGGGTGCACCAATTGCCGGGTGTCCTACGCCATAAACGATGGAAGCTCTGATTTCCTGGACAAGGTGAAGCGTTTCGGCCAGATGGTGTTCGATGAAATCCAGCGACTGCCTCACGAGGTGAGCAGCCCCGCCATTCACATGGACCCGGGGTTTCAGTCGAAAGTAGCGGCTTTGGCGATGCTCGACGACGATTATCACGTCGTCGGTGGTGACAAACGCGGAGGCGTGATCGTCTCGATCGAAGGCGACCAGGTGGATTTTGCCGACGAACTCAAGTATCGGACACTGAACATCGTCCCCGTGAAGGATTACGACGCCATGCTTCGCTTTGTCACGCGCGACGTACAGACCGTAGGCGTGTATCCAGAAAGCGTGCGCGATGAGCTTCGCACGGTCCTGGCTCTCCATGGCGTACAGCGAATCACATCCCTCGGGTTCATGCGCGAATACGACGCGGCAATTGATCCACACGATGGGAACGAAGCCTTGCGAAAGATGTGTACCTGGGTCGTTGCCGAGGATTGCATCACGAACCACGCCCCCGCACTCTGGCGCAAGGCAGGCAGCACGGGCTGAAAGATCGATGAACACGAACATCTTCGCTCATGTGCACGCCCCAGGCGATCTCTTGCTGCATCCACAGGTCGATCCCGGGTTCCTGATTCGCCGCGACGTCGAGGAATTCCAGCTGACAGCCGCCAGGCTCCGGCTGCAAAGCCATGCCGAACGCATCCCCGCCGTGAGCGAATTGCTGGCCGGCAAGGACCCCATGTCCTTCACCCGCATCGACGATTTCATTGCCGTGCTCTTCGAGGAAGACATCTACAAAAGCTACGACCCGACGTGGATCGACGACGGCGAATTCGACAAGATGACCCGCTGGCTGGATCGACTCAGCACACACGATCTTTCCAGGGTCGAGACCCATGACTGTGACAGTCTTACCGCGTGGTGTCGGCGCCTCGACGAACAGGCGGGCATCTTCATCTGCCATTCGTCGGGAACCAGCGGCACCCTGAGCTTCGTTCCTCGTTCGCAGCGCGATCGCGATCTGGCGGTCGATCATGTGGTGTGGTACAGCCATCCGTTGTTCAAGCCGAACCAACGCAATGACGTAACGTATTTTTGCATGCAGGCACGGCGTCAGTACCGCATCACTCAACCCATCTATGATGGACTGGAGGAGCGGTTCCAGATCAATCCAGTGGAAGCACTGACCGATTTCCTCAGTCCAGAGTTCTTCATCACCCAAGGCAAGCTACGCAAGGCGGCCTCAGCCGGCACGATGGACGAGTGCCTGAAAAGAAACCTCATCGTGGCAGCCCATCGCGAGGAAGTGGAACGCTACCAGCAGAACCTGCCGCACCTCATCAAGCGCTGGACCGAAAATCTCATTGAGAACTACCGCGGGCGGCAAATTTTTTTCCAGGGCTCATTCGACAAGGCCTGGCAGATCACTCAGCTCTTCAGCAAGATGGGTGTCACCTGTGCCTTCGCCCCTGAGTCCAGGTTTTCCCTGTTTGGCGGAGTCAAGGACGGCAGTCAGCTACCGGATGACTGGCAGGATCAGTTCCGGCGCGTAACCGGGGTGTCCGAAGACAATCTGATCTTCGGTTGGGGCATGTCCGAGATGACGGGAGCACTATTGCGCTGCTCCCATGGCATGTTTCATTTCATGATCCAGATCATCCCCTTCCTGCTCGAACCGGGAACTCGCGTCCCGCTTCCGCGCCAGGGAACCCAGACCGGCCAGTTGGCCATTCTCGAACTCGTCTCGGAAGATTGCTGGGGCGGCATGATCAGCGGCGACCGTGGCACCATCCACTGGGACAAGACCTGTGCCTGCGGGCGTGACGGCCCCTTGCTCGACCCGCAAAGCATCGGACGCCTGTAGCGCAGATCACACGGTCAACAGCGGCGCCACGGAAGCTGCGAAGCACTGGATCTGTTCGATGCATTCCTGCGTTGACCGGGAGCGGAAGCGCACCTGGAGATGATTCACTCCCATGCTCACCAGTCCTCGCAACGATTCCGCGATTTGCTCGGCATGACCGATCAGCGATCCAGCGGGAAGCTCCCATCCAGGATCGTTGCGACTGGATTCGATTATGTGCATCGGCTCAACGATCGTGCCGATATCCAGCCACGAGTCGTTCCTGAACTCGCGGCGCAACTCGCGAATCCGCTGGATCTGCTCATGAAGAGCACTTCTCGGTGTCCCTTGCGGCAGCCAACCATCGCCATAGGCCGCAACCCGACGCAGTGCCGCCGGACTCGATCCGCCGATCCACACCGGCGGTCTTGGTTCCTGTACCGCTCGCGGGCCAATATGCATGCCCGAGAAACTCCAGCAGGAACCCTCGTGGGTGGCAGCCTCTGCTTCGAGACATTGCATCAACGCCTCGATTGCTTCGTCGCCCCGCTTGCCTCGTTGCGCGAAGCTGCCCGGACCGTTCAACACGTCGAACTCTTCCGCCACATGCCCGACGCCAACGCCGATGACGAGTCGTCCGTGCGACAGCCGGTCCAGTGTGCTGAACTCCTTGGCAGCGCGCAGCGGATGCCGCTGAGAGAGCGTCACGACATGTGACAGCAGTCTCGTGCGCTTCGTAAAACCTGCCAACCACCCCAGCGTTGCGATGGTGTCATACCAGACGGAGCCCATGGCGTCGACCAGTCGTGCAGGAATGGCCGTGTGATCGCAGACGCCCAGGTAGAAGCAACCGGCTGCATCGGCGGCTACCGCAATGGCAGCCATGTCGTCCACGGAGGCATGCTTCTCCCACTCCGAAACGTATAGAGTCGACTGGCTCTGGATGGGAAGCTGCATCCCCCACGCCACTGTGCCGGGAGGAACTATCCGTATGGAGCGCGAAAGACCAGGGGGCTTCACCAAGATGAAGCCCTCGTCAAGACCTGTAGCCACATCGCAATATCATCAGGCCAGAAGAAGCGCATCCCGAATCAGAACTTGTATTTGAAATTCACTCCGTATGCGCGGCTGTCACCAAGCTCGGCCAGCCAGCCGAAGGCCCCGTCGCGCGCGAGTTCAAAGGATGAAATGTAATCCTTGTCCGTGAGGTTTTTCCCCCAGAGCGACAGAGACCAGGCACCGTCGACAGACGTGAGGCCTGCGCTCGCGTTGACGAGCGTGTAGTCATCCATGACGGTCCGTCGATCCAGCGTGCTCGAGCCCTGCGTCTCGTCGCGATACATGACTTCTCCCCGCAGGAACCACTTGAGGTTCGTGTTGCTGATCGGCACCTCATAGAGGCCTGCGAGGTTCCAGGTCCATGGGCTGTTGCCATTGATGCGCTTACCCGACAGATCCTGCGTGCAACGCGGGTGTCCGACTTTCTGGTCATCGTTGCACTCGGCGTACTTGAAGTCGTCGAATTTGGCATCGATGTAGGCCAGCGAACCCTCGAGAGTGAAGTTGTCGTTGACCATCCAAGTGAACTCCCCCTCCACGCCGGGTATGTGGACGGACGCAGCGTTCTGTATGTAGCTCGTTCCGCCGACCGGATCCGGGCTGTTGACCTGGAAGTCCTTGTATTTCGTATAAAAGACACTGGCGGCCCAGCGCAGGCGCCGATCGAAGGACAGGCCCTTCACGCCAATCTCAAAATTGTCTACCGTCTCCTCGTCGAACTTCGGCAACCTCGAACTCAGGGTGTTGTGTCCACCGGCCTTGAACCCCCGGTCATAGCCACCATACAGGTTGACCTCGTCGCTGATCTTGTACGCAACCTTTGCCGTACCGCTCACCGATGTCCACTTGTCCTTTTGTGCGGGTACGGCACGGGACGGAACCGCGCCAAAGGCACCGACATTGATCAGGTTGTCGACGCGGTCGTCCTTTTCGACTTCCGAATAGCGCAACCCCGCAGTCAGCGTCCAGCGATCGTCGAACTGGTAGATGTTATGGGTGAAAATCGCATGATCCGTGCCGCGCCGATCACCGAAGGACTGCAGCGGTGTGCTGCGCGCCGGCGATTTCGTCAGGATGTTGGTGATCGACCGCAGCTTCGTGTCCTCGTAGAAGGCACCGATGATCGACGACAGGGATTCACCGTCATAGGTGAGTCTCAGCTCCTGGGTGAGTGATTTGTCGTCCACATAGCCCAAGAAAGAGAACGTACCGAACAAGCCCCTGGAGGTGTTGTTGACGCCACCGGGACGACCACCCTTGTCACTGTCTCTGCTGAACTTCTGGTGTCCGGTAATCGATACCAGAGACCATGCATCATTGATTTTCCACGACACGCGCAGCGCAGCGTTGGTGGTCGTCTGATCATGCCCATTACCAGCGTCCGCCTGCGCCTTTCTGTCGAAGACGCGGATGGGGAGCAGCTGGGTGTGCGTCGCCGCAGCGAACCCTAGCGTGGACGTACCATAGGACGTCTGTTCTTTCATCATGTCTCTGACTTTAACCTGGTGCCGCTCTACCGTGAGAATCGCCTCTGCATCATCCCCGATTCGCTGCAGAACACGCAGCCGCCCACCCCAGGTATCCGTCTCTCCCTGCTTGCTGGTGACGACGTTCTTGATTTCGCTCTCTCTGGTCGTCCAGTAACCACTGAACCGCGCTGCCGTGGCACTTCCCAGTGGAAGGTTCACTGCCCCGCGGTATTCCTGCAGATCGAAATTCCCGACGTTGAGATCCAGATTTCCCTCGATCCCATCCGTACTGGGTTTTATCGTGTGAATGGCGATGGCTCCGGAAGCCACTTCCTTGCCGAACAGCGTGGCCTGGGGGCCCTTGAGCACTTCGATCCGGTCGATATCCGAGAAATTCGTGAACGCATTGTCGATGCGGCTCAGAGGCACATCATCAACGAATATGCCGACGGAGGGCCTGATTCCTTCGATGTACTTGGTGACCCCGATTCCCCTCACATATATGGTGGAACCAAGACCACCAGCTGGGCCGTCAATCGCGACACCCGGGGTGAGCTTGCCCAGTTCGCTGAAATTCATGATATTGGCGGCGCTGAGCTGATCACCGGAGAGAACCGACACGAAAATCGGTACGTCCTGGATGCGCTGTTCACGTTTCTGGGCCGTGACGACAATTTCTTCGAGTTCGGGGGCAGCCATCACCGACTGCTGACCGCTTGAAAGAACGGCGGCGGCGATTCCGAGTGTCAGCAAGGAAGGCCTCTTGAATCGACGGGCTGACGAAGTCGCGCGGCAGTTGTCATGGCTCATGTTGCTTACCCCTGTTTTGTTCTTGCTTGCAGTTGAAGCGCTGAAATGCCCACTGCGCATGGGCGATGGCACGCTCGTGATCTCACGGGATTCGTATTCTTTATATAAATATTGCAATGTCGATGACCGTATCATCGTCACTCGCTCGTGTCAAGAGACTCTCGCTTGACAAGCAGCAACCTGCCCGCTCCAATCACTTGCACCGCACCAATCACACCATCGGCCCGAGCCATCGACGTGAGTAAGTTGTTCGCGAGCAAGGCACGTCGGGCTTTGATGGCCGTGATGGGCATCGCCTCGTCGCTTTTCCTCCTGTCATGGGCGAATGCGAACGACGGCGCATGGAAGGCTCCGGCAGATCGGTCAGAAGCCGATTGGAGCATGCATGGAAACGCATCTGACGCCACTCACTACAGTCCGCTCGGGCAAATCGACCAGACAAACGTGCATCGCCTGGGATTGCTCTGGTACTACGACATCCCCCCGGTGGTCAGCGTCCAGGCCGCACCGCTCGCCATCGACGGCGTGCTGTATTTCGCCACGGGCTACAGCGTCATCCATGCGATGAATGCCCGTACCGGCAAGCTGCTCTGGAGGTACGACCCCGAGGTCTACAAGTTCGCGGGATCAAGCGCCATGCGTGCGGCCTGGGGGATACGCGGCATCGCCTGCCTTGACGGCAAGATCTACACCGGGACACACGATGGCAGGCTCATTGCGCTCGATGCCGAAACCGGAAAGCTTGCCTGGAGCGTCCAGACGACGACGCCGAATGACGGCCGCTACATCACCGGTGCGCCGCTGGTATTCAAGGACACCGTGATCATCGGCCATGCCGGAGCCGATTACGCGCCCATTCGAGGTTACGTGACGGCCTATGATGCCAGGACCGGCGAGCTTCGCTGGCGCTTCTATACAGTCCCCGGGGAACCGGGCAAGAAGGATGGTGCGGCATCCGATGCAGTTCTCGAGAAATTGGCGCAACCCACCTGGCACGGGGAATGGTGGAGGTTCGGCGGCGGAGGCACGGTATGGAACGCCATGACCTACGACCGGAAATTCAACCAGGTCTATCTCGGCACCGGAAACGGTTTTCCATGGAACCAGAAGATCAGGAGCCCTGGCGGAGGGGACAACCTGTTCCTGGCGTCGATCGTCGCACTCGATGCAGATTCTGGCGAATACCGCTGGCATTACCAGGTCAACCCAGGCGAAACCTGGGACTACAACGCTGCGATGGACATGGAACTGGCGGAGCTGGTCATCGATGGACGCCAGAGATCCGTGCTGCTGCAAGCGCCCAAGAACGGTTTCTTCTACGTCATCGACCGCAAAAACGGCGAACTCCTGTCCGCCGAAAAAATAGCCCGGGTGAACTGGGCCACATCGATCGATCTGAAATCCGGTCGTCCGGTCGAAAATCCCGAAGCGCGCTACGCCGATGGCAAGACTTTCGTCCTCTACCCATCCCAACAGGGAGCACACAACATCCAGACGATGTCATTCAACCCTGGCACCGGACTCGCCTACATACCGGTGCTCGAATTCGGCATGCCATTCGTTGACCCGCCAGACGGTCTCGACAACTGGACGCCCAAGCCGAATTGGGTGCTGAACGGCGGGGTTGGCAGTGCCGCAGGCGTTCGGTTCGATCCGCCCATTTCCGGCCTGCTTGCGTGGAACCCAGCGACACAGCAGGAGATCTGGAGGAAATCAGGGTGGCCCGGCATGTTTCACGGCGGAACGATCACCACAGCGGGGAACCTGGTTTTTCAGGGGCGTGCCGATGGCAGCTTCTTCGCCTATGCCGCAGATTCCGGCAAGGAACTCTGGCGTTTCGACGCCCAGGCGGGAATCGTCTCCCAGCCGATCAGCTATCAGGTGGACGGCCGTCAGTTCATCACCCTGATCGTGGGCTATCGTGGCTTCGGCGGACCAAGCGGCTATCAACCCGAATGGGACTACTACACGCAACAGCGACGCGTACTCACGTTTGCCCTCGATGCACCGCTGTCGCTTCCGCCGCAGGATCGCCGCGTGCGCGAGTTCATCGACGCGCCGTCATTCACGGTTGAGGGGAGCAAGGCAATAGCCGGCGCTTCGGTGTTCGCAACATATTGTGCGCGCTGCCATGGGGCGAATGCCCAATCCGGTGGTGCGGCGCCGGACTTGAGGAAATCATTGCGCGTAGCGGATTTCGCTGCCATCAAGACGGTCGTGCACGGTGGTGCGTTGCTGCCTCGAGGCATGCCGCAATTTGCCGAGTTCAATGATTCCCGGATCGAGGAACTGCAACACTTCATCATTCGCGAAGCCCGCAGCGTCAAAAGCGACGCCCGTTCCGGAAAATGACGCTTCAGCCAAATTCTTGCAACGTCGCCGGTCCCTTCCGCGTATTCCCGATGGCCAAGCAATGCCTTTACTGCGGCCGGGCTGCCGGACGCTCGTTGCCCTCGATGCTGTAGGCGACCACGTAGTCGCCGATCGTCGTCTGCATGAACGCATGGCCGCCGGCGGCGATCACCACGTACTGCTTGCCGGTGCGCGGCGAGACGTAGCTCATCGGCGTTGCCTGCCCACCGGCAGGCAGTCTTGCCTTCCAGATTTCCTTGCCACTGCCGAGATCGAAGGCGCGCAGATAATTGTCCATCGCCGCACCGATGAACACGAGGCCACCCGCGGTGATCAGCGGGCCGCCCTGGCTGAAGACCCCGGGAACCGGGATTCCCAGCGGCGCATGGTCTTCCGTCGTTCCAAGCGGGCGATCCCACAGGATCCTGTGGTTCCTGTAATCGATTGCTGCCAGCTTGCCCCACGGGGGTGCATTGCACGGCACGCCGAACGGAGAGCCGAAGGGACGTTCGGTGCGAACCGCGTAGGGCGTGCCCTTCATCGGCGAGAACGCCGCGGTTCCTTCGACCACGATGCCGTCCGACTTGGGAGCTTCCGCCCGGGGTATGAGCTGGAAGGTAGCAGCCATGTACGACGTGGGCACGACCAGGATGCCGCGCGCCGGATCGACCGCCAGGCTACCCCAGTTCATGAACCCGTTGTTGCCCGGATAGACCAGGCTTCTTTGCAGCGAAGGCGGCGTGAAGCGACCCAGGTAACGCAGCTTGCGGTACTCGATCCGGCACCACATCTGGTCGAGCGGGGTACCGCCCCACATATCCTCCTCGCGGATCGGCGGCGGCACCAGGCTCGGGAACGCGAGCGAGACCGGCTGGGTCGGGGAATAGCGTTCGCCCTCGACGTCGCCGGCGGGGAACGGATGCTCTTCGACGGGGCCGATCGGGTTGCCATTCCTGCGGTCCAGCACGAAGATCTCGCCCTGCTTGGTCGCCTGGATCAGCGCCGGGACCAGCTCTCCGTCGAGCGGCAGATCGACCAGCACGGGCTGGGATGCGACGTCGTAGTCCCACAGATCGTGGTGCACCGTCTGGAAGGACCAGTGCACCTTGCCGGTATTCACGTCGAGCGCGACCACGGAACTGCTGTAGCGCTCCATTTCCGGAGTACGGTGCGCACCGTAGTAATCCGGCGGAGCGTTGCCGGTCGGGATATAGACCAGGCCGAGCTTCTCGTCGGCGCTGAACAGGCTCCACGCGTTCGGCGAACCGCGCACATAGGTATCGCCGGGCTCAGGCTCGGCGTTGGGATCCGCCCGCCCCGCGTCCCAGCTCCACACCTGGCGACCACTCAGCACGTCGAACGCTCTCACCACACCGGAAGGCTCGTCGGTCGCCATGTTGTCGAGCACGAAACTGCCGACCACCGCGATATCGCCGACGACGATCGCCGGCGAGGTCGTGAAGTGGATGCCGCCCTTCACGTCACCAAGCCCGGTGCGAAGCGAAACCTCGCCCCCCGAGCCGAAGTCCGCACACAGACTTCCCGTCCTTGCATCGAGCGCAATCATGCGTCCGTCGATCGTTGCCACGAGAATGCGGCTGGCACAGCTCGCGAGCCCTGCCGTACTGCTGGAGTGGTGATACGAGACACCACGGCACGCCTGGGTATAGACCCCGGTAGTATCGACCTCGGGGTCATGGCGCCAGCGCTCGGCACCGGTGTCCGCATCCAGCGCAATCACGATATTGCGCGGCGTGCACAGATACAGCGTGTCACCCACCTGCAGCGGTGTGGCTTCGAACATCTGCGGTGCAGAACCACGTCCGTTGCTTCCCGGCAGATCACCACTGCGGTAGGTCCAGGCGACTTTCAGCTCGGATACGTTCTGCGTGGTGATCTGCGACGCAGCCGAGAAACGTGTGCCGGCCTTGTTGCTGCCGTAGTCGGCCCAGTCCGCAGCCGGCCCGGAAGCTGCATCGGGTGGCACGCTCGCGGGAACGCCGCTCGTGTCGTTGCGAAGCAGCAGCACGGCACCGCCAAGCACCACCACCGCGGCCGTGATCGTGAACGCGACGTGCCGGCGCATCCACGGCAGCAACATCAGCACCAGGAAACCGAACGGCATGCCGAGGCGAGGCAGCAGCAACCAGAACGCTGCGCCGACCTCGGCCAGCGCCCAGACGATCGTCGCGATGAAATACCCCGCGTAGATCCATACACCCAGCGAGCGACCACGACAGATCAGGACGCCTGCGACCAGGTGGGCAAGGCCCGCGGGCAGGTAGTAGGCCGAGCCGCCCAGAGAAAGCAGACGACCACCACCGACGACGAGCAGGATGCCGACGATCACCAGCACGCTGCCCAAGGCACAGCGCAGCAGGCGTTGCAGCCCTGTCACGGTGCGTGTATCCGTCGAATCGAATGCCTGCGGCCGGGATTGCGTAGCCATGCTTGTTTTTCTCCCCCGCCCTGCGGCGGTGTCTGCCTCACTCTATCTCGGCATCGACGCACGCCTGTCGTGCCGAAAGCCCGCCATCGACCGGCAGGATCGCACCGTTCACGTAGGAACTGTCTGCACCCGCGAGGAACAGCACCGCGGATGCGATTTCATCCGGTGATCCGCAGCGCGAATACGCCTCGATCGCGGCGCGTGTCCTGCGCCCGCCGGGAGTCGTATCGAACCATTCGAGCAGTGGCTTGGTGGCGGCATTCGGGAGCACGCAATTGACCCGTACTCCGGCCTTGAAGTTCTCCAGTGCCGCGGTCTGCGTGAGGCTGATCACGCCCGCCTTCGCGGCACCGTAGACGCCGAGACCAGGTGCGCCGCCGACTCCGGCTGCCGACCCGATATTGATGATGGAGCCGCTCTTCTGGTTACGCATCGGCCCCAGCGCCGCGCGGATGCCGTAGAAGGTCGACGACAGGCAGGCGTCCAGCACGTGATGCCAATCCTTGTCGCCGAGTTCACGCAGGAAGCCGGGCACCGTGAAGCCGACGTTGTTCACGAGGATGTCGAGACGACCGAAGCGGCGCACCGTTTCGGTCACCATCGCATCGATCCGGGCCGAGGACTTCACGTCGCAGGCCCAGGGAACGGCACGCGGTCCGAGCGCGTGGGCAACGCCTCGGGCCTTCTCTTCGTCGATATCGCAAACGACGACCGTGGCCCCCTCCGCGACAAAGCGCCTGGCTATGGCCTCGCCGATGCCGCCTGTACCGCCGGCACCGGTGACGATCGCGATCTGATTCTCCAGACGCATCACGAGTCCTCCTCTTGGCTTGATGCGGGCCGCAGCGCAGCCCGCACCATCACCGTCACGCTCAGGCAGCCCGCACCGTCACGCTCAGAAGGTTATACGCGCATCGATACCGTAGCGGCGCGGCTCGAGCCAGTACTTGCCTGCGAACCCGAGATCACCAAAGTCGATGCCGTCACCCACGTTGTCGTGATTGGTCAGGTTGTCACCCCAGACGCCAAGCTCCCATGTGCCCATGTCGCCCAGCTGCATGTCTCCCAGCGACACGCGTGCACTGAGGTTCTTGCGGCCCGGATCGTGGATGTCCCGGTTGAACGGCGTGTCCCGATCGACCGCAAACATATACCGCTCCGAGCTCTGGGCATAATCCAGGCGCGCAGTCAGCTCTCCGAACGACAGGCGCGGGAACACGTATTCCGCACCGAGGTGCCAGTTGCTCTTCGTCAACTGCACGAAGCGCGCCTCGTTCGAAATGTCGATCACCTGGTTCGTGTTCCGGTCACGATACATGTACTTCTTGTACTCGGGATCGGTGTAACCCCAGTCGGCGGTCAGCGTGAGGCTGTCGGTCACTGCGGCCGCCAGCTCGAACTCGAAGCCCTGGAATTGCGCCTTGCCTGCGTTGACGACGGTCGCAGCCGAACCTGACGTGTTGGCCAGGAACTGTGATACCTGCATATCGTCGTAGTCGGTGCGGTACACGGCCAGGTTGGCACGCACTCGCTGGTCCCACCACTCGGTCTTCAGGCCCGCTTCGTAGGCTGTTGCCTTCTCGGCGCCGAAACTCGCTGGCATTGCTGCACGCGGCGAAAAACCACCGGCCTTGTAACCCGTCGACACGCGGGCATAACCCATGATGTCGTCCGTGAACTGGTAGTTGGCCGACAGCAGCCACGAGGTGTTGCTGAAATTCTTGCTCGGCTTCTGGGTGAAACTGCTCGACCAGAAACTCTTCTCGTCCTCCGTGTAGCGTGCACCGAGCGAGATCTCGAGCTTGTCGTTGAGGATCATCGGCCTGTAACTGACCTGACCGAAAGCCGCCTTCGACTTGGTCGCGCCGCCAAAGGCCGACAGCGGATACAGGTTTATCCCTGCGCCCCCGGGAGGGGTAAGAAAGCTCGGAAGCACATACGTGAGCCGCTGCCGGTTGTGCTCGGCGGCTTTTTCCTTGAAGTAGAACACGCCGGCGACGTACTTCCAGCGCTCGGTGCTGCCGAGGATCTGCAGCTCCTCCGAAAACTGATGCTGGTTCTGGGGCGCGTTGTTACAGTTGTACGGTCCGTTCAGGTCCGCGACGCCCGTCGACTGATAGGCAAAGTATGCATCCAGGTAGCCCGTCTCGCCGCGCATGACGCCGTTGCCGGTCAGCGCGCAGATCGTGTCCTGCTCGAAGGTGCGGTACGCCGTGATCGACTTCAGCGACAAGGCATCGTTCAGCGCATACTCCAGCGTGAGTCCGGTGCCTTTCACTTCGCCCTTGCTGTAGAAGCGGCCATCGAATGGCGCCTGCTCGCCGCTGTTCAACCGCTTCGGCGTGATCACGAACGGCGCCCCACCATGACTCGGCGAGTTGCCGTAGTAATTGCGCACGTCGGGGGTGGCGGCAACCATCTGGAAGAACACCGGGCTGCCCTTGCGCTTGCCGTAATCAAACGACAGATCGGCGGTAAAGCGGTCCGTGAAATCACCGTGCAGACCAACCCAGATCGAATCGGCCTTCAACGAACCGGGATCCTCCTTGTTGCTGGCCAGACGGTTGTTGAAATAGCCGTCGCGCTCGCGGTGCATGTACGCGATCGTTGCCTTGATCGGGGAGCTCCCCAGCAGACCGGTATCGACGCGCGCGCGCGCGTACCAGTCGTTGAAACGCCCGTAGCCCGCCTTCAGATCGGCGCCGGATTCGTCGGTCGGCTTCTTGGTCACGAGCTGTACCGCGCCACCGGTCGTATTGCGACCGAACAGCGTTCCCTGCGGCCCGCGCAGCACCTCGATGCGCTCGAGGTCCACCAGGTCGAACAGCGCTCCCGCCGTGCGCGCGATATAGACGCCGTCCATATAGATACCTACGCCGGCTTCGGCGTTTGCCGCCGGCTCGTTCTGGCCGATGCCACGGATATAGACCTGTGCGGCATTCAGGCTGCTGGTCTGCTGCGTGATCATCACGTTCGGAACCAGTTGCCCCAGCTTGGTGGCATCCACCACATTCAGCTTGTCGAGCAGATTGCCCGAGAGCGCCGTCACGGCGACCGGGATCTGTTGCAGCGACTCTTCCTGGCGCCGCGCCGTCACGGTGATTTCCTCGAGTCCGGCAGAGCGGTGCTCGGTCTGCGCGCTGGCTTCGGGAACCAGGCAGACGGCGGAGAGCATCGCCACGCTGCTGATGAGCTTCGAAAGGGTTCGCACCTTGGCCATGGGTGTACGCCTCCTGGGCGGTTGTTGCTTGTAGTTCGGGCAAAACGGAGAACTTTCTGATATTGGGTGCAATGCCCGCCTGCGGCAACTACAGAACGGCTCACTCACCCGCATGAATCAGCTCAATTTCAAATCCTTGCTGCACGCGTCCCGGATGGCATGATGCATTCCGCAAGGCAGGCTGTACGGAGAGAACGAAGATGAGCGATCCGGGAAATGCATCGGTCAACCACCCGCTGCTGCTTGCCGGCGTACCCGGCTGGGATGCGACGGTCGATGTGCTGATCGTCGGCTACGGCGCTGCCGGCGCCTGTGCCGCACTGGAGGCGGCGCGCGCGGGAGCCGAGGTCTGCATCGTCGAGGCAAGCGGCACATACGGCGGTGCCTCGGCGCTGTCTTCCGGCGAAATCTACGCCGGCGGCGGGGGCGGCACCCCGATCCAGCGCGCGGCGGGTTACGAAGACGCCAGCGACGACATGTACCGCTACCTGATGATGGCGGGAGGTCCGGATGCCGATACAGCCAAGGTACGCCTTTACGTCGACCGCAGCCTCGAGCACTTCGACTGGATGCAACAGCAGGGCGTCCCGTTCAAGAACTCGCATATCCGCGAGCGGATCCTCGAACCCGCAACCGATGACTGCCTGGTATGGAGCGGCAGCGAGGAAGCCTGGCCATTCTCGGCGCACGCCAGGCCCTGCCCGCGCGGTTTCATGCCACAGTGGACCGGCGGCAGCACCGGCAGACAGATGATGGACGTACTTGCCGCACGCGTGGCGGAGCTGCCGATCGATGTGCACCTTGAAACACGCTGCACGGCACTGGTGGTCGACCCGAGTGGCAGGGTTTGCGGCATCGCCGCGCGCAGCACGGGGCGCACGGTGTTCCTGCAGGCACGGCGCGGCGTGATCCTGTGCGCAGGCGGCTTCATCATGAACCAGGATATGGTCAGGCAGCACGCACCACTCGCGCTGCGTGCCAACCGGCCAATCGGCGCGCTCGACGACGGCTCGGGAATCCTGCTCGGGCAAAGCGTCGGCGGACACGCAATCCACATGGACGAGATATTCGCAACGCTGCCGCAGTACCCACCGGAGCAGAACATCCACGGCATCTTCATCGACGGGCACGGACAGCGATTCATCAACGAGGACTGCTACCACGGCCGCGTCACCCAATACATGCTGCGCCGTAGCGGTACCCGTTTCTGGCTGCTGCTGGACCAGTCAAGCTACGTGGAGCAGCCGTTCCAGGAGTTCTTCAGGATCGGGATCGGCGCAACCGGCGAAACCTGGGCCGAAGTCGAAGCCGAACTCGCGCTGCCGGCAGGCGCGCTGACGGGGACGGTCGACTTCTACAACCGCCATGCAGCCGAAGGTCGCGATCCGCTGTTTCACAAGGTCACTCGCTGGCTGCGCCCGCTGGTGCAGCCGCCGTTCGTGGCACTCGACTTTCGCATCGATCACGCACTGTGCTCCACCTTCACGCTGGGTGGACTCGACACCCTGCCGGGAGGCGACGTGCTCGATGCCGCACGCAAACCGGTTCCCGGACTGTTTGCCGCAGGGCGCACTGCCTGCGGCATCCCGCGCTGGGGCGAGGGCTACAGCTCGGGAATGTCGATCGGCGACGCCACGTTCTTCGGACGCATGGCGGGGCAGTCGGCAGCCATTGCGCAGTAGCCGTAAACACGACGCTCTTGATCAGCAACGACAAAAGTACGGCTGCTCGCCATTCTGTCTGCTCGCCATTCTTCCGGAAACCGCGACTCTGTGTTGCAATCCCGAATGAATCCGCATGCGTCCCATCCACCCCGATCGACGACGCGTGGAAAGTGGAGAATCGAATGCCAGCAAGCTCCGCCATCAGGATCGACACCGGGCGTCAGCGCGAGGTGTTGCGGGCACTGCGCGAGGTGCTGCCCGCGCACTGCCTGCTGCATCGCGAGGAGGACACGCGCCCCTACGAATGCGACGGGCTGACGCTGCAGCGGCGGCTGCCGATGGTCGTGGCCTTGCCGGAAAGCGAGGGACAGGTCGCGCAGGTGCTGCGCAGCTGCCACACACTGGGCGTACCGGTGGTGCCACGCGGGGCAGGCACGGGGCTGTCGGGCGGCTGCACTCCGCTAGCGGATGGGGTTCTGCTGTCCACGGCGAAACTCAACCGCATCCTGCAGATCGACCCGCTGGCGCGCATTGCCCGCGTGCAGCCCGGCGTGCGCAATCTGGCGGTTTCCGAAGCCGCCGCGCCACACGGGCTCTACTACGCTCCGGACCCATCCAGCCAGATCGCGTGCACCATCGGCGGCAACGTCGCCGAAAACGCCGGCGGCGTGCACTGCCTGAAATACGGCCTGACCGTGCACAACGTACTGCGCGTGCGCGGCCTGACCATGGAAGGTGAATGCGTCGAATTCGGCTCGGAGGCACTCGACGCGCCGGGGCTCGAGCTGCTGGCGCTGCTCGTCGGCTCCGAGGGAATGCTGGTCGTGATCACCGAGGTCAGCGTGAAGCTGCTGCCGCGACCGCAGCTTGCGCGCTGCGTGATGGCGAGCTTCGATAATGTGTCCAGCGCCGGCGACGGCGTTGCCGCGATCATCGCCGCCGGGCTGATCCCGGCCGGACTGGAAATGATGGACCAGCCGGCTGCGCGGATGGTCGAGCCGTTCGTGAACGCTGGCTACGACCTCGAGGCGGCAGCGATCCTGCTGGTCGAGGCCGACGGCACACCCGAGGAAGTCGACGACGAGATCGCGCAGATCATGCAGGTGCTCCGGCAGGCCGGAGCCACCCGTATCGCGGTCTCGGACTCGGAGGCCGAACGCCTGAAGTTCTGGGCCGGACGCAAGGCGGCGTTCCCGGCAGCCGGTCGCGTATCGCCGGCGTATTACTGCATGGACGGCACCATCCCGCGCCGGCGCCTTGGCGAGATGCTCGCAGCCATCCAGCAGATGGAACAGAAGTACGTCCTGCGCTGCCCGAATGTCTTCCACGCCGGCGACGGGAACCTGCACCCGCTGATCCTGTTCGACGACAACGACCCCGACCAGCGCCAACGCGCGGAAGCCTTCGGCGTCGAGATCCTCGAGCTGAGCGTCGCGCTCGGCGGCACCATCACCGGCGAGCACGGCGTGGGGCTCGAGAAGATCACGCAGATGTGCACCCAGTTCGCTCCGGAGGCGCTCGCGCGATTCCACGGGATCAAGCACGCCTTCGACCCGTCAGGGCTGCTGAACCCGGACAAGGCGATTCCCACGCTGCACCGCTGCGCCGAGTACGGACGCATGAAGGTGGTCGGCGGCAGACTGCCGTTCCCGGAGCTGGAGCGTTTCTGATGGACGCCACCGCCGCAATACTGCAACAACAGGTGCGCGAGGCGATGCACGCGGGGACGCCACTGCACATCCGTGCCGGCGGCAGCAAGGACTTCTACGGCAACGCCTGCAGCGGCGAGCTGCTCGACCCGTGCAGCCACGCCGGCATCGTGGCCTACGAACCCTCCGAACTCGTGATCACCGCCCGTGCCGGCACCCCGCTGGCCGAACTCGAGGCAACACTCGACGCAAGCAACCAGATGCTCGCGTTCGAACCTCCGCACTTCGGTACGGGGGCAACCGTTGGCGGCTGCGTGGCCGCCGGACTGTCCGGGCCACGGCGCGCCAGCGCCGGAGCAGTGCGCGATTTCGTGCTCGGCGCAAGACTGCTTTCGGGCGGGGCGGAGATCGCAGCATTCGGCGGCACCGTGATGAAGAACGTGGCCGGCTACGACGTATCGCGGCTGCTCGTCGGCAGCCTCGGCGTGCTCGGAGTCGTCCTCGAGGTATCGCTGAAGGTGACGCCGAAGCCGGCGACGGAAGCAACGCTTCGCTTCGACATGGACCAGCACAGCGCGCTGCAGCGCATGAACGTCTGGGGCGGGCAGCCATTGCCGGTGTCGGCAACCGCCTGGAACGGTGCAACGGGCACCGGAACCGGCATCCTGCACGTGCGCCTGTCCGGTGCACGTGCCGCGGTTGCCGCAGCCTGTTCGCGACTGGGCGGTGAACGTCTCGACGAAGCTGATGCCGCGTGTTTCTGGCACGCGCTGCGCGAACACGGCGACCCGTACTTTGCGGGCGATGCGCCACTGTGGCGGCTCGGCCTGCCTGCGACGGCTGCACCGGTCGGGCTCGATGGCCCGCAACTGATCGAATGGGGTGGTGCGCAGCGCTGGCTGCGCACGCATGCAGCCGCTGCCGAGGTGCGCGAACAGGCACGCGCACGCGGCGGCCACGCCACGCTGTTTCGCGGCAGCACGGACGAACACGGCGTGTTCACGCCACTCGCTGCACCCATCGCGGCGATTCACCGACGGCTCAAGGCCGAATTCGATCCGGCCGGGATACTGAACCCGGGCCGCCTGTATCCGGGGCTCTGACGATGCAGACGGAGCTGGCGGATTTCATGAAGGACACGCCCGACGGCGAAGAGGCAGCGGCGATCATCGGCCGATGCGTGCACTGCGGTTTCTGCAACGCGACCTGCCCGAGCTACCAGTTGCTTGGCGATGAACTCGACGGGCCGCGCGGGCGCATCTACCTGATCAAGCAGGTACTCGAAGGCAGCACGCCGAGCGCATCCACCCGACTGCATCTCGATCGCTGCCTGGGTTGCCGCGCCTGCGAGACGACCTGCCCATCCGGGGTGCAGTACGGACGCCTGCTCGATATCGGCAGGAGTGCGGTTGCACAACGGACTCGCCGCCCGGCAGGGCAGGCAGCGCTGCGCTGGCTGTTGCGCACCGGCCTCAGCAGCCGCCTCTTCGCCCCGGCACTTGCGCTCGGACGCGTCCTGCGTCCGCTGCTGCCTGCGGTGCTGCGCGACCACATACCGCTCGCACGCGCTCCCGGTGCGTGGCCAGCGCGCCCACATTCGCGCCGGATGCTGCTGCTCGCCGGCTGCGTGCAACCCGCCATGCTGCCGAACATCAACGCGGCGACTGCACGCGTCCTCGACGCACTCGGCGTCCAGCTCGTGGTGCCGCCGCACGCCGGTTGCTGCGGTGCGCTGCACCAGCACCTCGATGATCCCGTCGGTGCTCAGCGCATGGCTCGGCGCAACATCGACGCGTGGTGGCCACACATCGAGTCGGGCTGCGAAGCGATCCTGGTGAACGCGAGTGGCTGCGGAGCACATGTAACCGAATACGCGCACCTGCTGCGCCACGATCCCGGCTACGCTGAGCGGGCACGGCGCGTGAGCACGCTGGCGAAGGATCCGTGCGAGGTGCTGCCCGCACTGCTGGCAATGCGGCCGATCCGCCAGCCACGGCAGCGACCACGCGTGACGTTTCACCCACCGTGTACGCTGCAGCACGGCCTGAAGATCCGGGGAGCCGTCGAAACCATGCTGACGGCGCTCGGATGCGAACTGCTGCCGTACGCGGAAACGCATCTGTGCTGCGGCGCGGCCGGCACCTATTCGCTGACCCAGCCCGAAATTGCCGATGCCCTGCGCGAGCGCAAGCTGATGCACCTGGGCAACGCGGCACCGGAGCTGATCCTGTCGACAAACGTGGGCTGCATCGCACACCTGCAGGCCGGCACGAAGACACCGGTGAGACACTGGATCGAATGGCTGGACGACAACATCAAGGAGATCTGCCCATGACCCTGAGCGACACCGACCGGATCGAACTGCAAGCGCTGCTGATGCGCTACACACATATCCTCGACTACGGCAACGTCGATGATCTGGACACGATCTGGACTGCGGACAGCGAGTTCCAGGTCGACGAGCCACCGTTTCATATGCAGGGGCTCGACCAGATCAAGCAGACCCTGCGTGGAACCCGGAACACGTTCCCGCACGTACGCCATGTGGTGAGCAACTGCTACGTCGACGCGCAGGGCGACGACGCCTGCGTGATGGCCTATCTGCAGATCGTGGATACACGGGAAATGAAAGCGACGGTGTTTGCGCGCTACATCGACCGCTGTGTCCGGACGCCGCAGGGCTGGCGTATCCGCAGCCGCCATTGCATCAGTGGCTGAGGCTGCGTCCCGCACTCGCATCGCACACCCGGAAACAGGCTCCAGCGGGAGGTTTGATCGTGACGCAACTCGTCATCCGTTTCGACATGCGCAATCCGCAGCCCGGCACGCCCAAGGCGGCGCTCTACGAGGCCGCTCTCGACATGGCGGTCTGGGCAGACCGCGCGGGTTTCGACATCCTCGAGGTTAGCGAGCACCACGGCGCGGAGGACGGCTACATTCCATCACCGGTGGTGCTTGCGGCGGCCTTCGCGGCACGCACGAAGAAAATCCGCATCCGCCTCACGATGGTCACGCTGCCGTTCAACCACCCGCTGCGCATCGCCGAAGACATCGCCGTGCTCGACATCATCAGCAACGGGCGCGTTCAGGCAGGCTTCGCAGGTGGCTACGTGCCGCGCGAGTTCACGATGTTCGGCGTCGAGCGCGCCCGACGCGGGCTGATCGTCGAGCGCAGCGTGGAAACCATCAAACGCGCGTGGACCGGCGAACCCTTCGAATTCGAAGGCAGACGCGTGTGCGTGCGACCCACGCCGGTGCAACAGCCACACCCGCCGATCTGGCTCGGCGGCTCATCGCCGGCAGCAGCAAGGCGCGCCGCACGCATCGCGGATCATTTCTACACCACCGAACAGGCGTTATTCGATATCTACCGCCAGACCGCGATCGAGCTGGGCAAGACCGATCCGGGCCCCTGGGCGAACATCGGCAGCGGCTTCTTCCTGGTAGCCGATGACCCCGAGGCCGAGGCGCGCCGCATGGCGCCGTACATCCTGCACGAGTGCAACTCCTACGGCCGCTGGGTGGCCACCGAAAACCCCGAAGCGCAATTCCAGTACCACGAAGTGACCGACGTCGCGCCGCTGCTGCAGAGTGGCCTCTATCCGATCCTGCGTCCCGAAGCAGCGCTCGCCGAAATCGAGCGCCGCGGCCCCAATGGAGCGATCAGCCTGCACCCGCTGATCAGTGGTCTGCCACCCGAAATCGGCTGGGAGCAGCTCGAATATTTCGAGCGGTGGGTGATGCCGCGTATCGGGTGATTCAGGCAGGTCCAGGCTTGCTAAAACCGCTTGCCTGGTCACCTTCAGAACGAAATCCGATTGTCATTGGCCTACAGCCTGCCGGCGCCTTTTTTCAGTCAGACAGAGTGCACCGAAGATCGCGAATAACACGATTGGAGCGATGACCACCGCCTGGAAGGACCGTTCCGCCGCAAACGCAAGGACCCGTTGCAGTTCCGGTCCTGGCACCAGCATAGCGAATGCAGCCTCCCCGCCAGCGGCTTCGAGTTTTGCCCGATCATAAATTCTGCCAATCCAAGGCAGCACGAAATAGATCGCCATTGCCCCCGCAAAACCAACGATGCCAATGCTCCATGAACCACCGCGCGGATAACGCCGCGCTACTGCTGCCAGCATGGTCGGCCACATGAAGGAAACGCCCAGCGCCCACGATGTTGCAGCAGCAAGCGCGGCGAGAGGTGTCGATGCGATGCTCAGTAGATAGAGTCCGACCGCGGCGGGAACCGTAGAAATCCACAGAAGCCCCATATCGGAGAAGCGATGCTCAAGTGCACCTGCAAAATGACGCATGACGAACATGATCGACGCCACATAGGCCAACACCAAAATGCCCGGCATACCAACAGTCTGCGTCAACGCGATATCGACCCATGATCCAGGAGCGAGCTCTGCCGATGCGGTCAGGAACATGATGGCGAAGAATATCCAGAAAGTCGGTCGCTTGAACGGCTCCGCCAGCATCTCCTTGAAAGGCACGCCGAGAACGGTACTTTCTGTCGGTGGAAAGTCCTGGGTCATGGCCCACACGCCAAACACAATCGCCGGCACAATAATCAAAGCGATCGAAGCTCGCCAATCGAGTCCAAGATTTTCAAGGAACAGCAGGCCAACCAGACCTCCAAACACGATCCCCGCCGGCCACCAGGCATGAAGGCGATTGAGCTGGCCTGTCTTGTCATCGGGATACAGGGCTGCAGTAATCGGATTGATTGTCGCCTCCGTGGCCCCCCAACCGAAACCACAGACGATCATCCCACTCGTGAGCATGCCATAGACCGCCGAGATACCCTGCACAGAAGGAGAAAGCAGAATCAGGAGTGGTCCAACGATAAAGCAGACCGAGGCGAACAGGATCGTACGCTTCGCACCGAACACGTCCAGCAAAGGGCTGATCACGAGCAGTGACAAGGCAAAGCCAAGAAAGGAATTCCCCAGTGCCGCTGCGATCATCTCCCCCGAACGGAGAGGGGCCGCCTGGTCAAGCAACGCCACCTTGATTGCGCCGGATACGCCGGTACGTATCGAAAATGACAAGGCAGCAGTAAACAGGGCCAAGACGCAAATCCAGAAAAGGGATCTGCGGTTCAGATACTCTTTTGTCATTTTTCTTGCCCCTTCCTGTTCCTCTATCGCCTTGCGCCCAGGAGTTCTCCGACCAGCACATCATCCACGTCGACGGATGCGAAATCGTCAAACGCCCTGTCGGCCTTGCGAATCATGTGACGTGTGATGAACGAAGCCCCTTCAGCCGCACCTTGTTCTGGATGCTTGAGCGCGCATTCCCACTCCAAAACTGCCCATCCGGCATAGCCGTACTGTGTCAGCTTTGAAAAGATTGCGCCGAAATCAATTTGTCCGTCGCCCAGCGAACGGAAGCGCCCTGGGCGGTCAACCCAGTCGGCATAGGAGCCATAGATTCCCGCTCGCCCGTTCGGACGGAATTCGGCATCCTTTACATGGAAAGCACGGATTCGCTGGTGATAGATATCGATGAAGGCGAGGTAGTCCAGCTGTTGCAGCATGAAGTGCGAAGGATCGTAGAGGATGTTCGCACGAGAATGCTGGCCGACCGCGTCCAGGAAGCGCTCGAAGGTGACGCCATCGTGCAGGTCTTCACCGGCATGCAGCTCGTAGCACAGATCAACGCCATTCTCCTCGAACGCATCGAGGATCGGCCGCCAGCGCCGCCCCAGTTCGGCAAACCCTTCCACCACCAAACCTGGCGGCCGCTGGGGCCAAGGGTAAACCAGATGCCACATCAGCGCGCCGGAGAAGGTGACGTGCGAGCGACAACCAAACCTCCGACTCGCCACTGCCGCCAGCTTGAGCTGTTCAATTGCCCAATCCTGCCGTGCCACTGGATCCCCACGATGCTGCTGTGGTGCAAATCCGTCAAACAGCCTGTCGTACGCGGGATGAACCGCGACAAGCTGCCCCTGCATGTGGGTCGAAAGTTCCGTCACCTCGACTCCGTTGGCAGCGCAGACGCCCTTGATTTCGTCGACATAGTCCTGGCTTTCCGCCGCCTTGGCGAGATCAATCAGGCGGCTGTCGGTCGTGGGGATTTGTACACCCTTGTAACCGTGCCCAGCAGCCCATTTCGTGATCATATCGAGTGAATTGAAAGGCGCTTCGTCACCGGTGAACTGGGCAAGGAAAATGGCTGGTCCCTTCATCATTGCGAAACTCCCTCGGCGAGGGTGACGTTTACCCGGACTCCGCCCCGCTCACTAGAGGCTACGCACGCTTCGATGAAAGCCATCCCGGCCAATGCATCGTCAATCGTCAAGCCCGACCTGTCTGCCCGAAGATCTCCGCGAACCCGTTCGCCAAAGACCCGATAGATATTGGCAAATGCTTCCAGGTACCCTTCTGGATGACCACCAGGCGTGCGCTGCAAGGCGATGATACCGGCCGGCAAGTAGCCTCGATCTGAACCTGCATGCCAGATTTCATCTGGGCGTCCTCGACGCTTGAGCATCAATTTGGTGGGCTCTTCCTGACACCAATGCAATCCCGCCTCATCACAGTAAATCGCGACGGAAAGGTCATTCATATCGCCGACGCAGACCTGGCTGGCAACCATCGTTCCCTTGCCACCTCCGCTCAGACGGAACATGGCCGCTCCATCATCGTCGATAGAGCGTCCGGACAGCATCGTCAGTTCGGCACAAAGTGAGGTGATCCGCTCGCCAGTGACAAATTCCACGAGATTGGCGGCATGCGTTCCGATATCCCCGAACGCACCCGACACGCCAGCGTGTGCAGGACTCATCCGCCACTGCGCCTGCTTGTTGTTCTCCATATCCAAAATTTGCGAAAGCCAGTCTTGCGTATACCTCACGATGACGCGGCGTACCGAGCCAACTGAGCCTCCTGCAATCATTTCACGAGCCAGCCTCACCATTGGATAACCCGTGTAGGTGTAGGTGACCGCGATCAGTCGACCCGTTCGCCGAGCCGCTTCCGCAATGGCGACTGCGTTTTCCATGGAATCCGCCAGCGGCTTGTCGAGAATGACATCAAACCCTGCCTCCATCGCTGCTATCGCCGGTGGCGCATGCATATGGTTCGGAGTGACGATGGCCACCGCTTCCATCCGCTCGCCGGCAGGCAGAGCAACCTCGCGTTCGAGCATCTCGATCCACGAGCCATAATTGCGATTTTCTGCCAAGCCGATGTCTTTGCCCGAGATCCTGGCCTTATCCGGCGTGGACGAAAGCGCGCCTGCGACCAATCGCCAATTACCCGCAACTGCTGCCGCCGTACGGTGCACGCTCCCGATGAAAGCGTCACGCCCACCGCCAATCATCCCGTATCTGATAGGTTCCATGGCCTCATGTTCTCGTTATTGCTCAACTTCCGGCTACGATTGTCAAGTCGCCGCCACAACCTCCGCGCTGTCCCGCTCTGCTACAGTAATCCCAGCGCCCCACGGCCGTATAGTCCGGCTCCGCCGATTCCCGGAGGCATCTGAGACTGCCGACTGAAGTATTCTGCTTCACAATACAAGCTCCCGTTTTCAGATCAGGATCGAAAGCACATCCAATCTGGCACACCTGAACGAAGTACCGCGACGCCTCACGCTCACGATGCGTCAGAGCTTCCCGCTGCGCAAAAACTCAACAGCGTAATGCGCTGCACGCGCCGAGAGTGCCATATACGTGAGAGACGGGTTTTGCGTCCCCGTCGACGTCATTGCGGACCCATCTGTTATGAAGAGATTCGGGACATCGTGGGCCTGGTTATACTGATTAAGAACAGAATCCTTTGGATTTCTTCCCATTCGGGCGGTCCCCATTTCATGAACCGATCCTTCCAAAGTGTCCGCACTTCCGACAAGCGAGACGATTCGGGCGCCCGCCGCCTCCATCATTTCCTTTGCATCTGCCTTTGCAGCCTCCATGAGCTGAAATTCGTTTTGCCCTGGCTGCCATACAATGTGAGGTATTGCCATTCCCCATTTATCCCTTCGGGTAGAATGGCGAGAGACCCGATTTTCCAAGTTCGGCAGCATCTCCAGACGAGCACCAAGGGACAGCATCCATGGGCCTGGCTTCCGAAGAATATCCTTTGCTGCTTCTCCGATTCCGATATTACTGAATCTGCCGCGCTCCCAGGTTGAACGCCATGCAACTCCCTGAAAAGCAAAACCTCTGTGGTAGGGTTCCCGAGTATCGATATTTCGATATTGCGGAATGTAAATGCCCGTCGGCTTGCGGCCTCGATAGTAGCGGTCGTCCAGGCCGGGATAAATTGCCGTCGCCGATACTCCGCCGACATGATCCATAAAGTTTCGCCCGACCATCCCGGAGCTATTCGCCAACCCGCTGGGCCATGCGTCCGTGGCGGAATTGAGCAATATCATCGTCGTTGGGATCGTCGAAGCGCAAAGAAAAATAACTCTCGCCTCGTATTTCCTCCCAATTCCAGTCTTGGCGTCCATCGCCTGAACTCCAGTCACTCGCCCGGCTTTGGAGTCATATATGAGGCTATGTGCAATCGTATCAGTCGCTGTCACGAGATTGCCGGTTCTTCTAGCGGCCGGCAGAGTGGAACTGAGACTGCAAAAGTATGCGCCAAGCGAACAACCGCGAGAACAGAACGAGCGCATTTGGCACTGTGCGCGCCCAAGCTCTGCGTGCTGCGGGAGCGCCTTGGACAGGTTCGCAGTCCGCCCGACGATGACCTTTCGCTCCGGGAATACCGCCGATACCTTGTCCCTGAAGTCCGCCTCACAGTCACTCATGGCCATCGGCGGAAGGAACTTGCCATCGGGCAACTGCGCCAGCCCTTCATACGACCCCGAAACACCTGCAAATTCTTCCACGTGGTCGTACCAGGGCGCAAGGTCCCCATACCGAATGGGCCAGTCCACGCCATACCCGTCCTTCAAGTTGGCGCCAAAATCGTAGTCACTCAATCGGAAGGACGCACGGCCCCACATGATGGATCTGCCGCCCAGCTGATACCCGCGTATCCAGTTGAATGGCTTTCCGGGCGGCGTGGAGTACGGGTGTTCGCTGTCCTTCACCCAGAACTTCTTCGTAGCTGCACAAAATGCATAAACGGTACTCTGAATGGGATAGTCGTTCCTCCTTTCGTCCTCTGGCACCTGATTGGCGTTCGACAACTCCCATGGCGAAAGGTCGTCGGTATAATCACGAGCGTCGACGTGGGATCCCCTCTCGATAAGGAGGGTTTTGAGACCGCGTTCAGTAAGCTCCTTTGCCGCCCAACCGCCGCTTATGCCGGATCCGATCACGATGGCATCAAACATTGCGCACAATTCTCCTCAGAAGGTCTCTCCCCATTCTGTCAGCATGTCCCATGCAGATGCGCGCACGCCCGAATTCAGCTCGAGCGAAGCTTCCCACGCGCCGGGAGAGTGCTCATAGACGAGCTCCTCCGTAGCTCCGGCTTCCGACATGTAGTACAAGGCGAAGATCATCCCCTTGAACATCTGGTAACCGCTTTCGGATCGATGCATATTGTCGTACGCGGTCAGAATATGCCGCTGATCGACAGAATCAATTTCTGCAATACTGTTCCCATGCTTACTAAAGGCATACATATCGATTTCATCAACAATTCTCATCATCTTGGCTTCCGTGTCCTTGGAAGCCCATGTTCGCAACAGCGCTTCAAGCCGACTCGGCACCCCAGCATCGAGCGCTCCAGGAGTATCGGTCCTGGGTATCATGGTGTCACATATAGCAGCAATCGAGTCCTTTTGATTCGCATCAAGAAACCTCGATTCTTCACTGCGTTGTCGGCCTTCTGGAAAACCGCTCGCCATGCTGGCCCAGGTTGCCAGCAATGAACCCTTCAAGATTGTGCGACGTTTGATTCCCACTGTGCCGTGTATAAGCCCCACGCTACAGCCCCCTTGCCGCCAGGATGGGCACAATATAATCGTGGGCCACCTTTGCAGAATCGAGTGGCGAAATCGGGTAGGGTGGTTCCTGCTCAAAATAAATATGCTGCACTGCTGACGTCCCGAGCGCATCCGCCACCGCGCCCCAATCCATAATCCCTTGACCAACATCTACCCCATGGAGCCCCGATTCACGTGTCGTGGCAGTAGCACCGAAATCCTTAAGGTGCACCTGAGTAATCCGACGCCCGTATTTGCGTAAAAGGTGAGCAGGATCGAACCCGGCTGCCGCAGCCCACCCTATATCGAGCTCGAAGTCGACAACTGCTTCGTCGGTTTCCGACATCAGCAAATCATAAGCATTGCGACCGTCGGGCAGATCGATCATTTCATAGCCATGATTATGATAGCTTAGACGCAGACCGGCATCCGCGAGAATGGCGCCGGATCGATTCAATCGATTTGCAAATTCCATCCACCGCTCGAGCGGTAGCGCCTTCACCGCCAGGGGCAGAAGCTGACCCAGCAGCTTGTAATCACTTTTCTCTTGTCGCTTGAGCGCAGCAAGTACCTCATTTTTATTCGATGGGATGTATGGAACAAGCTCCGACACTGGATATGCCGAAACAACGACATTCCGTACACCGATGCTGCGCGCGTATGCAATCAGTCCTTCTGGATCCGAAAGTGATGGAATTTCACCTGAGGAAGGGTCAAAACCGGTTGTCATGCTGGGGCACACGAAACCCGTCTTGTCCAGCACATTCCGAAAGCCCTGCACGGATAGACTTTCAATCGGGCCCTCGATTTCGCGGTATCCCATGACGAACAGCTGATTCAGGACCTCAATCAAGTTGGATACCGGCACATCGAGAAGCACGTATTTTTCAATTCCCAGTCTTTGCGACAGCGGCGCCTTTCCCCCTGAGTTCCGACTCGTCGATGCGTTGCCCACCGCATTCATGCTCACCGCAACCCCGGTCAATCCAAGTCCGAGTACTGCTTGCCGCCTTGATAGTGCCACTGGGATCCTCCATTATTGCGCGGAAAGAACTCGATCAGGGCAAACACCTGCGTCAAAAGCCATATCGAACGGTCAGACCCGCCTCCCGTCTTTCAGTTGCGGAAGTAAGGGAATATCCCGTGCTAGGCCCCAGTCCAAGTTGCGACTGAACTAGAGACGGTACGGCAATGTCTGCCTGCTTTGTTAGTATCGTTTTCTGATCAAAAACATTATTTATGTAGATTCCGATGTCCCACTGAGTTCCGGGATCACGCAAACCGGCGTAGAGATTGGTGATCGTATAGGCGTCCGCCTCAAATCCCGGCGATGCAAATTGGTTCTTTGGCGTATATGTCACGAGGGCGCGAAAATAGGCATCCAGATCATCTGAAACGTTCCAATCTTTTTCCGCCTGTACCGAGGCGTACCAGTCCGCATTACGGGAAAAGCTGCCTTTTGTGGTGCATAGCGCGATCGGGACACCTGCCGCGGCAAATCCATCAAGGGTGGGTGCTCCGTTATCAGCGACGCCGTCAAAATTCGCGTCATTACAAGGAAGAACGGCGCCAGCCAGGCGGCTACGCGCATAGCTGAGAGAGCCGCCGACAGAGAAGTTGCGCGAAGACTTGTATGTAAAATCGAAATCCAGACCATAAATCTTGCCGTCGGCATTTGCTTGCATTCCATTCGCGTTAGATGCAACCGACAACGGGAGGGCCGTATCGTTGACATAGGATATAAACGGCACCTGGTAAATGAAATTATCAAACTTCTGGTGAAACAAGGAGAGATTGAGTGCAAGTTGGCCATCAAGAAGCACCGTCTTCACACCAAATTCCACGTTATTCGATTCTTCCGGGTCCAGATTCGCATATTTTGTTACTCGCGGATCATTGGACTGAATGGCTGGATTATTAGCCCCCGGTCGCCAGCTGTGGCCATAGCTGACGTATGTCGTAACGTCATCATTAATATGGTGCGTAAGGGACGCTTGATACACCAACGGATGATATGTCTTATCAAAGTCGGGACCCATTGAGATGGGAAAGTCGGGAAGCGGCAGGTCACACTGCCCTGGACGATGCGTTGACGGAAATGCTGGACCTCCACCGGCGCTGGGCACATAAGAGCACATGCTATCGGGCACACCGGTGGCGACAACTCCGTTGATCACGGATCCTGACTGCCTGATCAACACGTCGTATTCCATATAGCGGATGCCAAGAAATACATCTGTTTTATCAGTTAAATGAACAGTCGCATTTCCATATATCGCCTTTTCCTCCCTTTCGATCGGGATATCTGCCTTTGTGCTATACCGATAATACGGATCGAACTGGTCCAAACCCAGATTTGGGCGAACTCCGAAGGCGCCAGGCAAAAAAGCTGCCGGAAGCATGGTTGCTGTAAAAGCCTTTTCACGCCTGTAATAGGCGCCAAGACCGTAATCCAGAGAATCGCGATATGACGCTTGCAACCTGAGTTCCTGCGTGACTACTTCTGCTGTAGTCGTGATGCGCCGCATTTTTTCCGGCGCAATCCAGAGATTGGACGACTCCCCATCTGTATAGGATGCGCCATAATCGTCTGCCTTGGTTTTTCCGTAGGACCCGACGTATATCAGTCGGTAGTCATCGTTTATATCCCAGCTAAAATCCCCAATCCAGTGCTTAAACCATTGCGCTCTTATGTGCGGTGTATGACTGACCGATCGGCGATCTCTTGTGGCAATTGCCGGTCCGTTGAAATTGGCCGGCATCCCAGGACCACTATATCCCGGCCCGGCAATCCACGGAAATTCATCGCGATCCGCTGAAAAGTGCTGATACATCAGATTGATCTTGATATTGTCCAGCGGCTGCGCGTAGCTCGCAACTCTCCAGCTATCCGTGTGATCATGAGATTTCTTTGAAGTGGTGATACTTTTCACGCCAGCTCCATCTCCATGATCGGTGATGCCGGCGAAGCGCAGAGCGAACTTGTTTTCAATGATGGGAAGGTTAAGGGCCGCCTCTGCCCTTCGCCTGCTGCGTGTCGATGCATTAAGACTGACGCGTCCCTCGGTTGCAGAGGGATCCGGACGCTTTGTGGTCACCGTGATTGCACCCGATGAAGCGGGCTCGCCCCGAAGAGTTCCTTGTGGTCCGCGCAAGACCTCTATTTGTTGGATGTCATAGGCCGCCTGATACATGAGGGTCGGGGTGACCGGAACCTCGTTAAGATAGGTCTGCACCGTCGGTAGCGCCGTACTGCTATCCGGTTTTGCCGCACCACGCAATGCGACGGTGGGATCACCCATACCGGGACGTGGCTTGAAGGTCAGACCAGGGGTGATCGCCGCCAGATCCGAACCATTGAATAGATTAAAGCTTTGGAGATCGGAATCCGTAATGGCTTTGATCGCCATGGGCACATCCTGCAAACGCTCATCTCTTCGTCGGGCGGTGACCACGATTTCCTCTAGGCGATCGGAAAGCAAGGGTGACGGAGATGGGCCAGGCTGATTCGCGTCCTGCGCGAATGCGCCGTTCACAGCCACGCCTGCAACAAGTGTTGACGCATAAGCGAGAGGCCGGAGTTTGCGCGACGTGCAGCTCTTCTTTTTCATGAACCAGAATCTCCGTTTTAGCTTCAATGGCTCTACACCTGATATCGCGTTGGCATTTATCGCAACCTGGATGCATGCGTCGGCAATCAAGGCTTCGAGCCCGCTTGTGACACTATACCTACCCGACAGCGCCTTCAGTTGCACTGTCGACACATCTTCATACGAAAACAACAGCTGGATGTTCGCCTGTTTCGCAAAGAGCACCAGCGCCTTGTCTGCGGTCGACGGAGGGATATCGAAATCAAATTCAGCCTCCTCACCATGAGCCGCCGCCATGAACAGCAACGTCAGGGTCAACACCGAAATGACTGTGGCCCACGCCCCGCCGCCTGTTGACAAGGCGGGGCGACTGCCAAGGCGCCATGCTTTGCGTTCGGCTTTTTTTGGCGCCAATACTGATGACACATCAGACATGGAAATCCACCATCCCATCCCGAGAAACTTCCTTCGACTCACGCACGCGCAGCGCAGGTGCCACCCAAAGGGTCAGTGAGCCGTGCCGTCCGGGGACTCGTGAAGAGAAAGCACGATCAGATCGTCTGCGATCCGGCGATGCTTGATGCCAAAGCCGGTGTCCAGTGCCTCGAGGAATGGCTCGATGTCGCCAATGTCGAAGTACCCTCCGATCCGGATCCGGGCAATGGCGGGATCGACGATTTCGAGACGCTGATTGGTGTAGCGCCCCACATCCTTCACGACCTCTGCCAGGGTCTGCCCGTCGAAGGCCCATTTGCCGCCCTTCCATGCGACGCGGCGGTCGAGTTGGGCCTCCGACAAGCGCCGCCGGGTCTCGATGCGTTCTGCATAACGCGTGAAATCGCCGGCACGCAGGGCCTGTGCATTCGATTTCGTGCTGTCGGGGCGGGCGACGCTGACACCAACCACACCTTCAGCCACGGCCACTTCCACGTCCTCATCCCGGATGCGCACGTTGAAGCTGGTACCAACCGCGCGGACCACCCCCTTGCCGGCGTAGACCACGAAGGGCACACGTGGATCCGGCGCGACGTCGAAGTAGACCTCGCCCGTGTTCAGATAAACCGATCGCTCGCGCGCATCGATATGCACACGCACTTCGCTGCGCGTGTTGAGGACAAGTTTCGATCCGTCGCCGAGCAGAACCTGGGACTGTTCGCCAGTACGGGTCTGATACACGGATTCAACGACCTTGTGGGCCGCAAGCCACGGCAGGAAATCCGGCTTGGTGACCGTCAAGACGGCGACGAGCAACACGCCCACAAGGCCCAGCGGTGCGGCCCATTGCCATGGCGCCCACGTCTTGCGTGGGGGCTCCGGTGACGGATTTTGCTGCAGCGGAATGACTTGTGCCAGCAATGCCAGGCAGTCGACCTGCTTCCAGGTCTGGGCCAGATATTCGAAGGCGGCTGCATGGTCTGCATCCTCTGCAAGCCAGGCTTGCAGACGCGCCTTCTCGTCATCGCACAGATCGTCGCTATCGACGCGCACCACCCACGCGGCGGCCTGCTCCTCGATCCGGCGTTTCCTGTGGATTGGAATGACGTTCTGCATCGCGGTCACTTCAGCTTCGAGCTGCGCTCGGCACCATACCCGACTTCATCAACCTGAATCGCGCGCAGTTGTTGCACACAGCGCGCCAGTGCTTTGGCCAAGTGCTTTTCGACCGTGCTGACGCTGATATCGAGGCGCAGTGCCACCTCCTGCTGCGAGAACCCGTACACCTTGCGCAGAACCAGAACCTGACGGCATTGCGGCGGCAAGGACGCCGCCACGCGACAGAACAGCTCGAAGTGCCGTTGCGCCATCACACGCGCCTCGGGTCCGACTTCACTATCATCCATGACATCCAGGGCGGCCGAATCCTCCAGTGAGTCTTCCATCTGATTGAATTTGCGCGCCCTGAGGTTGAACGCGAGGTTGCGGGCCGTTCGATAGAGATAGGCCTGGGGGTAGCGGATCTCGCCCTTGGCGGCTGCCTCGAGCACGCGGACGAAGCTCTCCTGTGCGACGTCCTCGGCATCTTCCGCTCGACCCAGATAGCGACCGAGGTAGCGTCGAAGGCGCCCGCGCAATCTGCCGATTTCCAGATTATTGAACATGTGTGCAGCCCTCGGACGGAGGCGGGGTCAATGTAGCACCATTTGGATGCTCACAGCCGCGGCGACAGGGGCGAGCGCCGGAAGGGCGACCGCCGGAAGGGCGACCGCCGGAAGGGCGACCGCCGGAAGGGCGACCGCCGGAAGGGCGACCGCCGGAAGGGCGACCGCCGGTCGCCCGTACAACCCCGTGCATTTCGATGCCGTAGGGGCCGACCGGCCGGTCGCCCGTGCATTCGCATCCCGTGGGTCGGGCTACCCATGGATGCCGTTGCGCCGCGCCCCCTAGGGTGCGATCAGCCTGCTGAAGCCACTCGCCTGGTCATAGGCATGAGCAAGCTGCAGGATCTCCAGGTCGCCACCATATTTCCCGAGAATCTGCAGCCCCATGGCACGGTTGGCCGAGTCAAACCCGGCGGGGACAACCCCGATCGGCAGCGCGGAAAGCGTCCCGATGCCGGCCACCTCCATCCACCGGTGGTATGTATCCATCGCATGGCCGGCAATCTCTTTCGGCCAATGCACGCTGGCCGCAAACGGAAAGACCTGGGCCGTGGGCAAGACGAGGAAATCGAACTGCTCGAGCAAGGCCCGGACCGCCTGGTACCAGGCGCTGCGAGTCGTTGCTGCCTGCGCCACATCGAGGCCGCTCAGGGCGAGTCCGGTTTCGATTTCCCAGATGGCTTCCGGCTTTATCTTGTCCCGCATCTGCGGCTGCTGATACATGCGCGCAAACCCGGAAGAGATGGCATGGCTGCGCATTGCCAACCAACTCCGCCACAGGGCCGGCATGTCAAAATCCGTCGTTGCCTCCTCAACGATGCAGCCGATATTCCGGAAATGCTGCAGAGCGTTTTCGCAGAGGCCGATGACGCCTGCCTCCATCGGCAGGTAGCCGTTGAAGTCACCGAGAAACCCTATCTGGGTCCCCTTGAACTCGCGTGCGAGCTTTACCGTGAAATCCACGGGCGCTTCGTTGATTGAGAGGGGAACGCGATCATCCGGGCCTGCCATCACGGACAACAGCAGCGCAACATCCGCAACGGTTCGCCCCATGGGCCCCTCTGTCGCCAGCTGCGAGAAAAAGACCTCGCTCGACGGCCAGTAGGGCACCCTGCCAAACGACGGACGCAACGAATAGATATTGTTCCAGCCTGCCGGGTTGCGTAGCGACCCCATCATGTCGCTGCCATCTGCGACGGGTAACAACCTCTGCGCCAGGGCAGTTGCGGCCCCTCCGCTGCTGCCTCCCGCCGTGAGCTTGCGGTTCCAGGCATTGCGAGTCGTACCAAACAGGCTGTTGTAGGTTTGCGAACCCAGTCCAAACTCAGGCATGTTTGTTCGCCCGACAAATATCGCCCCCGCAGCCCGCAGACGTGCGGCAAGCAAGCCGTCGTCCTTCGGTATGTTGTTCTTGAACAGAACCGACCCGAGTGTCGTGCGCATGCCGGCAACCTGTACGGCGTCCTTTGGCGCCATCGGCAGCCCGTGCAGGGGGCCAACCTCCTCCCCGCGCCGAAGCGCTGCGTCGGCCTTCTCTGCCAGAGCAAGCAGCTCCTCCGGGGACTCGAGCGAAACAATGGCGTTGAACGCCGGGTTCACCGCGTCGATTCGCGCGAGAAATGCCGTCATCACCTCCCGGCAGGACACTTTCCCCGCTCGGATGGCGTCCCGCAGTTCGATGGCAGACATCTCTGTAATGGGGTCTGCAACAGGATGGGCTCCATCGGCTGATACCCGGGTCGCCGCCAATGCTGCGGCACCGGTGGCTGCCGCCCTCAGCACGGTACGTCGGCTCACTGTCATGTGCTCTTGATCCATGTTGACGTTCATCCCGCAGGCGCTCCTCGGTTGTCGTACCGCAGTTGCATGTGACGCCGGTGTTCGGCCAGGTCCTTGGCGCGCTGGTCCGGCCCCACCGTGGGCGTATCCTTGGGCGGTTTCGTGTACGGCACGGTGAGCTTGACCTTTTGCGCCGCCGGGTGCCTTTCGGGATCGAACACCTTTTCCTTCATCCCGTCAAACCGCATCAGGATCCACATCAGGATCACACCGCGCTGGCGACCAGCGGCAGGGGCGACTGCGGAAAGGGACGACCGGACGGAAGGGCAACCGCCAGAGAGGGCGACCGCCAGGAAGGGCGACCGCGGGTCGCCCGTACGGTTGTGATGCCGGGGGAGGGCGACCGCGGGTCGCCCGTACGGTTGCGATGCTGCGGTAGGGGCGACCGGCGGTCGCCCGTACATTTCCGGCGGTCGCCCGTACAGTTCTGTAGAATTCATCCGCATTGCATGGGGACCGGCGCACAGATGGACGACAACGAATCCCGGCTGGTCGAAAGGCTGAGCACCGGACGCGCGTGGGAGGAATTCTGTGACGGGCTGAAGCGCGCGGGCAGCGTCGTCCTCGGCAACGCGCTCGCGAACACCTCACTCGACCGCGCCGAAGGCTACCGCTACCTGAGCCGGCTCGCGCGGCTTGCACTGGAGAAGTTCGTCGAGAGCAACGACCCGCGCACGCCGCGCTTCTACCAGTTGAGCCGGGAGGACGCGAAGATCGGCGCCGACAACCCCGACGCGTATTACCAGAACGCGTGCCTGAGCGGGGAGTACGAATACCGCCTGCGGGGCAAGCGCAATTCGGTGTTCTATCTCGGGATCGGCAGCTACGCCGGAAACTTCGGCAGCTCGGCTCCGTCGGGGCGAACCGGCTACATCGAGGGCGAGGAACTCGTCGTCGCGGACGATGGCAGTTTCGAGATCATCCTCAGCACCAGACCCCAGCACGGCAACTGGCTGCCGATGGAGCCGAACACCTCGTCGCTGATCGTTCGCCAGTTCTTCCTCGACAAGGCGAACGAGAAGGCAGCCGAGCTGCACCTGGAGCGCATCGATGGCGATGCACGGGCCCAGCCGCTGGCGCCTGTGGATCTCGCGAAGGCGCTGCAGGACAGTACGGCCTTCGTGAAGGGCACGGCCGAGCTGTTTGCCGGCTGGGTGCGCATCTTCGTCGAGCGCCCCAACGAGCTGAACCTGCTGCCGATCGAGAAGCGCGAGGCGGCGCACATGGATCCGAACCAGCCGTTCTTCTACCACGGCTACTGGTCGCTGGCACCCGACGAGGCGCTGCTGGTGTCCGCGACGGAACCCGAGTGCCGCTACTGGAACTTCCAGTTGAACAACATCTGGATGGAATCGCTCGATTATCGCCATCACCGGATCACGCTGAACAAACACAGCGTGACGAAGGATCCCGCCGGCCGGTTCACGATCGTGGTCGCCCACGCCGACCCCGGCGTCGCGAACTGGATCGACACCGCCGGACACACACACGGGACGATGGGCCTGCGCTGGAACGGGGTCGCCAACCCACCGCGTCCCGACTGTCGGGTCGTGAAGCTCGCCGAAATCACCGGCAACAGGGGGAGGTGCGACGGGGAATGACGCACACCGCATCGACCGTGGATGCCATGCTGGCCGAAGCAAGGAAGCGCACCGGGTTCGACGACTTCGGCGACGATGACTTCCTGCAGCCGCTCGGCGTGCTGCTGCGCTCGATCGAGGACGAGGCACACCTCGGCACGGCGGGTCGGCGCTCGCTCGAGGAGCGGATCGTCGGCCTGCTCGCCAACCGACTGCGCGTGCAGCACTGGTTGCAGCGTCATCCCGCGATAGGCGCAGAACGGCTCGCTGCGCCGCTGGTGATCGTCGGCTTCCCCCGGACCGGCACCACGATGCTGCAGCGGCTGCTGGCCAGTGACCCACGTTCGACCGCGTTGCTGTGGTGGGAGTCACGCAACCCCGCACCCTTCGACGGCTGGTCTCCGGCGCTCGCGGCCAGCGGTATGGACGCACGGATCGTCGACGCCAGGAAGCAGACCGCCGCGATGCTGGAGGCGAACCCGGATCTCGCAGCGGTTCACCCCTTCGACGCAGAAGCTCCGGACGAGGACGCGATGCTGCTCGAGCACAGCGTGCGCTCCACGGCGCCGGCAGCGCTGGCGCACGTGCCGACGTATCTGCACTGGCACAACACGCACGACAACAGCGCCGCGTATCGCTATCTGAAGCAGATGCTGCAGTTCATCCAGTGGCAGAAGCGCCTGCGCGGTGAGCGCATCGGGCGCTGGGTCCTGAAGGCGCCCGAGCACATGGCGCATGTCCGGCATCTGTTCGAGCAGTTTCCGGACGCGACCGTGATCCAGCCGCACCGCGACCCGGTCGATATCTATCCCTCGCTGGCGAGCATGATCTTCCAGTTGCGGCGCCTGGCGAGCAACGATGCAACCGCTGCCGAAGCCGCCGAGTACGTGCGCGCTTCATCGAAGCACCGCATCGCCCGGTTGATGGAAGCGCGGCGCGAGCTGCCGGCGACACGCTTCGTCGATATCTGGTACCGGGACGCGATGTCGGATCCGCTCGGCCAGGTCGAACCTATCTACGAGAGAGCGGGAATCGAGCTGACCGACGACGCGAGACAGCATATGCACGACTGGCTGCGCGCGAACCATCGCGAGCAGCGGCCGACGCACGAGTACCGCCTCGACCAGTTCGGTTTCGATGCGGACCGGATCCGCGAGGAACTGGCCGAATACCTGCAAACCTTCGTGATACCGCTCAGCCGCGGTAGTATCGGCACAACGCACCACGACCGGAGAACGCCATGAGGAACCTTGTCGGCACCGCAGCGCTTGCGGTGGCGCTGGCCGTCTGCGGCTGGTTCGTCGGTCACGGTTTCGAGCGTGGACACAACCCGCGCCACGTCACCGTGAAAGGCGTCTCCGAGCGCGAGGTGAAAGCCGATCTCGCGCTGTGGCCGTTGCGCTTCGTGCAGGCCGGTGACGAACTCGCCCAGGTGCAGGCCGCGATCCAGAAGGACGACACCACCGTCAGCGCCTTCCTCGCGCGCCATGGGCTCGACGACAGACAGGTGGCATTCCGTGATCTCGAAGTCACCGATCGCGCCGCGCAATCCTGGGCCTCCGACAACTACCCCTCGCGCTACATCATCTCGCGCACGGTGATGGTGCGCACCGCCGCAGTGGATACGGTATACCAGGCGGCGCAAGCCACCGGTGAGCTGGTCGATGCCGGCGTGGTGCTGGACACGCAGAACAACAACACTCCCACGTATCTGTACAACGGCCTGAACGAGCTGAAGCCGGCGATGATTGCCGAAGCGACCCGCAGCGCACGCGAGGCAGCGGATCAGTTCGCGCGCGATTCCGGCGCCCGCCTCGGCGGCATCGTCACCGCCAACCAGGGCGTGTTCCAGATCCTTGCGCGCGACAAGGCGCCGATGCTGCAGGAAGAGCGTCAGATCGCCAAGACCGTGCGCGTGGTCGCGACGATCGACTACGCGCTCGAGGATTGAGCGTCGCCCGAGGCAGACCGGAACCGCCGTCGCTGCGGTTCAACCGATCTGCTGCAGCGTCGCCAGGCCGTCGGCGTATTCCCAGTAGCCGCGCAGCGCCTTCAGCTTGCCGTGTGTGTCGACGCGGTACGTGAACACACCGTCGACGATCTGCCGGTAACGCTTGCCGTCGAAATCCAGTTCGATCGTCAGGCGCACCACGTTCGCGCACTCGTTGCCGGCCGCGGTGAACGACTCACGAATATCGATATCGATCGTCGAGTTGGCGATATTGCGGTCCCAGAACGCCTCGCGCGCGGCCGCTGTGTTCCAGCCCTTGCCCTCGGGATCCAGATCGGACTTGCCGATCGGATCCTCGATGATGCCATCCTCGGCGAACATGCCGAGCCAGGCGTTCCTGTCGTGGCTGCGTACATACTCGCGCGACTGCAGCGAGATCTGGTAGGCGCGATTGTTCTTGTCCATCGCAGGGCTCTCCTCGAGTGGTGTGCAGGCGGCATTGTAGCCGCGAATCCCGGCGCTACGGGCGCATGCGGCCCCTCGTGAAGAATCCGTCATCGCAATTGGTGCATATTAGAGTTGTCTTTTGACTCGAAGCCGCGCACCATCTGCGCACCTCAACCACGAGTGGACGATGCACCATGGCCTGCGATCATTCGGACCCTTCCGCAATCTACCCGTTCGACGCCCGCGGCGTCGCCAAGCGCTTCCGTCATGCCGCCATCTTCGGCGCGCTCGATGCGCTGACGCCGGGCGAGACGATGCGTTTCTGCAATGACCACGACCCGCTGCCGCTGCTGCACCAGATCGACCAGCGCTACGGGCCACACGTCGACATCCAGTACCGTCAGCGCGTTCCCGGCGAGATCGTGATCGATTTCATGCGCAAGTGATGCGCTCACGACCGGGTGCCGTTCAGCGCACCCGGTCGTCCTCGTTCGCACCGTCGCTGCCTGCACCCAGATAGCGGCGCACATTGCTCAGCACTCCCGTGCTCACCTGCCGCAGGCGGGGGCGTTCGGCTTCACTCCACGGAATCACGCGGCATGCCGCCATCGCGCGCAGGCCCAGCCGCGCAGTCAGGATGCCGGCTCCTATGCCCTGCGCCGCTCCCGTCGACAGCTTGGCCATCACGCCGGCGCCCATCACCTGCGTGCCCACCTCCGCCGCGACCTCGGCAGCACCGGCCAGTGCCATGTTGCGCAGAATCACGCGCAGCAGCCGGATGCGGCCCCAGTAACCCGCGTCCACGCCGTAGGCACGGGCGACATCCTCGACCAGGCGCAACTGGCGCCAGAGCACGAACAGCATGTCGATCAGCGGAAACCGGCTCAACGCGACCATCACGGTCACATCGCCCGCGTGCACGACCACCCGCTCGAGTGCGCGCGCGTCGGTTTCGGCGAGCACGGTCTGCCCATAGAGCGCCAGCACTTCACGATCGTTGTGGGTCTGGCTGAGCGAATCACGCCACCGGCGGAACGATTCGCGTCCGGTATCTCCGCTCAGCGTGGCGAGGCGCGTGCAGAACGCGACTCCTTCGCTGACGCCGTGGTGGCCGAGCAGGAACTGCGCCCGCTGCTGCAGCTCGTCGCGCCCGCGCAGCCGCCCGAGCGTACGCCAGAAGCGCCACAGTGCACTGCCTGCAGTGGCGAGCAGCAACAGCACCACCAGCGTCCAGCCAGCACCGAGCAGTGGTGACTCCTGCATCAGCCGCCACAGCTCGAAGCCCGTCTGCACCAGCAGCAACAGCGCCGCAAGGCCGATCGCGGTCGCGAACAGGGCAGCGCGCAGCCGCGTCCGCTTGCCCTGCTGCTGCAGCGGCGCCTCCATCCCGGCTTGCGCCGGATCGTCTGCGACCGGCTCCAGCCTGAGGCGGACCTGCGCAGACGCCGGTGCGGCAGCGGCTTCGTCGAGCGGGTCGAGTTCGGTGCGTCGGTCCTGCATCTGCTTTTCCTCGCCGTGCGCTACTGCAGCCGGTCACCCAGCAGGTACTCGAGCACGGCATCGAGGCGGATATGCGGCATCGTGCGCATCGAATCCATCGCCGGCGGTCTGAAACTGTCGAACGGTTCGCCACGTTCGCGCCACCAGCGCTCATCGGGAACGTCGGCGGGAACCGCCCCTGGACGCACGAACAGGGCGCGGCCATCGAGGGCGTGCCCGCGGATTCCCGCCAGCGTCCTGCCTTCGGCACGCCCGCTCGCGACCTCGGTCGCCTGCACCGACGCGATCGCCATGCAGTCGGTGGTCACGCCCTCGAAGCGTGCCACCAGTTGCGAGTCGCGCACCAGATGTTGCAGCAACGACACCAGGTTCGCGTGCTGATCGGGCGTGACGTGATCCGCCTTGCTGGCCGCGAACAGGATGCGATCGATGCGCGGGGCAAACAGACGCGACAGCAGATTGCCCTTGCCGTAGGCGAAACTCTCCATGATGCGATGCAGCGCCTGCTGCATGTCGCGGAAGCATTCGGGTCCACGGTTCAGCGCCTGCAGGCAGTCGACGAGCACGATCTGGCGATCGAAGCCGGCGAAGTGGCGCCGGTAGAAACCGCGTACCAGGTGTCTCTTGTACTGCTCGTAGCGGTGTTCGAAGGTGTGGAAGATGCCGCCTTCGGCGGCCTTGCCCTGCGGCATGGCCCATGCCCACGGCACGAACTGCAGCATCGGCGCCCCTGCGTGCTCACCGGGCAGCAGAAAGCGCCCGGGTTGCAGCAGACTGAGGCCCAGCCGCTCACGACAGGCGTGCAGATAAGCGGTGTACGCACGCGCCACCCCGGCTGCCGCCTCCTCGACGAAGGGTGCGTCGGGCGCAGGCGCCCAGTCGAGCCACGCTGCCGCAAGTTCGCGCCGCTGCGATCCGGGCGCGAGCGTTGCCGTCACCTGCGCGCTCCAGGTGCGGTAATCCAGCGTCAGCAACGGCAGGTCGAGCAGCCATTCACCCGGGTAATCGACGATGTCCAGGTACAACGTGCCCTTCTCGCGCGCGAAGCGGCCACTCGGTCGATAGCGGATCTCGAGGCGGATCTCGGATACGCCGCGCGTCGACTCGGGCCACGCCGGTGGATCGGCGTACAGACGCTCGAGTGCGGCACCGTACGCAAACGAGGGGATATGGGCGTTGGTCTGCGGCACGCGGCGCACACCGAGCAGCCGGCCGCGCCGCTGTGCCTGCCACAGCGGCAGCCGCGAGTCGGCGGCGCTGGCGTTTTCGAGCTGGTTGACCAGCGCCGTGATGAACGCCGTCTTGCCGCTCTGCGACAGGCCGGTGACGGCGAGCCGCAACTGCCGATCGAGCGCGCGATCGAGCAGATCACCGGCCGCGCCGCCAACCGTCGCCAGGGTGTTTGTCAACGAGACCATCGGGATTCCGGCTGCAAGGTCGGTGCCATCGTAAAGCAACTGTCGGCATGAATGCCGACCTACGCCCGTTCCCAACCGTAGGTCGGATTTTAATCCGACAATCCACGTAGGTCGGGTTTCAACCCGACAACCCCGTCGGCATGAATGCCGACCTACATGGCGCAATGCCAGGTCGTGTGGGTCGGATTTCAATCCGACAATCCCGTCGGCATGAATGCCGACCTACATGGCGCGATGCCAGGTCGTGTGGGTCGGGTTTCAACCCGACACGTCGGCATGAATGCCGACCTATTGCCAGGGGGAAACCAGGACCTTGCAATCGGGCGCGTTGCCTGCGTGCAGCGCGCTGAACTTTGCCGGCATCGCATCCATGCCGATACGGTCGGTCACGATTGCGCGCGGTCCGCGTTCACCGGCGGCGAGCAGATCGGCGATGTACTGGAAGTCGGCGCGTTCGTAGCACATCGAGAACAGCAGCCGCACCTCCTTCATCAGCGGCACCACCGGCACGAAGCCGTCCTGGCCCATGCAGAACCCCAGCGAGATCACGGTGCCGAGCGGCTTCACGAAACCGAAGGCATCCGCGATCGCACCGGGAACGCCTACCGCCTCGAACACCACATCGGGAGCCCCGCCAAGCGCATCGCATACCGCTTCCTGCGGATTCGCGACTTCCTGCTGGGCAATGAAATGCGTGGCGCCGAGCGCACGCGCGATCGGCTCGCGACGCGCGGAGCGCGCCATCACCGCGATCGGGCCGGCACCGAGGCGGCGCGCCCAGTACGCCGTGAGCACACCGATCGGGCCGGCACCGGTGACCAGCACGCGCGCGCCTATAGGCAGCTCCGCCTTGCGCACGCCCTGCAGCCCGACCGCGAGCGGCTCGATCAGCGCGCCGTCGTCGTCGCTGACTTCCGGCTGCAACCGTATGCATTCACGGGCGCCGGCACGCGAGTATTGGGCGAACCCCGAGATCACGTCGATGCGCCCCTCGGGGCAGTGGTGCGGCTTTCCCGCGAGGCAGTACATGCAACGGCCACAGCCACGAAACGGCATCGGTGCCACGCGATCCCCCACACGCAGCCAGTCGACGTTGGCGCCCACCGCCATCACCTCGCCGCAGAACTCGTGGCCGAGAATCGACCCTTCTGCCGCTGCGTAGCTGTCGCTGTAGGCCGTGTGCAGATCGCTGCCGCAGATGCCGACGCGATCGACGCGCAGCACCACCTCGTCGGCCTCGGGCGAGGGATCCGGCACCTCATCGATGCGCAACCCCAGATGTGGTCCCTTGCTGACTGCCGCCTTCATCGATTCCTGCCTCCGCTTGCCTTGTGTCTGCCGTTCGGGTTCAGTCGCCGCTCGCGAGGCCGTAACGCTGCATGTATCCCGCGAAACGTTCGTGCACCATCGCACGCGTCAGACCGAACTGTTCCAGCGTGTATTCGTGCCGCCCGTGCTTGTGTTGCGCGTTGTTGGCCGCCCATTCCTGCATCGCTGCACGCGCAGCGTCGCTCAACTCCAGCCCGAAGTGCGTGTAGATGCGCTCCACCACGGCCAGCGGTGCGCGCTGGAAATCGCGGAATCGTACGTCGAGGAAGCGCTCGGGGCGGCTCGCACGTACTTCATCGGAACGCTCCGCAGACCAGGCCCAGATCTCGAGCTCACGCGGACCGATCAGCGTCGCGTCCACCTCACACGCGTGGAAGAAGCGCCGTGCCGGGTGGATCACGCTGCACACCGACGGGATCGTCGCTGCCGGGTCGCGATGGGTCTGCACCACGCAGGCATCCGGAAACACCGCAAACAGCGCGTCCATGTGCGTGATGTGACCGGGATTCTTCAGCAGCCAGCGCTGGTGCGGTGCGTTCGCACCGATCAGGCGCAGATTGTCGGCAAAACGACGATAGCTCGGCGTCTCGTCGCGCCCCCACCACCAGCGGTCGTAGCTCGGCAGGCCGAAACCGGTCGACGGATAGTGGCTGACGAAACTCTGCGCCAGCAGGTTCAGGCATTCGTCGACCTCGTCCGCTTCCACCTCGTGCGAGATGCGCAGCTCCGGCACTGCCTCGAGGAAGGCTTCCTGCGCGGCAACGGCGTTGCGAAACTCGGCGACCTCATTCCATTGCTCACGCGAAGGGCGTGGCATCGGCGTGCCGATCAGCCACTGTTCGAGCCCCTGGAACTGCGGATCCATCGACAGCAGCTTGTGCAGCGCCGTGGTGCCGGTGCGCGGCAGTCCGGTCACGACCAGCGGTGCGCGGATCGGCTGGGCAAGGCACTGCGGATTGCGCTTCCAGCCGGCTTCGGAATACAGGCGGCTGATCAGGAGGCCAACGATCGGCCCTGCGAGTCGCAGCACATTGTCGGCACTCAGTTCGATATCGCGGGTGATGGCATCGCGCAGCACGCCGAGCGCGTCCTCGAAGCCGCTGCCGAAATCGTCGAGCCCGGTCGCCGCGCTGGCCTGCGCCAGCAACTCGGCTACGGTCGGGAAATGAACGACGCCCATCCCCATGATTCACCAGCGCCGGCGCAGTTGCGCCCCGAGCCGGCGCAGGCGCAACTGCTCGGCGCGCTCGGCCGGGCTCACCGTCGGCGTGTCCGGGGGGAGATGGCGGCGCAGCTCGGCGAACGGCACCGGCGTCAGCGTCGGCATCGGCAGCGAATCGGCCGCGTACCAGCGCCCGATCAGCATGCCGAACATGGTGCCCGCCGGATCCAGCCAGTTCGGCACGCCAGGGTCTTCGAGCGCGATCACCGCACGGAAGCGTCCGTCGCTGTCCAGACGCGCCTGGTGCCCGTTCAGACTGCTCTGCCGGTAGACGAACTCGACGGCATTCCAGAATTCGTCGTTGAGCTGCACGTTCCAGTAGAGCTGGCGTGCAGGCAGCACGGTCTCGAGGATCAGTGCCTGGCCAGGCTCGAGACGGAACATGCCCTGCCAGTACACCTGTACCGGTATGTTGCCGCCGATGTCGGTCATTTCGAGACGGTTGATGACACCGCGGCGGATCACGTCGTTCTGGTAATTCAGCCATTGGCGTGACAGGCGTTCGGTGAAACCGCCGAGCAGCGCACGCAGCTGGCGATCGATCGTCGCGATGTCCTGGCGCGGTTTCAGCGGATCGCCGCCGACCCGCTCGATCGCAAGCCGCCCGGCCTCTTCCCCGGCCCAGTCGTAGGAGCGCTGGCGCACCATGATGAAGTCCGCTTCCGGATGCAGCGCCAACCAGTCGCCGCTGTGGCCCGGCGGGCGTTCGGTGCTGAGGATCACGTCGATCTCGCCGTTCGGACCCAGCGTCAGATCGTCCGCGTCGTGGTAGCTGAAGTTCTTCCCTGGCCCGTCGCCCATGCCCATCATGTTTGCGCCGACCGAGAGCGTCAGCAGCTTCACGGTGCCACGCCGACCGGTGATGCGATACGTCGCGTCGCCGCGAACCGGCGCCAGCAGGTAGGTATCGTCGGGATTGGGCTGCAGCAGGTAGACCGAATTCAGGAACGGTGCCCAGTCCGGATGGTCGGGGCTCGACTGGAAATACAGGAAGTAGCCGAGCGAGAGGTTCATCAGGAACTGGCGGTACTGCTCCGCCCGCAGCTGCTCGCTGTGCGGATCGACGGTGAGATCGATGAGCCGTGCGGCGGGTTTCAGCAGATCGACGTACTCGGCCCATGGCAGCAGTGGTGAACTCATGATTCAGCCTCCTCGGGGGTGCGCGGTTTCTGTCGGTATTCAGCAGGTCGGGCAGGGTTCGATGGGCAGTCCGCGCGCGAGCCAGCCGGGCCCAGCCGAACTGCCGGCCATGCCCTCGACGACGTTGTAGACATGAGAGAAGCCGTTGCGCTCGAGCAGGCGCTCGGCCGCTGCCGAGCGGCGTCCGGTGCGACAGATCACTGCCACGGGACGGCTGCGGTCCCCGTCGACCAGTGCGAGCACGTCCGCGACGAAGCCGCGTTCACCCTGCGGATGCTCGGTCACGCTGATGCGTGCCGCGCCAGGTGCGATTCCGGTCTGTTTCCACTCCGCCGGCGTACGCACGTCGACCAGCACGACGCGCTGCTCGCGCACCGCCTCCAGTGCCTGGTCGGCACTCATGTCCTCGGCACCGACATTCACGCTGGCTGTCAGCAACAACGCCTGCAGCAACAGGAACCACCGTGCCTTCATCGCAAATCCTCCGCTGACGGTACGCCGCGCTTTTCCCCGGCGGCGCAGGATCCTATGATGCGCCGGTTTGCACACCCGTTTCAAACCCGGACAGCGGAGACCAGCCGACCCCATGACCGACTATACGAAGATCCTGCTCGAAGAATCCGAAATGCCGACGCGCTGGTACAACGTCGTCGCCGACCTGCCTGCACCGCCACCCCCTCCGTTGCATCCGGGTACGCTGCAACCGGCAACCGCGGACGACTTTGCGGCGCTGTTTCCTCGCGCGCTGATCGAGCAGGAAATGAGCACCCAACGCTACATCGACATTCCGGGCGAGGTGCTCGACGTCTACCGTCTGTGGCGCCCCAGCCCGCTGTTTCGCGCGCGCCGCCTGGAAAAGCTGCTCGATACGCCGGCGAAGATCTTCTACAAATACGAGGGTGTGAGCCCGGCCGGCTCGCACAAGCCGAATACCGCCGTACCGCAGGTCTGGTACAACGCGCAGGAAGGCATCCGCAAGCTCACCACCGAAACCGGTGCCGGCCAGTGGGGCAGCTCGCTCGCGTTTGCATGCGCACAGTTCGGGCTCGACTGCGAGATCTGGCAGGTTGCCGCCTCGTATCGCAGCAAGCCCTACCGCCGCACGATGATGGAAATCTGGGGCGGCAAGGTGCATCCCAGTCCGTCGACCGTGACCGAGTTCGGCCGCTCGCTGCTGGCACAGGATCCCGACCACCCCGGCTCGCTCGGCATCGCGATCTCCGAAGCGGTCAGCGAGGCCGTCCACGACCCGCTCACCCGCTATGCACTCGGCAGCGTGCTGAACCACGTGCTGCTGCACCAGACGATCATCGGTGAGGAAACGCTGCTGCAACTGGCGAAGATCGGCGAGACCCCCGACGTGCTGGTCGGCTGCACCGGCGGCGGCTCGAACTTCGGCGGGCTGGCATTCCCGTTCCTGCGCGAGAAGCTCGCCGGGCGCATGAATCCGGTGATCCGCTGCGTGGAGCCGACCGCGTGCCCGACGCTGACGCGCGGCGAGTATCGCTACGACTTCGGCGATACGGCAGGGCTGACACCGCTGATGAAGATGCACACGCTCGGCCATGCGTTCATCCCCGAACCCATACACGCCGGAGGACTGCGCTACCACGGCATGGCGCCACTGGTATCGCACGTGCTCGAGCTGGGTCTGGTCGAGGCGATCGCGATCCCGCAGACCGAATGCTTCGAAGGCGCGATCCGTTTCGCGCGTACCGAGGGCATCGTGCCCGCGCCGGAACCCACGCACGCCATTGCCGCCGCGATCCGCGAGGCACTTGCCTGCCGCGAGAGCGGCGAACCGAAGACGATCCTGACCGCGCTGTGCGGCCACGGACACCTCGATCTGGCGTCCTACGAGAAGTTCCTGCGCGGCGAGATGCAGGATCTCGAACTCAGCGACGCCATGCTCGCCGACGCGCTGCGCGGGGTACCGCAGGTCGGCTGAAGGCGACACTCACAAGGGTGTCGCAAAACATGACGAGGCGCGTGGCGACGCCTTCGCATCGGGGGGCGTGTGCCGCAGGGATGCGGCACTCGAGCCTGCAGGGATGCATTTACGGCGTCTCACCGGTGCGAAGGCGTCGTCACGCTCCGGTCATGCCAATACGCGAAGAGCTATTGCGACAGCCTCTCACAGGTCGAGGACGAGGTCGGAGACCGGCTCGGCGCAGCAGATCAGTGCCTCGCCGGGCTTCGGCACGACTTCAGCGTCGGTGTATTTCACCTCGCCTTCGATGATGCGCGTGCTGCACGCAAGGCACGAACCGAAGCGACAGCCGTAATCGGCCGGGATCCCCGACTGCTCGGCAATCTCGAGCAGCGTGGGATCGCCTTGCGTCCATTGCGCCTCGACACCGGAGCGCTCGAAACGGACCGACCAGGTCCTGGCGTCGGCGTTCGCCGCCCGTTCGCCGACCGCGTCGCTGCGAACGGTACTGAAGAACTTCTCGCTGTGGATCCGTTCTGGCGCGATCCCCGTCCCGGCGACCATGTCGCGCACGCACGCGGTGAACGACTCCGTTCCGCAAATGAACACCTCGACGCCCGCCATGCCGGCAAGCGGCGCCAGACGCTGCGCGTCGATTCGCTCGCAAGACTGGTAATCCACACCCCGCACGTCTGCAGCTTGCGGGTTGCGGTAGATCGTGTGCGCACGGAAATCGGCAAGCCCCTGCCCCAGCTCGCGGATCGCGTCCTTGAACACATGGGTCCGGGAGTCGCGGGTGGCGTGCAGCCAGAAGATGCGCCGAGCCGGGTTCGCTTCGGCGACGCGCTGCAGCATGGCAAACAGAGGGGTAGCACCGATGCCGTTGCTGATCAGCGCCAGCGGCGCGTCGGCTTCCGGCACGACGAAGAAGCGTCCGCTCGGCCAGCGCACATCGAGCTCGTCGCCGACCTCGACCGAGTCGAGCAGGTAGCTGGAAGCGATGCCGATGCGCTTCACCGTGATCGCGTAATCCGCACCATCCGAAAACCACGATCCGCTGCTGAGCGAATAGCTGCGCATCAGCGGGCGGCCGAGCCCGACCGGCGCGAGACGCAGGATCAGATGCTGCCCGGGAAGGAAGGGAAAGGCCGTACCAGGAGGCATCCGCAGACCGAATGTGACCGTGTCCGCCGTCTCGCGTCGCTTGCCGACCACACGCGCCTGGTAGAACGCCGGCAGCGGCGGCGGCTCCGCCACGTTACCGCTGGCGATGTCTGCCGGCAGCGGGGTCGATACATACGCCATCGCGCTGTGGCGTGGCCTTCTTTCCAGGAAGACCTCGTCGCCCACGGAAATCGTGCCGGGCTTGCGCACATGGCAATAGGCACCGAACTTCAGTTGCGCGGCGCGGTTCAGCACGAAACCCATCTGCGGCTCCGCCCGCAGCCCCCGCTGCGCCTGCGACGGCATCAGGCAGCGCACGGTCTCCTGCCCGCAGTTCAGGACCACGTCACCGATCAGCATGTCGAAGCCGGTCCAGTCGAGCTCGGGAAAGCCGTCCGCCACGACGCCTTCGATATAAAAATTCGGGCGGAAGCGACGCGCCGTGACGTCGAGGCCCGGACGGCAACCCGCCAGCGTCGCAAGCGATGCGGACGTCACGTAATGGAGCGCGTAGGCATCCTTGTACGAACCTCGGGGCGAGAAGTAATACTGCAGCTCAGCGATCATCTCCTGCTCGTAGGCAGAGAAATCCGGATACGGATCGTCCGGCCTCAGGCCCATCCGCTGCTTGGTGATCTCCGGCGTGAACGGCTGGCGCAGGCGGTAGTGCGCCTCCTCCGAGGGCGGCAACAACGGCCACAGCTCGAGCGGCTGACCAGCGATCGCGGATATCGCCGCATTCGCCGACGCATCGCCCGTCATCAGTACCCGACCGTCCGGCAACGTGATCTCGGCGTGCACCACCCCGTAACCGGGAGCCGGCTCCTGCCTGTAACGGGCACCGATGGTCAGCAGCGAGGTGAACACCTTGCAGTTCACGAGTTCATTGCTGCGACTGTTCTTCAATGCCCAGCGCCGGTCACCGACGATTCCGGTTGCGTCGAGCACCGCCGTCTCCAGCGCCTCGCCTGCCAGCGACTTGACCGGATATCTCCACAACCCGCCGATCCTGCCGATCGATTCCATGCTCACCTCCGTGCCGGATGCGATGCTGCCGCAATCATCCGCAGTCTTCTTGTACTCGACAGACCGGCCGGTGCATGATTCGGGCCGTGCGTGCAGGACACGCCCTGCCTTCCTGCAACCTCGCCGGCAACCCGCAGTCTTCGCATCCGATGCTAACCGATCTCGTCAAACGCCTGCTTTCCCCTGCCGCGAAGGTTCCGTACACGCAACGGACACCTGAAATCGCCTGCAGCTTTTCTCCCCTGATCGTTCCCGATCCAGACTGGCAGGATCCGTGGTTCGATGCGCACTTCCACGGCGTCGCCACGCGGATCTGCACTGACAATATGCTGCCAGACTACCGCAAGGACGCAACGATCCTCGATTTCGGCTGTGGCGACGGCATCAACTCCGCAGGCGTAGCGACGCGTACCGCAGCAAGCGTGATCGGCGTCGACATCACCCGCGCCTTCGATACCCTGCACGATACGCTTCGACAGAAGAACATCGGCCATCCGCCGAACCTGTCGTTCGTGCAGTCACGGCCGGGCTGCCCGCTGCCATTTCCCGACGACCACTTCGATCTCGTCTGTTCGTGGTCGGTATTCGAGCACGTCACCGACGTCTCCTCGGTACTTGTCGATCTGCTGCGTGTCACCAGACCCGGCGGCGCTCTGTACGTCCAGATCGAGCCGCTGTTCCACGGCCCGTACGGATCGCACCTGCGTCGACTCGTGGATCAGCCATGGGCACATCTGCTGATGGACGAAGAGACGTTCCTGGACATGGCGAGATCGGCGCACGACAACGTGGCGGCACCGGAGCAGGACATCCTGTACCGCAACAACGAATTCGAACGGGTGAAGAACTACCTTCTCGGGGAATACCGGTCCCTGAACAGGATCACGGCAGAGGAGTTGCTGCAGGCGATCGCCGATGCCGGCTTCTCGATCGAGTCCGGCATCATCATCAAGGTGGGCAATCTCACGCCGCCGCAGCGGCTCGTCGAGCAATACGGCAGCGAGCTGTTGCTGACCAACGAGATCCTGGTCTGCGCCCGCAAGCGCTGAGCGCAGACCGCTCGCGGCTCAGCCGTAGACAGGAAAGCGCCGGCAGATTGCCAGCACCTTCGCGCGCACCTCGGTGATCACCCGATCGCTGCTGCCGTCTTCCAGCGAGGCCAGCACATCGCACATCCAGTGCGTGAGCTCCACCGTCTCGGCGATGCCGAAACCGCGGGTGGTGATCGCGGGCGTACCCACACGCAGTCCGCTGGTCACCGCGGGCGGGCGCGGGTCGTTCGGCACGGCGTTCTTGTTCACCGTGATGTGCGCCTCGCCAAGCACTTCGTCGGCGTCCTTGCCGGTGTAGGACTTACCGATCAGGTTCACCAGCATCAGGTGGTTGTCGGTGCCACCGGAGACTATGTCGATGCCGCGCTCGATGAACGTGCGCGCCATCGCGCGTGCGTTGTCCACCACCTGCTGCTGGTAGACGCGGAACCCGGGTTCCAGTGCTTCCTTGAAGCTGACCGCCTTGGCGGCGATCACGTGCATCAGCGGCCCCCCCTGGCCACCGGGGAATACCGCCGAGTTGAACTTCTTCGTCAGCTCGTCGTTGCGTCGCGCGAGGATCATCCCGCCACGCGGGCCGCGCAGTGTCTTGTGCGTGGTCGTGGTCACCGCGTCGGCGTACGGCACCGGATTCGGATAGAGGCCGACTGCAACCAGCCCGGCTACGTGTGCCATGTCGACCAGCAGGTAGGCTCCCACCTTGTCGGCGATCGCGCGAAAGCGCGCCCAGTCCATCACGCGCGAGTACGCGGAGAAGCCGGCCACGATCATCCGCGGGCGGTGCTCCAGCGCCAGCCGCTCGACTTCGGCGTAGTCCACCTCGCCGGTCGCGGCGTCGAGACCGTATTGCACCGCGTGGTAGAGCTTGCCGGAGAAATTCGGCTTTGCGCCGTGCGTCAGGTGCCCACCGTGCGCGAGGCTCATCCCGAGGATGGTGTCGCCCGGCTGGCACAGCGCCAGGTACACGGCGTTGTTCGCCTGCGACCCCGAATGCGGTTGCACGTTGGCAAAATCGGCGCCGAAGAGCTGCTTCGCACGCTCGATCGCAAGTTCCTCGGCGCGGTCGACAAATTCACAGCCGCCGTAGTAACGCTTGTGCGGGTAGCCTTCGGCGTACTTGTTCGTCAGCACGGTGCCCTGCATCTGCATCACGCGCGGGCTGCAGTAGTTCTCCGAGGCGATCAGCTCGATGTGCTCTTCCTGTCGCCGCTCCTCGTGACAGATCGCGTCCCACAGTTCGGAATCATAGTCAGCGACACTGAGATGGCGGTCGAACATGGCGTCTCCTCCGGGACAAGGCCCCTGCGATGGTCGGAAAAGCCGCGCATTCTACCCGATCTCACCAGGCCGGGCGGGGTTCAGAAGCCGAACAATTCCCCCAGCACCGATCCGATATCGACGTCGATCAGTCGATAACCTGTCGGCACCTCGAACAGGCCTGGCTGCTGTGCGCCCACCCGCAGATCCCGCAGCTCCAGCTCGATCAGCCGCGTGCGCCCGGCGCGGTCGGTGACCGGGAAACGCTCCTTCACGTGCACGCCGGCCGCGTTCTGCCAGAAGTGACCCTCGTGACGGGTTCCGTCGCGGGTCTGGAACAGCGCTCGATACTTCATTGCACTCTGCCCGCCGACGGCCTCCTCACCCAGCGGCTCGGCTTCGACGATGCGCACGTTTGCGGGTGTATCCATGCGCGAGACGTCGGCTTCGGCGTAAACCATCATCAGCGGCACCAACTGCCAGGCAACATTGCGGTCGCTGCGCAGGATCAGCGTCAGCTCGACGCCAGCGACGTCGGTCACGATGCGCTCCTGCAGCCGCGTGTGGTTCACGTGGGTGACGAACTCGCGCCCGTCGATGCGCACGATCCGCGTCGCCGACCACGAAGCGCCATCGAGCAGTGCGTACGCAGGCGCGCCCAGCACTGCCCCCAGCCAGAACAACAAGACGTACAGCGGCGTCAAGGGCTGTCGCAAAAGCCCTTCGAACATCGACATGACCGGCGCGTGGCGAGGCCTTTGCACCGGTGGGACACCGCAAATGCATCCCTGCAGGCTCGAGTGCCGCATCCCTGCGGCACACGCCCCCCGATGCAAAGGCCTCGCCACACGCCTCGCCATCTGTTGCGACATGTTCTTCATCCCCGCCTCCGGAACCACACCAGCAGCGGGTCGAGTATACGGAGGCGCACCCGCGGCTTCGCGTGACTGTGCAATCGTGCCATGCGTGCGTGCCATGCGTGTTGCGTGCCATGCGTGTTTGCCAAGTGCCCGGCTCTGGGGTAACTTCGCCGCCCCATTGATATTCCCGGCGGACGGACACGAGATGGCGCAATACGTGTACACGATGAATCGGGTCGGCAAGGTCGTGCCGCCCAAGCGCGAGATCCTGAAGGACATCTCGCTGTCGTTCTTCCCCGGCGCCAAGATCGGCGTGCTCGGCGTGAACGGTTCGGGCAAGTCGACGCTGCTGCGCATCATGGCCGGCGTGGATACGGACATCATCGGCGAGGCGCGCGCGCAACCCGGCATCCGCATCGGCTACCTGCCGCAGGAACCCGAGCTCGACCCGGCCAAGAGCGTGCGCGAGGAAGTCGAGGGCGGGCTCGGCGAGGTCATGGAAGCGAAGCAGAAGCTCGAAGAGATCTACGCCGCCTACGCGGAGCCGGATGCCGACTTCGACAAGCTCGCCGAGCAGCAGGCGAAGTACGAAGCGATCATCGCAGCAGCCGGCTCCGACGCCGAAACGCAGATGGAGATCGCGGCCGACGCACTGCGACTGCCAGCGTGGGACGCGGAAATCGGCAAGCTCTCCGGTGGCGAAAGGCGTCGCGTGGCGCTGTGCAGGCTGCTGCTGTCGAAGCCCGACATGCTGCTGCTCGACGAACCAACCAACCACCTCGACGCCGAATCGGTCGAGTGGCTGGAGCAGTTCCTGCAGCGCTTCCCCGGTACCGTGGTCGCGATCACCCACGATCGCTACTTCCTCGACAACGCCGCCGAATGGATCCTCGAGCTCGACCGCGGCCACGGCATTCCGTGGAAGGGCAACTACACCTCGTGGCTCGAGCAGAAGGAAGCACGACTGGCGCAGGAGGCCAGGTCGGAGGCTGCACGCATCAAGACCATGAAACAGGAGCTCGAGTGGGTGCGCAGCAACCCGAAGGCGCGCCAGGCCAAGAGCAAGGCGCGCCTGAACCGCTTCGAGGAGCTCTCGAACCTCGACTACCAGAAGCGCAACGAAACGCAGGAAATCTTCATCCCGCCGGGAGAGCGTCTCGGCGAGCTGGTGATCGAGTTCGACCAGGTCGGCAAGGCCTTCGGCGACAGGCTGCTGATGGACGGGCTCAGCTTCAGCGTGCCGCAGGGAGCGATCGTCGGCATCATCGGCCCCAACGGCGCCGGCAAGTCGACGCTGTTCCGCATGATCATGGGCGGCGAGCAGCCCGACAGCGGCTCGATCCGCGTCGGCCCTACAGTCAAGCTCGCCTCGGTCGACCAGTCACGCGAAGGCCTGGCAAACGACAAGAGCGTGTTCGAAGCGATTTCCGGTGGCGCGGACATCCTGACCGTCGGCAAGTTCCAGATGCCGAGCCGCGCCTATCTCGGGCGCTTCAACTTCAAGGGTGCCGACCAGCAGAAGATCGTCGGTAACCTGTCGGGCGGCGAGCGCGGACGGCTGCACCTGGCGAAGACGCTGATTGCCGGCGGCAACGTGTTGCTGCTCGACGAACCGTCGAACGACCTCGACGTCGAGACGCTGCGTGCGCTGGAAGACGCCCTGCTCGAGTTCGCCGGCTGCGTGCTGGTGATCAGCCACGATCGCTGGTTCCTCGACCGCATCGCGACGCACATTCTCGCTGCCGAAGGCGACTCGCAGTGGACCTTCTTTGCGGGCAATTACCAGGAATACGAGGCAGACAAGAAGAAGCGACTCGGCGAGGAAGGCGCGAAACCGAAGCGGATCCGCTACAGGCCGATCGCGCGCTGAGTCTCTGCTGCACCCCGCGTAGGTCGGGTTTCAACCCATGTAGGTCGGGTTTCAACCCGACAGGTGCCCGATCGGAGGCATACATCGTCGGCATGAATGCCGACCTACGCCCAACGCATGAATGCCGACCTACGCCCAACGCATGAATGCCGACCTACACCCAACGCATGAATGCCGACCTACACCCAACGCATGAATGCCGGCCTGCGCCCAACGCGCGAATGCCGGCCTACGGGGCCGTACTCCACGGCATGATCGGCACGGTGGAGATCGAATTCTGCGGCGAACCCTCGATCAGCCGATCCGAATAGCTGAGGTAGACCAGCGTATTGTTCGGCCGGTCGAAGAAACGCACCACCTGCAGCCGCTTGAACACCAGCGAGCGGCTCTCCCGGAACACATCCTCGCCGTCCTCCAGCTTGCCGCGGATCGTGATCGGACCGACCTGGCGGCATGCGATCGCTGCATCCGACGTGTCCTCGGCAAGACCAACGGCACCCTTCACACCACCGGTCACGGCACGGCTGACGTGACACACAACACCATCGACCTTCGGATCACGAAAGGATTCGATACAGATCTTGTCGTTGGGTCCGACCCACTTGAACACGGTCGACACGCACCCGACCTCGTCGGCATGCACCCCGCAGGCCAAAGCCGCAAGGACGAGCACCCCGACACTCCGACACGGCTTCATCGAAACTCCGTTACGCATCGTGCCCACCCCATTCAGTTTACTGGTTCTGCGCCACGGGCCTCGCGCAGCGCCGACTCGATCCGCAGCGGGTTGAAGCCCTGGATCCGTCGCGTACCGATCACGACCACCGGCACCCCGTGCGCACCGCTGGCATAGAACGCCTCGCGCGTCTCGACGGTCGCGTTCACATTGTGCTCGGTGTACTCGATGCCACGCGCCTGCAGGTATTTGCGCAGCATCTTGCAGTAGGTGCACGACGGCGTGGTGTAGATCTCGACGAGCGGCTGTGCCCCCTGCTCGACGGTGGCGGGCGCTTCGGTCGGCGCAGTGCTGGCATCCGCCGGCGATACCGGCATCAGCAGCACAAGCAATGCCGAGAGGAGCAGACAGCCTGCCCCTGTACACACGAATCCTTGGCTTGAAAAAACAGGTTTCATGGATGGATCAGCTCATCCTCGGGTTCCCGCAGCACTACTGCCTGGCGCATAATGTGTATATATAAACGCTGGAGTACACACCATGCGAACCAACATTGTAATTGACGACGAGCTCATGAAGGACACCCTTCGGGTCACGGGGCTGAGGACCAAGCGGGAGGTAGTCGAGCTCGGTCTTCGTACCATCCTTCGTCTCGACCAGCAAGCGCAGGTGCGCAGGCTACGGGGCAAGCTTGCGTGGGAGGGCGACCTCGAGGCCATGAGAACAGACAAGTGATTCTGGTTGACTCCAGCGTGTGGATCGACTTCTTTCGGGGAAAATCGAATCCACAAGTCGAACGCCTGGACGCCTTGCTCGGGAATGAGCCTCTAGCCATTGGCGACCTCATACTAACCGAGGTCCTCCAGGGTTTCACATCTGATCGAGATTTTAACGAAGCACGAAAGATGCTGGATGCGTTCACACTCGTGAAATTGGGCGGAAAGGACATTGCCATTGAAGCAGCGCGAAATTTCCGTCTGCTCCGCGCTCAAGGCATAACGGTTCGGAAGACGATAGACACGATCATCGCGACGCGCTGCATCGTTAGCGGCTATTCGCTGCTGCACTCCGACCGCGATTTCGATGCATTCGCAGAACACATCGGGCTCAGGGTAGTTTCCTTGAAAACCTGACCCTGGTCAGACCCGACACGATTCATTCCCATGCTGATGGCGGCGTCTTCAAGGGGTGTCGGCGAATAAAGTTCTCCAGCTCCCACCACTGAAGGTGGAGATCACAAAGTATCTGTTGAGCGACTCCCGCCTCCCGCGTTTGCCGTTCGCCGAATCGCGACGATACTATGCAGCAGAGTCCTGTAGTCCCGCTGATCGAGGAGAACGCGCGCAATGAGCGATTTCGTTTCGTATTCCCGGATCGAGAACGAACTGGCACCAGGGCTGCGCAACAGCCTGAACCATGCCGAATCGGTGGGCGACGTGAAGAACTTCTTCAACTACACCGTGCGGGAGCTGCTCGAGCGAACGCTCGGCGACGATATCGGCCTCGAGTACGAGGACATCACGCTCGCCAGCGACGGCGAGACTTTCACGGTCAGTGAGCGCCTGCGCAGTCACAGCGCGTTCGCGAACGCAACACAGTCATCGGACCTGAACGCGATCCTCGGCCGTTTTGCGCTGGCTGCCCAACATCGGCTGCGCCATCTCGAAGGACATCCGGAACGCACGAACGCGAAGATCCGCGGCTAGCGCGCATGGCAGCGCGCCTCACAGCGCCGCCAGCGCCTCGGACAATCGCGTCACGCCGACGATCTCCATGCCGTCGATCGGCTTGCGCGGCACGTTGGCCAGCGGGACGATCGCGCGCGTGAACCCGTGCTTGGCGGCTTCCGCCAGTCGTTCGCCGCCGCTGGGAACGGGGCGGATCTCGCCGGCGAGGCCGACTTCACCGAAGCTGACCAGGCCGGCGTCGATGCGCCGATCGCGGTAGCTGGAGACGATCGCGAGCAGCAGCGCAAGGTCAGCAGCAGTCTCGCCGACCTTGATGCCACCGACGACGTTCGCGAACACGTCCTGGTCACCGAGCTGCATGCCGCCGTGACGGTGCAGCACCGCGAGCAACAGTGCGAGCCGGTTCTGGTCCACACCGACCGCCACACGGCGCGGATTCGCACCGAGGCTGTCGTCGACCAGCGCCTGGATTTCGACCAGCAGCGGTCGTGTCCCCTCCCAGACCACCATCACGACGCTGCCCGGGGCGATGTCGGTGCCGCGCGAGAGAAAGATGGCCGAAGGGTTGCGCACTTCGCGCATGCCACGATCGGTCATCGCGAACACGCCGAGCTCGTTCACCGCGCCAAAGCGGTTCTTGCCCGCACGCAGCGCCCGAAAGCGGCTGTCGCCTTCCTCCTCGAGCATGATCGAGCAGTCGATGATGTGCTCCAGCACCTTGGGTCCGGCGAGCGTGCCGTCCTTCGTGACGTGTCCGACGAGGAACAGCGCGCTGCCGGCAGACTTCGCAAACCGGGTGAAACGGGTCGCACTTTCGCGCACCTGCGATACGCCGCCGGGCGCCGACGGCACATCGTCACAGTGCACGACCTGTACCGAATCGACCACCATCACGCGCGGCGCGAACTGCGCCGTCACCTCGAGGATCGCCTCGACGCTGGTCTCGGCAAGCATGCGCAGGCGGTCGGTCGGCAACCCCAGTCGGTGCGCTCGCAGCGCAACCTGTTGCAGCGACTCTTCGCCCGTCACGTAGAGCGCATCCATCTGTTGCGACAACGCGCACATCACCTGCAGCAGCAGCGTACTCTTGCCGGCACCAGGCTGGCCGCCGATCAGATTCACCGACCCGGGCACGATGCCGCCGCCCAGCACGCGGTCGAACTCGACGTAGCCGGTCGAGAAACGTGGGACCTCGGCGAGGTCGATCTGATCCAGCGTCTGCAGCGCCGTCACATCACCCGCATAACCGCCGCGGCGCGTTGCGGTGCCGCGCGGCGCACCGGGCTCGACGAACTGGGTCATGGTGTTCCAGGCGCCGCAATCCGGGCATTGTCCGGCCCACTTGGCCTGCTCCGAACCGCAATCCTGGCACACATAGACGACTCTGGACTTTGCCACACCCGATCCTTACGCTTGGTGCCCATTCATTCTCCGGCGGTCGATTGTGGCAGGGCAAACGCCCCGGCACTACGCCCCCGGACCCGGCAGTTCCCAGAAGATCCCATGGCAGCGAGTCTGATCCAGGAACGGGCTCTCGTCGTCTCACCGACGCTGGCAGCGACGATCGGCCTCGAAGAGGCGGTGATGCTGGCGCTGTTGCACGACGCAGCTCAGTTTGCGCCGCGGCGCGGGCCGTGGTGCGAAATCGACAAGGCAGAGCTGCTGCGCCTGCTGCCGTTCTGGGGCGAGCGCGATTGTCAGCGCATCAGTGCCAGTCTGCGCGACAAGGGCGTGCTTGCGATCGACTCACCACCGCTCGAGCAGAGCGCCTGCCTGCGATTCGCGCTCGATGCGCCTGCGCAAGCGACGACGCACCGTGCAGGCACCACGGCTCCCGCCAGGGCACCCGGCAAGGCACCGATCGCCACACGCTGGCGGCCCGACGAACAGTTGCTGCGTCAGCTCGCGCTGCACGGGATTCCTTCGGTGTTCATCGAGAGCGAGCTCGACGACTTCGTGGCCTACTGGTCCGAGCGCGGAGAACCCGCATTCGCGTGGAACGCAAAGTTCCGCTCGCAGGTGATACGACGCTGGCGGGAGCAGGAGTCGCGCGACGCCGCACGCGAAAGCGGTCCGCAACCGATCGGCCAGGACTGGGAACCCGGGCCCGATGCACTCGAGATCCTGCTTCGCGCCGGTGTGAGTCGCCATTTCATCGAGGATGCGGTACCGGAATTCGTTTTGTACTGGACCGAACGCGGCGAGGCGGCACGCACCTGGAACTCGCGCTTCGTATCGCACGTGAAGCGCCAGTGGGCACGCTACAGCGCGACCATGGACCTCGACAGCGAGCCGCGGCGACTGCCGGCCGACTGGCAGCCGTCGGCCGATGTCTGGGACATCCTGCGCATGGCCAACATCGACAGCGCGTTCGCACGCACGCTGCTGCCCGAGTTCCAGATGTTCTGGACCGACGCCGGCGAAGCGCATCCTTCCTGGAACAGCAAGTTCCTGCAGCACGTGAAGTATCATTGGGCACGCAGCCACCGGGCAGCGAGCACCGCGGAGCACAGGCATGGAACACGGCAAGGATCTGGCGGAACGGGCACTACGCGATCTCGAAGCATCGTCGAAGACCTCACGGACCGCAGCTGGGCCGACTGAGGCGCGCCGCGATCAGGCGCAGGTCGATGCAATCAATCAGGTCTTCGCGCTGTTTCGCCTGAACTACCACAATCAGTACTACAGCGCCTACGGCGACGCCACGCAACTCAACCAGATCAAGCGTCTGTGGCTGGACAGCCTGGCGCAGTTCAGCACGGAAACGATACTGCTCGGCGCGCGGCGCTGCATCGAGACCTCGGAATACCTGCCCACGCTGGCGCGCATGCGCGAATGCTGCAACGACGCGCGCATGGCAGCCCAGGGCCTGCCCGACGCACGCAGTGCGTACCACGAGGCCTGCCTGGCCGGCGAACCGCGCCACGCGCAGCGCTGGAGTCATCCGGCCGTGTATCACGCGGGACGCGAAACCGGCTGGTTCCTGCTCGCATCCACACCGGAGCGCAAGGCGTTTCCGCTGTTCGAGAGCAACTATCAGGCGATCTGCGAACGGCTCGCCAACGGCGAAGTGCTGGAATTGCCGGCCCCGGCGACCGCCGCGACACGCGCGCCGGCACCGCCTTCGCCCGAAGCGCAGCACGACCATCTCGAGCAGCTGCGACGGCAGACCGGAATCGGCTGAAGGCACGCGCACACCCCGGCGTCTCGAAGATCATTTTTTACCCGCACAGGAGGACTTCAACATGACCGGCAACGCCTTTTCGATTCGCGGCCGTACTGCACTCATCACCGGCGCCTCGCGCGGCATCGGACTCGCGATCGCCGAACTGTTCGCCGACGAGGGCGCAGAGGTCGTACTGGTCGCGCGCAAGCAGGAATCGCTGGACGAAGCGGCTGCGGCGATCCGCGCGCGCGGAGGCAAGGCGCATGCGATCGCCTCGCACATGGGCAAGAGCGAGGACATCCAGCACCTGGTCGCCGCACTCGACGAACGCGGACTCGCGATCGATATCCTGGTCAACAACGCCGGCATCAGCCCGCCGCACACCGAATCCTTCGCCGACACGCCGGAATCGCTGTGGGACAAGATCATGGACGTGAACCTGAAGGGTCCGTTCCTGCTGAGCGGTGCGATCGGCAAGCGCATGGTCGCACGCGGCAAGGGCAGCATCATCAACATCAGCACGACATCGGCGCTGATGTCGCAGCCCGAGATCGGCGCGTACTGCGTGTCGAAGGCCGGCCTGAATACCGTGACGCGCTGCTTCGCGCGCGAGTTCGGCCCGCACGGTGTGCGCGTGAACGCGATCTCTGCGGGCGTCATCAGAACCGTGATGGGCGATCACACGCTGAACGACCCAGGGCGCTACGCCGACATGATGAAGATCAACCCGCTGAAGCGTGCCGGCCTGCCCGAGGAAGTGGCGAACGCGGTGCTGTTCTTCGCCAGCGACGCGTCGAGCTACTCGACCGGGACGATCTTCCAGGTCGACGGCGGCGTGCTGAGCTGAGCGCGGACACAGACGCCGATGAACACGCACCACACCGTCACCGACATCTTCCGTTCCCGCGCAGAAGACGGGCACGTCGCACTGCGCCATGGCGACCAGCAGTGGAGCTACCGCGAGCTGATCGCTGCTGGCGCCGAACGCGCTGCGTTCCTGCTCGCCAACCGCCGCGCGGGCCCGTTCCACGTCGGCATCCTGCTCGACAACGTGCCCGAGTTCCCGCTCTGGCTCACCGGCTGCATTCTGGCCGGCGCGACCATGGTGGGTCTGAACCCGACCCGCCGGGGTGCCGACCTCGCGCGCGACATCACGCACACCGACTGCCAGTTCGTGATCAGCGCAGAAGCGTACCGCGCCGAGCTTGCGGGCCTGCGTGATGCGATCGGCAGCGCTCGCATCGTCGACATCGACTCCGGGGAGCATGCCGCGCTGCTCGCGCCATTCGCAGGCGCAGCGCTGCCCGCGGTCACGGTGAACCCGAGCGATACCTTCGCGCTGATCTTCACCTCCGGTTCGAGCGGGGCGCCGAAGGCGTGCATCTGTTCGCATGGGCGTGTTGCGGCGCTCGCCACGCTGGTGTCGCAGTTCTTCGGTTTCGGCCGGGATTGCGTGAGCTATGTATCGATGCCGTGGTTCCACAACGCCGCAATCAGCATGGGCTGGCTGCCCACGGTGGTCGGCACGGGGACAACCATCATCCGCAGGTTCAGCGTCTCGGGCTTCCTGCCGGATGTGCGCCGTTACGGTGTCACGCATTTCAACTACGTGGGCAAGCCGCTCGCGTACCTGTTGACCGCTCCCGAGCAGGCCAACGACCACGACAACTCGCTGCGCATGGTGTTCGGCAACGAAGGAGCGATCGCGGACCAGGAGAATTTCGCCAGGCGCTTCGGCTGCACCGTGATCGACGGTTACGGTTCTACCGAAGGCGGCATCTCGATCGCGCGCACACCGGACATGCCGCGCGGCTGCCTCGGCGTATCGCAACAGCCCGGGGTGAAGGTGCTGAACCCCGAAACCGGCGCGGAATGCCCGCGGGCGCGCTTCGACACCGACGGCAGGCTGCTGAACCCGAATGACGCGATCGGTGAACTTGCCAACGTCGATGGCGCACAAGGCTTCGAGGGTTACTGGAACAACCCCGAGGCCAACCATCGTCGTGTACACGACGGCGTGTTCTGGACCGGAGACCTCGCGTACCGCGACGAGCAGGGTTATTTCTGGTTTGCCGGTCGTGACGACGACTGGTTGCGCGTGGACGGTGAGAACATCGCGTCGGCACAGATCGAGCAGGCCCTGTTCCGCCATCCCGACGTCGTGCTTGCAGGCGTCTACGCGGTGCCCGACGACGTGGTCGGTGACCGCGTGATGGCTGCGCTGCAACTGCGCCCCGGTGCCCGTTTCGACGTCGCGGAGTTCGAACGCTTCCTTGCCGCGCAGACCGACTTCGGCACCAAATGGATGCCGGCGTTCGTGCGCGTGATGCAGGAGATCCCGGTCACTGCCACCGCCAAGGTGATGCGCAGGCAGTTACGCGAGCAGCGCTGGCATACCGATGATCCGCTGTGGTGGAAGCCACGCATGGACGAGCCGTACCGGCGCATGAGCGCAGAAGATGTTGCAGCCTGGGAAGCGCGCTTCGCACCGGGGACGCTGACGCGCCTGTAGGTCGGATTTCAATCCGACGGTGTTGTGGGTCGGGTTTCAGCCCGACCGGGGCCGGCACAATCCCTGTCGGCATGAATGCCGACCCACATTTCCGTCGGCACGAATGCCGAGCCACGTAGGTCGGGTTTCAACCCGACAGGTGTGGCGATTCCCGTCGGCATGAATGCCGACCCACGCAAAAAAGGAGCTGGTTGCAGTGAGTGGAGCACTCGATACGGAACAGATGATCGAATACATGCGCCTGCGTGCGGGGGCGTTCATGCGCATCCTCGACGGCAGCGTGGAAGCGATCGATCAGCAGCGCGGCTGGGCACGGCTGCGCTGGTATCCGACCGAAGCATGCTGCCATTCGGGAACGATCGTGCAGGGCGGTTTCGTGACCTCGATGCTCGATGCGGCGATGGCACACGCGATCACGGCGAAGGTCGGCGTCGGCATGATGGCGCCGACGCTGGAACTGAAGGTGTCGTTCTTCAGGGTCTGCAGCCCCGGGGTGTGCTTCAGCGAAGGCCGCGTGGTGCACAGCACGCGTTCGATCGTATTTGCCGAGGCAGACCTGACCGACGCGGACGGCACGCCGATCGCACGTGCTTCGGCCACCTGCAAGGTGGCGCCGCTGAAGGGCTGAACCGCACCGGCACACTGCCTCTGTCCGAGGCAAAGTGCGGTGCGGCGGGTGCGGCGGGAAGGCGGGCCTCAGCCGCGCAGGTCGCCGGCACGGCCCGCGCGCAGGCGATCGAGCGCGGGGTCGAGACGGCGCGAACGCACGATCTGCGGTGCACGCACCAGATAGAACAGGCTCGCAAAACCGCTCCAGACATGGACCAGCCGGGTGAACGGGAACACCAGGAATACGGTCATCCCCAGAAACATGTGCGCCTTGAATACCCAGCCCACGTCGGCCAGCAGCGGAACGGCGCCGCCACGGAACGTCACGACGCGCTGAGCCCATCCAGCCAGTTTGAGCATCGTGCTGCCATCGAGATGCTGGGCGGAAAGCGGGATGGTGGCCAACCCGAGCAGCAGTTGCAGCCACAGCAGCACGGCGATCAGGATGTCACCGGGGCGCGATGCGGCACGGATGCGCTCGTCGAACAACCTCCGCTGCAACAGCAGCGTCAACCCGATGAAGCCCAGCGTGCCGGCGATTCCACCCGAAACCATCGCCAGCAGCTGCTTTGCACCGCTGCTGATGAAGGGTTCGTAGATGAAGTGCGGTGTCAGCATGCCGACCAGGTGGCCGAAGAACAGGAACAGCACGCCGATGTGGAACAGGTTGTTCGCCAGGCGCAACTGCCCGCGTCGCAGCAACTCCGAGGAATCGCTCTTCCACGTGTACTGGTCACGGTCGAAGCGGATCAGGCTGCCGACCAGAAAGACGGCCATGCAGATATACGGATAGATTCCAAACAGCAGGTAATCGAGAGCGTTCATGACGGGGCTCCGTTGCTGGAAACAGGTACGGCGACGCGCTGCGGCTCGCCAACCAATCGAACCGGGTCGGCGGAAGCGACCGGCTGTGGTCGTGCGCGATACGGCGTGCAGCCGTCGAAGGCGGGCGGCTCTTCCCACAATGCATCGAGTGCGGGCTCTGGAGCCGACTCCACGGCAGTCGGCTCCTCACCGGCAAGCTCGACGATCGCCGCGATCGCCGACGCGTACGGCGACTCCAGGCGACGCAGCGCGCTGTGGATCGCATTGAGGATATGGGTCAGCTCGCCAAGGAACCCGCGCGTCTGCGTTGCCGGCTGGGTCGAGGCAAATTCGAGCACTGCCGGCAGGTAATCGGGCAACTCGCCTGGCGCGAGCAGCAGCCCCGCCTGTTCGTAGCTGTGGCGCAGATCGACCAGTGCCGGACCGCGCTCGCGCGAGTCTCCGTGCACATGCTCGAACAGGTGCAACGAGCAGGCACGGGAGGAATCGAACACCCTCACGTACTCTGCTTCGGCATCGAGCGGGTCGCTGTCCGCAAGGCTCCTTGCCAGCCGATCGAGTTCCGCGAGGCGATCGTCCGACAGCGGAGCACCCGCCCGGCGCGCGGCATGCAGCGTTGCACGCAGCTCCGGCAGCGCCTGGCGCAATTCGCCGTCCGGGTAATCGATCAGGCGTGCAAGGGCGCGCAACGCAGCGCCCGCAGCACGATCCGGAGCCTGGGCAAAGGCATTCATGGGCACACTCCTCACTCGACCAGCTTCACGGGAATCGTGCGGCGGCGACCGCTTCCGAACAGGCTGGCTTCGCTGCTGCCGTCCGAGCAGCCGTTGCCGAAGCTGAAGCCACAGCCGCCACGCAGCTCGAACGCGTTCTCGGCGTACTCGCGATGCGTCGAAGGAATCACGAAGCGGTCCTCGTAGTTCGCGATTGCGAGCAGTCGGTACATGCTCTCGGCCTCTGCCTCGTCGAGTCCGACCTGCGCCAGCACCGTCGCATCGGGCGCGCCATCCACGTGACGCGAGCGTTGCCACGCGCGCATCGCGAGCATGCGTTCCAGCGCAGAAATCACCGGTGCCGGATCGCCTGCGGTCAGCAGGTTCGCGAGGTACTGCACCGGGATGCGCAGCTCGTTGACGTCGGGAATCACGCCCTTGGTGGCGAGCTGCCCGGCAGCAGCCGCCGCAGTGATCGGCGACAGCGGCGGCACGTACCAGACCATCGGCAGCGTGCGGTATTCGGGATGCAGCGGCAGCGCAATCTTCCAATCGACCGCCATGCGGTAGACCGGACTCGAGCGCGCCGCTTCCAGCCACGCTTCGGGCACGCCGTCGCGGCGCGCCGCGGCGATCACCTGCGGGTCCGAGGGATCGAGGAAGACGCCGAGCTGCGCCGGGTAGAGATCCTTTTCGTCGGCAACGGCCGCTGCCTCGGCGATGCGATCGGCGTCGTAGAGCAACACGCCGAGATAACGGATGCGGCCAACACAGGTCTCCGAACACACGGTGGGCATACCCGCTTCGATGCGCGGGTAGCAGAAGGTGCACTTCTCGGCCTTGCCGGACTTCCAGTTGTAATAGATCTTCTTGTACGGACAGCCGGACACACACATGCGCCAACCACGGCACTTGTCCTGGTCGATCAGGACCACGCCGTCTTCCTCGCGCTTGTAGATCGAACCCGAGGGACAGCTCGCGACGCACGCCGGGTTCAGGCAGTGCTCGCAAAGCCGCGGCAGATACATCATGAAGGTGTTTTCGAACTCGCCGTACATCTGCTTCTGTACCTGCTCGAAGTTCGTGTCTGCGGAGCGGCTGGCGAACTCACCACCGAGGATTTCCTCCCAGTTCGGCCCCCATTCGATCTTCTCCATGCGCTGGCCGGTGATCAGGCTGCGCGGGCGTGCCGTTGGTGCTGCACTCATTTCGGGTGCCGAGTGCAGGTGTTCGTAATCGAAGGTGAACGGTTCGTAGTAGTCGTCGATCTCCGGCATGTTCGGGTTCGAGAAGATGCGCGACAGCAGCTTCAGTTTGCCGCCCTGGCGCAACTCCAGACTGCCGTCCTCACGAAGCACCCAGCCACCCTGCCACTGTTGCTGGTCCTCCCAGTGCTTGGGGTAGCCGATCCCCGGCTTGCTCTCGACGTTGTTGAACCACGCGTACTCCACGCCGGGACGACTGGTCCAGACGTTCTTGCACGTCACCGAGCAGGTATGACAGCCGATGCACTTGTCGAGGTTCAGCACCATGCCGATCTGCGCGCGTACTTTCATCGGGTCATCTCCTGTGCAGGGGGCACGTTCACACTGGTACCGGCCGGCGTATCCAGCCAGTCCACCTTTGCCATGCGGCGCACGACGACAAACTCGTCGCGGTTGGTGCCGATCGTGCCGTAGTAGTTGAAGCCGTAGCTGAGCTGTGCGTAACCGCCGATCATGTGCGTCGGCTTCAGCACCACGCGCGTGACCGAGTTGTGGATGCCGCCACGCGCTCCGGTGATTTCCGAGCCGGGCGTGTTGATGATCTTCTCCTGCGCGTGGTACATCATGACCATGCCGGGCTTGACGCGCTGGCTGACTACCGCGCGCGCAGCGATGGCCCCGTTCAGGTTGAACAGCTCGATCCAGTCGTTGTCGACGATTCCGGCACGGCGTGCGTCGTCTTCGGACATCCACACACACGGGCCACCGCGGCTCAGCGTCAGCATCAGCAGGTTGTCCGTGTACGTCGAGTGGATACCCCACTTCTGGTGCGGCGTGATGAAGTTCAGCACCACTTCCGGGTTGCCGTTCGAGCGCACGCCATGGATACCGGCAGTGGCCTTCAGATCCACCGGCGGGCGATAGCTCGCCAGCCCCTCGCCGAATGCGAGCATCCACGGGTGGTCCTGGTAGAACTGCTGGCGACCGCTCAGCGTGCGCCACGGAATCAGCTCGTGCACGTTGGTGTAGCCGGCGTTGTAGGACACGTGCTCCGACTCCAGCCCGCTCCAGGTCGGCGAGCTGATGATCTTGCGGGGCTGCGCCTGGATATCGCGAAAACGGATCTTCTCGTCCTCGCGCGGCAGCGCGAGGTGCGTATGGTCACGCCCGGTCTGGCGACCGAGTGCGGCCCATGCCTTCACGGCGACGTGGCCATTGGTTTCGGGTGCCAGCATCAGCACCGTCTCGGCGGCGTCGATGTCGGTCAGGATGCGCGGCATGCCCTGCGTTGCACCTTCTTCGCGAACCGTACCGTTCAGCGCTGCGAGGGCATCGACTTCGTCGCGGGTATTCCACGCGATTCCCTTGCCGCCGTTGCCGATGCGCTGCATCAGCGGTCCGAGCGCCGTGAACTGCCTGTATACGTTCGGATAGTCGCGCTCGACGACGCCGATCTGCGGCGCCGTGCGCCCGGGAACGAGCGGCACTTCACCGCGTTTCCAGTCTCGCACCTCGAGCGCCTGCCCGAGTTCGCCCGGTGAATCATGCATCAGCGGCGTCAGCACCACCTCGCGCTCCAGACCGAGGTGCCCCTGGCACACCTCGCTGAACGCACGCGCGAAGCCCTTGTAGATTTCCCAGTCACTGCGTGCCTCCCACGCCGGGTCGACCGCGGTCGACAGCGGGTGGATGAACGGGTGCATGTCGCTGGTATTGAGGTCGTTCTTCTCGTACCAGGTGGCGGTTGGCAGCACGATATCGGAGTACAGACAGGTGGTGCTCATACGGAAGTCGAGCGTTACCAGCAGGTCGAGCTTGCCTTCGGGTGCCTGCTCGTGCCAAACCACCTCGGCCGGCCGTGCGTCGTCGGCGCCGAGGTCGCGCCCCTGCACGCCGTGCGATGTACCGAGCAGATGCTTCAGGAAGTACTCGTGACCCTTGCCGCTCGAGCCGAGCAGGTTCGAGCGCCACACGAACATGTTGCGCGGCCAGTTGTCCGGATGATCCGGATCCTCGCAGCTCATGCGCAGCGTACCGTCGGCGAGTGCATCGGTGACGTACTGCACTGCATCCTTGCCGGCAGCCTGCGCATCGCGCACGAGCTCGAGCGGATTCCGCTGCAACTGCGGCGCCGATGGCAGCCAGCCCATGCGCTCGGCGCGCACGTTGTAGTCGATCATGCTGCCGCCGAAGGCGCTGCGGTCAGCGAGCGGCGACAGCACCTCGTCGACCGCGAGCTTCTCGTAGCGCCACTGGTCGGTATGCGCGTAGAAAAAGCTGGTCGAGTTCATCTGCCGCGGCGGGCGGATCCAGTCGAGTGCGAACGCCAGTGCGGTCCAGCCGGTCTGCGGCCTGAGCTTTTCCTGCCCGACGTAATGTGACCAGCCGCCACCCGATTTGCCGATGCAACCGCAGAGCATCAGCATGTTGATGACGCTGCGGTAGTTCATGTCGGAGTGGTACCAGTGGTTCATGCCGGCACCGATGATCACCATCGAACGCCCCTTGGTACGCTCGGCGTTGTCCGCAAACTCGCGTGCAATCGCAATCACCTGCGCGCGAGGCACGCCGGTTATCTTCTCCTGCCATGCGGGCGTATAGGGTGCGTCCGCGTCGTAGTCGGGCCGCGCGGCCTCGCCACCGTCGCCACGCGCAACACCGTAGTTCGCGGCCAGCAGGTCGAACACCGTGGCAACCACGAGCTCCGGGGCAGCAGCGGCGGGATCGAGCGCGATGCGCTGCACCGGCACCTCGCGCACGACGATCTCGTCACCCGGGTTATTGTCGAAATGCGGTGTCTGGATGCCGCCGAAGTACGGGAAGCCGATGCGCTGCAACTCCGCTGCCTGACCGCCTTCGGTCACCGACAGGCGCAGGCGCACCTCGTTGCCACCCCCCGCTTCCTTCGCCTCCAGGTTCCACTGCCCGGCATCCGGACGTCCGTCCGGGCCCCAGCGGAAGCCGATGGCACCGTTCGGTACGACGACCTTGCCGTCGGCGTCGCAGGCCAGCGTCTTCCACTCGGGGTTGTTGCTCTGGCCGAGCTGTCCGACCAGGTCCGACGCGCGCAGATAGCGATCGGGCACCAGCAGCGGCTTGCCGTCCGGACCCGTGCGCTGCTTCAGCACCACCAGCATCGGCAGGTCGGTGAAGCGGCGTGCGTAGTCGTCGAAATACGCGCTGCGGCGCTCGAAGTAGAACTCACTGAGAATCACGTGCCCCATCGCCATCGCAACGGCTGCATCGGTTCCCTGGCGCGGGTGCAGCCACGAATCGGCAAGCTTCGCGACCTCGGAATAATCGGGCGTGATCGCAACCGTCTTGGTACCGCGGTAGCGCACCTCGGTGAAGAAGTGCGCATCCGGGGTACGCGTCTGCGGCACGTTGGATCCCCACGCGATGATGTAGCCGCTGTTGTACCAGTCGGCCGATTCGGGAACGTCGGTCTGCTCACCCCAGATCTGCGGGCTCGACGGCGGCAGGTCGCAGTACCAGTCGTAGAAGCTCATGCAGACGCCACCGATCAGGCTCAGGTAACGGCTGCCGGCGGCATAGCTGACCATCGACATCGCCGGGATCGGTGAAAAGCCGACGACGCGATCCGGTCCGTGGCGGCGGATCGTGTACACGTTGGCAGCCGCAACGAGCTCGTTGACCTCGTCCCAGCTCGCGCGCACGAAGCCGCCCATGCCACGCCGGCTCTGGTAGTCGCGTCGCTTCGCCTCATCGGTGGCGATCGCCGCCCACGCGGCCACCGGATCCAGCGTGCGGCGCGCCTCGCGCCAGTGACGCAGCAGCCGTGCGCGCACCATCGGATACTTCACCCGGTTGGCGCTGTAGAGGTACCACGAATAGCTCGCACCGCGCGCACAGCCGCGCGGCTCGTGGTTCGGCATCTCGGGGCGCGTGCGCGGATAGTCGGTCTGCTGCGTCTCCCACGTCACCAGCCCGCCCTTGACGTGGATCTTCCACGAGCAGGACCCGGTGCAGTTCACGCCGTGCGTGGAGCGCACCACCTTGTCGTGCGCCCAACGGTTGCGGTACGCATCCTCCCAGGTACGGTCCTCGCCGGTGGTAGTCCCGTGCCCGTCTGCAAAGCTCTCGCGACGACGGGAAAAATACTTCAGGCGATCGAGAAAATGGCTCATGTCCTTGTCTCCACGAAATCACGCCACTGCAACAGGTCGCTCAGCACGGGCGTGCTGCGCCACGCCGCGAATAGAACAACCAGGTCAACACCACGCACACCAGGTAAAAGCCGATGAAGGTCCACAGCGCGGCATGCGGACTGCCGGTCAGCGCAATCGAACTGCCGTAGCTCTTCGGGATGAAGAATCCGCCGTAGGCACCGATCGCACCACTGAAGCCGAGCACCGCGGCGGCCTGGCGGTTGCCATCCCTGACCGCGCTCTCCTGCGCCTCGCTGCCACGCCCACGCGCCGCCTCGGTGCACTCGTCCATGAAGATCACCGGGATCATCCTGAACGTCGACCCGTTGCCCACGCCGGTCGCGATGAACAGCAGCATGAACGCCAGGAAGAAGCCGGTGAGGTTGCCGGTCGCGCCCTCGACTCCCGGCGTGGGCAGGAAATGCAGCGCAAGCCACACCCCCACGATCATCACCGCGAAGTTCCAGAAGGTCACACGGGCCCCGCCGATCCGATCCGACAACCAGCCACCGACAGGGCGCGCGACCGCACCGGCAAATGGTCCCATCCACGCGAACTCGAGGGGATCCACTCCGGGAAACTGGCTCTTGATCAGCAGCGGAAAACCCGCCGAAAAGCCGATGAACGACCCGAAGGTACCGATATAGAGCCAGCACATGATCCAGGTGTGGCGATTGCGGAAGATCACGGCCTGATCGACGAACGAGGCTCGCGCATCGGCAATGTCGTGCATCATCAGGAAAGCGAGCAGCGCAACGATCAGGATCGGCGCGACCCACAGGAAGCCGGCGTTCTGCAGCCAGATGTGCACCGTCTCGCCGTCTGGCAGTTCGATGATTTTCGGATCGCCGCCGAACCAGCCGAACACACCAGCGCCGATCACCAGCGGCACCATGAACTGCACCGACGATACGCCGAGGTTGCCAAGGCCTGCATTCAGGCCGAGCGCCGAACCCTTGCGCTCCTTCGGGAAGAAAAAGCTGATGTTTGCCATCGACGAGGAGAAGTTGCCTCCGCCGAGTCCGCACGCCGCGGCCAGCAGCAGCATCACCCAGTAGGGAGTCTGCGGATCCTGCACCGCCACGCCGATGCCGATGCATGGCAGCAGCAGCAACAGCGTGGAAATCACGGTCCAGCGCCGTCCGCCGACCATCGACACGATGAAGGAATAGAAGATCCGCAATGTGGCGCCCGACAGCGCCGGCAGCGCCGTCAGCCAGAACAACTGGTCGGTGGTGTACGCGAAGCCGGCCGCAGGCAGCTTCGTCACCACGGCGCTCCACACCATCCACACCGCAAACGCGAGAAACAGCGCCGGGATCGAGATCCAGAGATTGCGATTTGCTATCGCTCGCCCCTGGGTCTCCCAGAACGCCCGATCTTCGGGTGTCCAGACGCGCAGCACATGTCTGGACGGGTTGCTGTCGATCATTGCCTGCTCCCGTTGGGTGATGAGGCCAGGCCTGCGCCACGCAGACTGAAGCTCGATGCGTGTCTGCCCATGACCTCGGTCTTGCGTACCTCGGTGAAGTACATCCAGATCAGCGACATCCAGACGACGCCGTAAAGGAACATGAAGGCGCTGGAACGCACCCCGGTGAAGTCGAGCAATGCGCCGAAGATGATCGGCAGGATGAAGCCGCCGAGCCCGCCGGCAAGGCCGACCACCCCCGAGATCACGCCGATGTTGTGCGGATAGTCGTCGGAGATGTACTTGAACACCGACGCCTTGCCGAAGGCCCACGCAATGCCGAGCACGAACATCAGGATCGAGAATGGCCAGATGCCGAGCCCGAGATGGAAGCTGCGCGGCCCGTCGACGGTGGTGATCGTGAAGTCGGTTTGCGGATAGCTGAGGATGAACAGGCAGATCCAGCTCACCCACAGCACCCACCAGGTGACCTGGTGTGCGCCATAACGGTCGGATAGCCAGCCGCCGATTGCGCGCAACACCCCGCCCGGCAGCGAGAAGCAGGCTGCGAGCAGCGCCGCGGCACGGATATCCAGGCCAAACTCACCGACGTAGTACTGCACCATCCACAGGCTGAGCGCGACGTAGCCACCAAAGACGATCGAGTAGAACTGGCAGAGCTTCCACACCTTCGGATCACGCAACACCGTCAACTGCTCGCGCCAGGTCACACCGGAGTCGACCCGGTGTGCGGGATCGGAGTACGAAAACATCCAGAACAGGACGGCGGTCACCAGCATCACCACCGCGTAGGTCTGCGGCACCAGGGTCCAGCCGAAGGCAACCACGATCGCAGGAGCAACGAACTTGTTCACCGCGGCGCCGGAATTGCCGGCGCCGTAGATTCCCATCGCGAAGCCCTGGCGTTCGCGCGCAAACCAGCGTGCGACGTAGGGTGTGCCGACCGAGAACGAGCCGCCGGCCAGACCGACGAACAGACCGAGCACGAGGAACTGCCACAATTCGGTGGCGTAACCGATCAGCCAGATCGGCACCACGCACAGCATCATCAGGATGAACAGCACGATGCGCCCGCCGAAGCGATCGGTCCACATGCCGAGCGGCACGCGCACCAGCGAACCGGTCAGCACCGGAGTTGCCGCCAGCAGCCCGAACTCGGTCGCATTCAATCCCAGAGCGTCGCGGATCGGGATACCGATCACGCCGAACATCATCCAGACCATGAAGCACACCGTGAAAGCGAGCGTGCTCACGATCAGCACCGAAAGCGCCTGTGCATTCCTGTTCATCTGCGCCCCCCAATCGATGTGCCGACTGTAGGTGGCCGCGTCACGCCGCGGCATCCGCCGGCAGGGATGGGTCAGGCAAGGCAGAAGGAGGATGCGGCATCGTCCGAAGGAACTATGCCCATCGGCGGCGCGTCATCGTGACTCGACGGCGCAAGCTGACTGTTGGAGCAAGCAGCTCCCACGGGAGCGAGAGGAAATGGACGCCATGTTCTGGTCATCCGGCAGCATGCGTGCTATACGGCAAGTTGCCGCGAAAAAACACGGCGAACTTGCGAACCTGATCGAAAGGAAAGACGAGCAGGATGTTGTTTTTCATGACTTTGGATTCTGGAGATTTTTTATCAGTGTTTGGATGGCGCTCGAAGTCGCTGCGTGCTAGATGGATGAGTGCCGTGTTACAACACGGACGATTCCCGTCCACTCACTGTTAGTTTCGCTCCGCTTTTCGTGCAGAAGACAAAGTTGATGCTGTTCAGCGCGCAGGCGTTGTTGCACCAGAAAGCGCTCGCCGTGATTTCGCCGAGTCGTGGTTCAAACCGAGCGGCTATCGGCCAACGGTGATATGCACCAGTTTTGGGGCATTTGCCGTTGTCAGCCGCTGACGTCAGTTGTTCCGCGCGCGACGGAGTCTGAGCCAGGCTTGTGTGCGTTTGGAGATATCGCAACGGGGCTTGCAAGCGTGTGGCCGCGCGCGGCAGAGTAAGGCTGGATAGCGCGCTGTGCGTGAAGTTTGGAAAGTCGAAACTAACCCATCGCTGCAGGCACGACGGCCCTGTCGGGCCGCGGCCTGAGCTCAAACGTTATGCGCTCTTGTGGCCGCGCAGCCTGATTCATGTGAAAATCTACGCCATTCTTCCTAGTCGGCACCCAATCTCCATGAAATCCCCGAAGTTTGACCGTTCTAAGCATGTGTACCGAAACGATGCGTTCGCCGAATTGGTAAAGGACGCAGTTCGTTTCTTCAACGGGACCCCGGTTCATACGCTGCCTCCCCCAGAAGAATTTTTTGGAACGGGGGTATATGCGTTGTATTACACGGGCAAGAATCCGCAATACAAAAAGTACGCAGACCTAAATCGGCTGGCTTACAGCCATCCAATTTATGTTGGCAAGGCTGTGCCAAAAGGCTGGCGGCAATCGCGAATCTCAGATGGCGAGGGGGTGCAGTCGAAGGAACTGTATACGCGGTTGCGCGAGCATTCGAGGAGTATTACGCAGGGTGCCGGCTTAGAGCTTAAGGATTTCTCCAGCCGTTTCGTAATCTTCGAAAAAGAAGGCTCCGATATGATCGGAACCATTGAGGCTGCGCTAATTAAGTTAAACCGGCCGCTTTGGAATACCGCTGTTGATGGGTTTGGCAATCATGATCCCGGTAGTGGGCGCTATGAGCAGGCCAAGTCAGATTGGGATGTCATCCATCCTGGTCGATCTTGGGCAGAAAAATGTAATGGCCGTCCTACAGACAAGCGCACGATTCTCAGCAATATTGAGCGTCATCTTAAAAGTCTCGGGTGATTGCAATGCGTTCTTTGGAAGTGTTCTCGGGGGCCGGCGGCCTCGCAAAGGGCCTTGAGCAAGCGGGCTTCGAGCACTCTGCTTTTGTAGAGTTCAACAAGCATGCATGTGCATCACTCTCAGAGAACTTCACGCCAGAGAGAGTTTTCTTTGGAGACATAAGAGATTTTGATTTGGGTAGCGTGGGGTCTGTTGATGTTGTTGCAGGTGGCCCGCCGTGTCAGCCGTTCTCTCTTGGTGGCAAGCACAAAGCAGATCAAGATGATCGAGACATGTTTCCTTATGCCATTAGAGCAATTGAGTTCCTTACGCCTAAGGCCTTTGTTTTTGAGAACGTAAAGGGCCTGCTTAGGCCAAGTTTCGCTGAGTATTTTGAATACATTATTCTTCGCCTTACTTATCCGGGCTTCTCAGCGAAGCCAAAGATGGCGTGGCAAGATCATCTGGCGCAACTTAGAGCGGCGAACAAGTTCGCGTACGCCGGCGTTAAGTATGACGTTCAATATAAACTCATAAACGCTGCGGACTATGGCGTTCCTCAAACCCGCGAGCGTGTGGTTATCGTTGGAATTCGTTCAGACCTTAAGAAAACATGGTCCTTCCCGGCTGCAACACACTCGGAAGATCGGCTGCTTTGGGAAATGCATGTGTCGGGAGAGTACTGGCGGCGGCACCGAGTGGCGCTTGCAAAGCGCCCCAGCATCGAACCGTCCATGCAAGAGCGGATCGCGCGCATCAACGAGCGTTATGGGCTCTTTGAGCCCGAACTTCTACCTTGGAAAACTGTGCGAGACGCGCTCCATGACGTTCCTGATCCACGGAGCAAGCATGGCATTGCAGACCACATCTTTAAGGATGGGGCGCGTAGTTACGCTGGCCACACTGGCAGTGATTATGACTGGCCTTCAAAGACCATTAAGGCCGGAGGCCATGGCGTGCCGGGCGGGGAGAACATGATCCGCTACGCGGATGAAAGCATTCGCTACTTCACCGTCTTTGAAGCAAAACGCATCCAAACCTTCCCGGATGATTTCATTATCAAAGGTGCGTGGGGCGAGGCAATGCGTCAAATTGGCAACGCCGTCCCGGTTGCTCTAGGTGAAGTCTTTGGCACCCATCTTTGGTCGCTGCTCTCGAAAAAATATTCCGCTGCTAAGGCGTCTGCCAAGTAATTGGCAATTAGTTTGAGTGTTCGCGCATAACGAATAGGGATAGGTCGCGCGCAGCCGCGACCTGATCCCGGGTTGAACAAGCCCGTGCCCTGGAGTGGCGAACGCTTTTTTATAGGGGAAAGCTTTTCGGACGTGTGAGGGCATCGTTGCCCGATCAGGCGGATGATTTTCACCAGACGAACGCGGCCCGCACCCGCGAGCGCAGCGTGTCTTGCCTGTCTGGATCCATCAGTGGCGCGAGGTCCTCCTCGGGAGTGGATTGCCGGCGAGCACACCACGCTCTCCGGGCCAGCGGATCATGTGTAAGCGGTCAAACGACGCCGTTATATCTTTCCGCAGGCGAGTATGGATTTCATGGGATCGTGGGCGAAGCGTGCCTTCCATTCTCGCGGCGTGAGCTCGACCGCCCGACTCGCCGGATGCACGCTGATGCGCTGCAGCACATCGACCAGGTAGGTGTAAGGATCCACGCCCTGTAGGCGGCAACTCACCAGCAGGCTCTGGATAACCGCTACCCGCTCGGCACCGACCTCGGTCCAACAGAAGAGCCAATTGCGCCGTCCCATTGGAACCGCCCGCAGGCTGCGCTCCAGGTGGTTGGTGTCGATCGGCACATCCGGATCCGACAAGAACACCCGCAGGCTCGTCACCCGCGCCTTCGCGTACTGGATCGCCTTGGCGAGCGGGTTACTCGGCAACAGATCCATGCGGTGGCACTGGTCGTCACACCAGTGCCAGAAGCGGTCGACGATCGGCTCGCTGTGCTGTGTTCGGTAAGCGAGCTTGTGTTCCCGGTCCAGGTTCTGTTCCCGGATGATCTGCTCGTGCCGGTACAGCGCGGCAATCATCGCCAGCGCCTCGGCCGCCGCCTGCGGTTCGGCATCCTGTGCCTGCTCGAAGCCTCGGCGGCAATGCGCCCAACAACTCGCGTGGGTAACGCCACCTTTGCGTGCCGCATAGGCGCTGTAGGCGGCGTAGCCGTCCGAGAGCAGCGTTCCCCGGAAGTCCGGCCCCAGGATTTTCTCGACATGGTGGTGCGCCCGGGTCGGCGCGTAGTGGAAGACGATCTCGTCGTCCTCGCCGTAGATCGGCCAGAGGTAGGCTGGCGCATCTTGCCCTGCTTCTCGCGTCCGCCTTGATCGGGGTCTCGTCCATCGCCACCACCGATCCGATCCGAGGAGGATGTGGGCGTGCTGGGCCGCTGCGATGGGGCGCAGCAGATCGATGGCCCGTCCGCTCCAGTTGCTGAGGCTGGTACGGCTCAGCTGGATGCCGCACTGGGCGATCCGCTGGTGCTGGCGATACAGCGGCAGGTGGTAGCAGAACTTGTCGACGAGCATTCCGGCCAGCAGGCTCACATCGGCCACGCAGCGCTCGAGCACGCTTGCCGGTGCCGGGGTGCTGACGATGCGCTGCTCTTCGACCAGCTTCCGGTCTGGTAGTGGTACTCGATGATCCCGTAGCTGCCCGGGCGTTGCGCCGCGGCGGTAGCTGACGCGCTCGGAGACCAGCTCGCGCCGATCCTCGGGTACGGCAGCAATCGCTGGATCGACGATGGTGACCACGTCGCGGGTGACATCCGGGCCAAAGCGCAATCCTGAGTCGTTCACCGCCGCATCGCGCACCTTGCGCTGGCGCGTGTAGGTGATCGACTGCTCGGGAGGCGGTGGGGATTTCTGCGGAGGTTCAAGCACACCGAGCGCATCGAGCAGGTTGCCCTGTACGGCGGGATCGATGACCAGTTGCTTTTCGCTCTTCTGCCCGAAGAGCTGGCGCTTGAACCAGTCGAGCTGCTGCTTCAGCGTTGCAATCTCGGCGCCGTACTGCTGCTTCAGCGTGCCGAGTTCCGTGCCAAACTTCTGCGTCATCGCGACCATCTGCACCGTAAGTTGCGCATTGGTTTGTTCGAGTTCGGCGATGCGCGAAGCGGTGTTCAAGGGCGGAAAATACTGCAGGAAAACCGTGCCGCCATTGTACCGGAATGCCCCTGCTCATGCCGCTGTTCGGTAGCGTTTTCGCTGCCTTTTTATCTCGACGTCGACGCCTTCGAGCAGCGCCAGAAACTCGGTGGCGCACAGCGCACGTTTCACGCGTCCATCGCGTGTCATCAGGCGGGCAAAGTGTCCGCGCTCGAGTCGCTTCGACCAGATCCAGTAGCCGCCCGTCTCGAAGCCGAGCACCTTGATCTGCGTGGCGCGGCGGTTGAGAAACGCGAACCATTGGCTGCTACTGCCCAGCGGGTCTTCTCCCAGGTGTTGCTTCACCCGCGCCGACAACCCATCGAACGAGCAGCGCATGTCGGTGGGCTCCAGACACAGCCAGATGCGCGATGCGCTGCTGACGCTCAGCATGGCGCGTCCCGGCGCAGCCGCAGCACAACGCCTGCGCCCAAATCAAGCTCTACTTCCCATGCGGGTGCGGCCGGTGACGCCTCGGTCTTGTCGACTATCGGTGCGGTCAATTCGACAAACAGCGCTTCAGGCCGAACACCAACAGCGTCAACAACCCGTGCTCCGCGCAGCTTGCGCCGCCACAGCTCGAAGGTGCTCTTCGCCAGGCCGTGGCGGGTGCAGAACGCCTGCTGCGAAACACCGCTTGCCTCGAACTCGCTGATCAACGCGCGCCACCGTGCCGCGCTGTGACGCGCATACTTGCGCACAGAACCTGAACCCGTCGATGCCGAACCCATGGCGATACTCCTCCAACACCACTTCGTTGAAGCAGAGCATCGCGAAGGTTCAGACGGCATAACAGAACGGCGTGGTTTGGACGGTTACCGCCTGATGGCGATGCTCGAGGGCTGCGCAGAGCTCACGCTCGAGCGGCTGAACGAGGCCACGCAGGCCTGGGTCGAGATGGAGTACAACCGCCGTTCTCACAGCGAACTCGGCTGTTCTCCGCTGGCACGCTACGGCGACGGCACCGATGTCGGACGCGAGTGCCCCGGGAGCGAGCGGCTGCGCCAGGCGTTTCGCACCGAAGCCGTGCGCACCCAGCGGCGCTCCGACGGCACGTTCTCGCTCGAAGGCACACGCTTCGAGGTGCCCTCGCGCTACCGCCACCTCGCACGGCTCACGGTGCGCTACGCGCGCTGGGACCTGCGCACGGTCGAGCTGATCGATCCGCTGAGCGGGACGCCGATCTGTGCGCCCTACCCGCTGGACAAGACGGCTCACGCCAGCGCCGCGAGGCGCCTGCACGCAGTGCGCACGCCTCCGGTACCCGTGCTGCCCGACCCGCCGGCGCACAGCCCCATGGCGCCGCTGTTGCGCGCGCTCATGGTCGAGTATGCCGCCACCGGGCTGCCCCCGGCCTACGTGCCCCTGTCCAACGACGCACCCCTTGCCGAGGATCCGCTGCGATGAACAAGCAACTGCTCGCCCTTTATGGTCTGAAGTGGAATCCCTTCTCGCCCGAACTGCCCACCGAGGCGCTGCGCCTCACGCCGGCGGTGGAGAACTTCGCCTGGCGTATCGAGCACGCGCTCGTGCGCGAAGGCGGCTTCGCGCTGATCAGCGGCGATGTCGGTACGGGCAAGAGCGTGGCGCTGCGTCTGATCGCCGAGCGCCTCGCCCCCGTGCCGGATCTGACCGTTGCCGCACTCACGCACCCGAGCGCCAACCTCGCCGACTTCTACCGCGAGCTCGGTGATCTGTTCGCCGTGGAGCTGCGCCCGCACAACCGCTGGTTGAACGAAGCCGCTTCGCGGCAGGAACAAGACGAGAAGAACGAGACGCCAAAACCGGGAAACTTCTCCGGCACCCCCAGGCCCGGGTGTGCATCACCAAAGGAGAAGCGACATGGATTCATCGGAGCAAACCCGTTTTGACGCACTGTACGCGAAGCATCTTAGAGCACTGAAGCTTCAAGGCAAGGCAGCGAAGACGATCGATGGTTACGCACGAGTGCTGCGCCGGGTAGCCGCACACTTCGATCGCTGTCCGGATCGACTGGACGCGGAAGACTTCAAGTCCTACTTCGCCTCGCTGATCGACGAGCGATCGTGGAGCCTGGTGAAGATCGAACGCTGCGGACTGCAGTTCTTCTACGAACACGTCCTGGAGCGGGAGTGGCCGTGGGTGGGCATGCTCAAGCCGCCGGTGGTGCACGCGCTGCCCGATGTGCTCAGCGTCGACGAGGTCGCACAGATCATCCGGGCGAGTCGCGAGCGGCGCTACCGGACGTTCTGGCTGACGACCTACAGCCTGGGCCTGCGTCTGGGCGAAGCGCTGCGGTTGCGGATCGGTGATATCGACAGCGCCCGTGCCCAGGTCCATATCCGCAGCGGCAAGGGGCACAAGGACCGCTTCGTGGTGCTGCCGGCACTGACCCTGCAGTGCCTGCGCCGCTACTGGCGTGATCATCGCCACCATGAGCTGTTGTTTCCAGGGCGTGCTGGACCGCAGGGTATTCCGGCTGCCACCTTCATGGATCGCGGCAGCACCCAGAAGGCGTTTGCCCGTGTCGTGGCCGACTGCGGCATCCGCAAGCGGGTGTCGATCCACAGTCTTCGCCATGCCTACGCCACCCACCTCATCGAAGTCGGCCTGAATCTGCGCGGTGTGCAGGAACTGCTCGGTCATGCCTGCCCGAAAACCACGGCGCGCTATGTGCACATGACGGACAAGTGCCGTGATGATCGCCGCGTGCTGATCGACGGCTTGATGGGCGAGTTGCACCAGCGTCTGCGGGAGGCTCGGTCATGACCCAAGCCCTCGCCCCCCCTGCGTCTGGCCGAGGTGTTCGACGCCGGACACGCCGCCCTGATGGCGCGCTACGGAGCGCGCCTGCACCCCCGACAACACCAGGCGATGGCCGCCATCCGGGGCTGCCGAAGCGGTGAGCTCGGTGAACTGCACTGGCGCTGTCCCGACTGCAGTGCACGACACCACACGCCCCGCTCCTGTGGTCATCGCAGCTGCCCGGCCTGCCAGAACCACTGCACCTCGCAGTGGCTCGATCGGCAACGCCGTAAGCTCCTGCCCGTGGACTACTTCATGGTGACCTTTACCTTGCCGGCACCCTTGCGTGCCGCCGCGCAGGCGTACCCCGAAACCGTCTATGCCGCCTTGTTTCGCGCCGCCTCGCAGACCCTCAACGGTTTCGCGACGCGAAAGCTCAAGGCGGAACTCGGCCAATGCGCGGTACTGCACACCCACAACCGTCGTCTCGATCTGCACCCGCACGTGCACGTCATCGTGCCCGGAGGCGCAATCGATGCGCGGCGCCGGCAGTGGCGAAAACTCTCCGGGCGTTACCTCTTCAACGCCTTTGCCCTGGCCCGGGTGTTCCGCGCCCGTATGCTGCAGGCCCTGCAGCTCGCCGGCGTGCCGATCCCTGTCGGCCTGCCGCCGAAATGGGTGGTCGACTGTCGCCGTGTCGGTCGTGGCGAGCCGGCATTGCAGTACCTCTCGCGCTACCTCTATCGGGGTGTCATCCGCGAGCGCGACCTCCTCGACTACGACCGCCTCGCCGGCACCGTCACCTTCCGCTACCGTGACGCCAAGACCCGCCAGCCCGCACAGCGCACCCTGCCCATCGCCGAGTTCCTGTGGCGCGTGCTCGCCCACGTCCTGCCGACCGGATTCCGTCGTGTGCGCGAGTACGGATTCCTGCACTGCCGAGCCAGGCGACGCCTCGTTCTCGTGCAACTCGTCTTGCATGTGCTGGTCCAGGCGGCAACGTTGCGACCACGCCCACCGCTGTGTTGCATGCGCTGCCATACCCCGATGATCGTCGTCGCCGTCACCAAACGCCGCAGACCCGACGGCTGAGGCAACGTTCGCGGATCGCCACATGATCCGCTGGCCCGGAGAGCGTGGCGTGCTCGCCGGCAATCCACTCCCGAGGAGGACCTCGCGCCACCGATGGATCCAGCCAGGCAAGACGTGCTGCGCTCGCGGGTGCGGGCCGCGTTCGCCTGGTGAAAATCATTCCGCCTGATCGGGCAACGACGCCCTCACGCGTCTGAAAAGCTTTCCCCTATAAAAAGCGTTCGCCACTCCGGGGCACGGGCTTGTTCAACCCGGGATCAGGTCGCGGCTGCGCGCGACCTATCCCTATTCGATGGGCTTCAAGGCGCTGCGTACCCGCTGGATCGCCCATCTGGAGAGCACGCGGCTTCGCCCCGTGCTGCTGATCGACGAGGCGCAACAGGTCGCCCCGCTCGTGCTCTCGGAGTTGCGCCTGCTCGCCTCGGCGCACTTCGACTCGCGCAGCCTGCTGAGCGTCGTGCTCGCCGGCGACCAGCGTCTGAACGAGTTGCTGCGCCGCGACGAACTCCTGCTGCTCGGTTCGCGCATCCGCGCACGCCTCTCGCTGGAGTACGCCAGCCGCGAGGAACTGCTGGCCTGCCTGAAGCACCTGCTCGCAAGCGCCGGCGCCCCGCTCTGATGACACCCGAGCTGATGCACACCGTCTGCGACCACGCCATGGGTAACTACCGTGCGCTCACCACCATGGCCGCGGAACTGCTCGCCGCCGCCGCGCAGCGCGAGCTCGTCCAGCTCGACGAGAAGCTGTACCTCGCGGTGTTCACGCCCCGGGGCAATCCGCCGGCACGCGCCGCACCCGGCTCACCAGCGCTTGAGCCGGCAACCATGAAATCGTCCCGGCACCACCCCATCGAATTCCCGAGCAGCTCAGCGACGAGGGCGCGGCACACATCCTCGACTTCCTCTACGAGGTGATCCGCGCCTTCGAGTCGCGCTACTTCGTGCAGATCCGTCGCCACCATCGCCACACCGCCGCTGAGTACGCCGCCCAGCGCGCCGAGCGCACCCAGCTCGAACTGCCCTCACAATCCCCGACGAGCCGTCCGACCCGGTCTTCTGAGCCATCGTCAGACCGTCGCCACAGCGCCTCGCAGCCGCCGGGCGCTGCGGTTGCGTCGCACCCAAAACGCGGTCGACACCGGCAGCGCCAATGCCGGACACCTCGCAATATCACATCACGGCTGCAGACCATCAGAAAGCGTGATCAGCTCGCCATCGATTACCGTGGTCATGCTCAGGTTACGGACGACTTGCGGGTTCCTCCGGGTAATCGGCTCGAAGCGCTGAGGGGCAGAAGATCTGGCCAGTACAGCATTCGTATCAACGATCAATGGCGCGTCTGTTTTCGTTGGGCCGACTCAGGTGTCGAAGACGTCGAGATCGTGGATTACCACTGAGGTGATGTTGTCATGAGCAAGCTCGATCCCATTACTCCCGGCAAACTTCTCTTGGAGGAGTTCCTAGCGCCTATGGGGATCAGCCAGTACCGCCTGGCGAAGGAAGTCGATGTGCCGGCGCAGCGCATCAGCGAAATCGTTTCTGGCAAGCGCGCCATTACTGCGGATACGGACTTGCGGCTGTGCCGTTTCTTCGGTCTTTCCAGCGGCTACTGGTTGCGTGCGCAGGCCGCGCACGATACGGAGGTTGCCGAGAGGGAACTCGGCCCGGTTCTGAAGCGGATCAAACCATGGGCAGCAAATGCGACCGAACAACACGGCGCAGCGGACGCCTCTTCGAGGCGCCGCTGACCGCCATCGTTAGCCCCGCTTCAAATACCGGTAATGAGCAAGTCGAGAGCAGCAATAATTTCGTCACGCTTCGAAGAAAGATCGATCGCCTTCGCTCCAAGCATCTTCTTCGGAACGCCGGCCAGTTGCGGCGTCACCATGACGTACTGCTTACCTTCAATCTCAAAGACTGGAGTCAACGTTTCGAGGATCTTTCCTTTCATCGCAGCTACTGAGTAGAGGGGCGCCACAACTCGCGTGGCCAGATCTTCAATCAGATCGCTTTGAACGTTGAGCAGATAAGGAACGGTGCTCTTGGTGTCAGGGTTGGCGTTCTTGTGAACGGAAAATTGCGTCATCAGAAGTTCCGCAGTCCGTCGCTGAATACGCCGTGCTTCTCTACGTGGTCGTTATAGGCGTCAATCGAGGCCTTATTGTCGGCTAGCCATTTGGCCTTCTGTTTCTCCCGCAGGGCATTGGCCAGAGCCTGCTCCAGGGTGGCGGACAGGTTTATGTCCAATTCCTTGGCTTTGGTGAGCAAGTCCCCGTTAACGCTGAGATTTGCAGGTCGCTTGGGGGCATGGGTATCGTAGGTCGGCACCATAGCGGGCTCCCTCTGGGGTTTGTATGCGCATACGATATACGCATATCAAGGCGCAAGCCAGTGTGGTGGCGGGGCTAACGAATAGGTGAGCCTGACCAGACTACCCTCCGCGCTGCGCGCTCCGGCGGCGGCTCATGCACGCCGTTAGGGTTGCTTGGCAAGTGCTTGCGCCAGCGTCATCGCGATCGCCGGGAATTCCTTGAGTATCTTCTTGTCGGCAGTAACGAGTTTCGCGTTCAGGCGCTTTGCCAGCGCAACAAACTCACAGTCGTACGCAGAGCACTCGCTGGATTCCACCAGCCTCAGGACGTCGAGGGAGGGAACTTCATATTCCGAATCTGCGTAAGCGGTCAAACGACGCCGTTATATCTTTCCGTAGGCGAGTATGGATTTCATGGGATCGTGGGCGAAGCGTGCCTTCCACTCGCGTGGCGTGAGCTCGACCGCCCGACTCGCCGGATGTTCGCTGATGCGCTGCAGTACATCGACCAGGTAGGTGTAGGGGTCAACGCCCTGTAGGCGGCAACTCACCAGCAGGCTCTGGATAACCGCTACCCGCTCGGCACCGACCTCGGTCCAACAGAAGAGCCAATTGCGCCGTCCCATTGGAACCGCCCGCAGGCTGCGCTCCAGGTGATTGGTGTCGATCGGCACATCCGGATCCGACAAGAACACCCGCAGACTCGTCACACGCGCTTTTGCGTACTGGATCGCCTTGGCGAGCGGGTTACTCGGCAACAGATCCATGCGGTGGCACTGGTCGTCACACCAGTGCCAGAAGCGGTCGACGATCGGCTCGCTGTGCTGTGTTCGGTAAGCGAGCTGGTGTTCCCGGTCCAGGTTCTGTTCCCGGATGATCTGCTCGTGCCGGTACAGCGCGGCGATCATCGCCAGCGCTTCGGCCGCCGCCTGGGGTTCGGCATCCTGTGCCTGCTCAAAGCCTCGGCGGCAATGCGCCCAGCAACTCGCGTGGGTGACGCCACCCTTGCGTGCCGCATAGGCGCTGTAGGCAGCGTAGCCGTCCGAGAGCAGCGTTCCCCGGAAGTCCGGACCCAGGATCTTCTCGACATGGTGGTGCGCCCGGGTCGGGGCGTAGTGGAAGACGATCTCGTCGTCCTCGCCGTAGATCGGCCAGAGGTAGGCCTGGCGCATCTTGCCCTGCTTCTCGCGTCCCGCCTTGATCGGGGTCTCGTCCATCGCCACCACCGATCCACTGAGGATGTGGGCGTGCTGGGCCGCTGCGATGGGGCGCAGCAGATCGATGGCCCGTCCGCTCCAGTTGCTGAGGCTGGTGCGGCTCAGCTGGATGCCGCACTGGGCGATCCGCTGGTGCTGGCGATACAGCGGCAGGTGGTAGCAGAACTTGTCGACGAGCATTCCGGCCAGCAGGCTCACATCGGCCACGCAGCGCTCGAGCACGCTTGCCGGTGCCGGGGTGCTGACGATGCGCTGCTCTTCGACCAGCTTCCAGGTCTGGTAGTGGTACTCGATGATCCCGTAGCTACCCGGGCGTTGCGCCAGGCGGTAGCTGACGCGCTCGGAGACCAGCACGCGCCGCTCCTCGGGTACGCCAGCAATCGCCGGATCGACGATGGTGACCACGTCGCGGGTGACATCCGGACCAAAGCGCAGTCCCGAGTCGTTCACCGCCGCATCGCGCACCTTGCGCCGGCGCGTGTAGGTAATCGACTGCTCGGGAGGCGGTGGGGACTTCTGCGGAGGTTCAAGCACGCCGAGTGCATCGAGCAGGTTGCCCTGCACGGCAGGATCGATGCTCAGCTGCTTCTCGCTCTTCTGCCCGAAGAGCTGACGCTTGAACCAGTCGAGCTGCTGCTTCAGCGCTGCGATCTCGGCGCCGTACTGTTGCTTCAGTGTGCTGAGATCCGCGCCAAATTTCTGCGTCATCGCGGCCATCCGCACCGTGAGTTGCGCATTGGTGTGTTCGAGTTCGGCGATGCGCGAAGCGGTGTTCAAGGGCGGAAAATACTGCAGGAAAACCGTGCCGCCATTGTACCGGAATGCCCCTGTTGTTCATGCCGCTGTTCGGTAGCGTTTTCGCTGCCTTTTTATCTCGACGTCGACGCCTTCGAGCAGCGCCAGAAACTCGGTGGCGCACAGCGCGCGTTTCACGCGTCCATCACGTGTCATCAGGCGTGCAAAGTGTCCGCGCTCGAGTCGTTTCGACCAGATCCAGTAGCCGCCCGCCTCGAAGCCGAGCACCTTGATCTGCGTGGCGCGACGGTTGAGAAACGCGAACCATTGGCTGCCACCCAGTGGGTCTTCTCCCGGTGTTGCTTCACCCGCGCCGACAACCCATCGAACGAGCAGCGCATGTCGGTGGGCTCCAGACACAGCCAGATGCGCGATGCGCTGCTGACGCTCAGCATGGCGCGCGCCCGGCGCAGCCGCAGCACCACGCCTGCGCCCAAATCAAGCTCTACTTCCCATGCGGGTGCGGGCTGGTGACGCCTCGGTCTTGTCGACTATCGGTGCGGTCAATTCGACAAACAGCGCTTCGGGCCGAACGCCCGCCACATCAGCGTTTCGGGTTTCGCGTAGCTTGCGCCGCCACAGCTCGAAGGTGCTCTTCGCCAGGCCGTGGCGGGTGCAGAACGTCCGCTGCGAAACGCCGCTCGCCTCGAACTCGCTGATCAGCACGCGCCACTGTGCCGCGCTGTGGCGCGCATACTTGCGCACGGAATCTGAACCCGTCGATACCGAACCCATGGCGATACTCCTCCAACACCACTTCGTTGAAGCAGAGCATCGCGAAGGTTCAGACGGGATAACAGAACGGCTTCGTTTGGCCGGTTACGAATCTGCGAGCAGAGTCTCGGCTTCAGTTTGAATGGAATAGGCGTGCTCGAAGGAAAGCAGCTCCTTTCTTATATATAGCGCAAGCACATTGCGCAGCTCGCTGCGCCAAAGTGCGGGGGCGGCCCAATGAGGTTCCTTTGCCAGCAGCTGCTCTGCCTCGGCGCTGAGGTCTGAGGGCAGGTAGAGGTAGGCAATGATGTTGCTATCAACAACGATCACGGGCGGCCTTCATCTATGGCCTCGAGAATATCGGCCGCTTTGAACTTCTTGCCCTTGAGGCTCTCCCGAATCTGCCGAGCGCGGGCCATATGCTCCTCATTGCTGGCCTTGGAAGGCAGCAAGACCCGCTCCAGGCAGGCTATGGCTTCGCTGTTAATGCTCCGGTGGTGGGCATCGGCAGCCTGCTTGAGGCTGTCGTAGATCTCATCGGGTATGTTCTTGAGGGTAATGGTTGCACCCATAGCGGCTTACCTTGGAACCATATTGGAACCAATATGGTATCTCTGGGCGCCGGGCGGAGCAACCCTAACGAATAGGGATAGGTCGCGCGCCGCCGCGACCTGAGCCCGGGTTAGGGCCGCTCTACGCGTCGTTCCGTATGCTTCTTGGTATTCTTGATGAAGTTGGCGTCGAAGGTCTTGAGCGTGTCCTGATCCTTGCTTAGTGCAAGATGAAACGCATCGGCAAAGTCGAATCCCACCTCGTGCCAGGCAATGACCTGGGCAATGAGCGTGCCGTCGCTAACTGTCACGTTTTGTAGGCCACATACGCGCCGGAATGCGGTGCATATGTCTGCTGGGGTTAAGTCGAAGGCGGCGCGTAATACCCACTCGGTTTCCAGCAGCACGGTGTCCGGAATGAAGATGTCTTCGGAAGCGAAGAGTTTGTGGCTGGCTTTGCTCTGGATCGCGTTGTCGCTGACCAGCAGCCGTACCAGTACATTGGTATCAATTGCCATCACGCCACTTACTCCGCATGTCGTGAGCCAATGCTGCCGCAATTTCCTCGTCCGTCTTCGGGGATACCTTATCTTTGAACATGCCAAAGACCTCGGAGAGGTCCGAGGGGGCAAAAGTGGCCTTGGGCTTAAGCAGGAGGCCGTCCCCGGTGTCTATCACCATGAGTTCAAGGCCGGGCTCCCAGTGATGGGTGCTCCGGAAGGCCTTGGGTATGATCACTTGGCCTTTGCTGGAGAGTTTAGTGGTTTCCATAAGGGCGCCCTAAAAGTAAGACGAAGGTAAGATTATGCCTGCGGGGCCTGCCTGTCAAATCGAGCAGGCTGCCCTGACAAATAGGGATAGCCCGCGCGCAACCGCGACCTGATCCCGGATTGAACAAGCCCGTGCCCCGGAGTGCCGGGCCAAAGGTTTTCCAGTCCGGCAAGCCTTGGCGGCAGGCTATGCGGCCGCTGTCATGTGCCGGCGGTGGACGAGATCGAACAGAACCCCGGCCACGATCAGCAGCACGATGGCTTCCACCACCTGCACGCCCAGCAGCAGCCAGGTCGCGCCTTCCACGCCGACGAAGAACTGCATGTTGGGCAGCACGACGAACAGTCCGCCCCACAGGCCCCACCAGATCGCCTTGCCGACGCCGCCGGCCGGATAGAGCCGCATGAACAACCACAGGAACATGGTGATCTGGACCAGGTAGGTCAGGAACAGGAAGGGCATCAGCGCGGCCATTTCCGCGCTGGAGCGCTGCGGGTAGCCTTCGTACAGATTGGGCACGGCCACTGCGTGAAACGCCACATCGGCCACGAAGAGGATCACGGCCAAAATCACGCTCGTCACCAGAAACCGCACCGTCAGCTTGTTCATGGATTTCCCCTCATCGATGCCGCTTTCGTGCAGTTGGTATTTGTATACGTGCTGATCCGTAATGCAAGCAATCGCCATTTGCCGCTGCTGTCTTCGCTGTTCACCCGCGCGCCGACGTGCGCCATGTGTTTCTTCTTTGGTGATGCATACCCCGGGATGAAGCGCTCGCGCGGGTCCGTGCCCGACTGACGTGACCTACTGGATCCACCCTGAGGCTGAGGCCGAACTGGGTGATGCCGTCAGACATACACTCACTGTAATCCGTGCTCGGTGGCAATCACGGCCGCCTGTACCCGCGACGCGACGTCGAGCTTGCGCAGCACGTGCTGGACGTGGATCTTCACCGTCGTTTCGGCAATGCCCAGCTCGCGTGCAATGACCTTGTTGCTGTCGCCTCGAGCAATGCCTCGCAGGATATCGCGCTCGCGCGCGGACAGCGCATCGAGCGGCGAGGTCGGCGCCGGATTTTGCTGCAACACCGTGTCCGTTTGACGCACTGCCGACACCAGCTTGGTGGTCATCTCCGTGGCGATCACACTCTCGCCCGCCATCGCACGCCGTATCGCATCGCCGAGTACGTCACCATCGATCGTCTTCAGCAGATAACCACAGGCACCACCGCGCAGCGCATCCAGCAGGTCCTGCTCGTCCTCGCTGACGGTGAGCATCAGGATCCTCGCGGCGGGCGCCGCCTCGCGCAGAGCGGGCAGTGCGTCGACCCCGCGCACTCCGGGCAGGTGATTGTCGAGCAGCACCAGGTCCGGCTGCTGCTCGGCTGCGCGCAGCAGTGCATGACTCACGTCCGCCTCGTCGCCGATCACGAGGAACCCGGGTTCACGCGCGAGCAGCGCAGTGAGTCCACGGCGGAACAAGGTGTGGTCATCGACCACGAGGATGCGGATCGGCGTAGCCGTCTCGTTCATGTCTGTGCCTCTGTCGTAGCAGGCGGGCCGATGGAATCCGCATCAGTTGTCTTGTCCACCGCTCCCGCCAAAGGCAAGTCGAGCCTGACCCGCGTTCCCTTCCCGCACCACGAGTCGACCGCAAGTTCCGCCCCGATGCGTGCGGCCCGTTCGGCCATGATGCGCAGCCCCACGTGCGTGGCATCGGCAGGCAGCGCGTCGACAGCAACCGCTCCGTCGGCAAAGCCGATGCCGTCGTCGCTGATCTCGAAGCACCAGGCGGGCTGCTTCCACACCTCGACGCGCACCCTGCTCGCGCGCGCGTGCTTGCGCACGTTGGACAGTGCTTCCTGCACGATATGCAGCACCTGGATCTGCACATCCGGCGGCAGCGGCATCGCGTGTCCATGAACGCGCAGCTCGCCATGCAGACCGCTCTGATGCTCGAACTTGCCGAGCGTCGTCTGCAGCGCCGTTTCGATGCCACCGGCATCAGCGCGGGTACGGAAGTGCAGCAGCAACTCGCGCACATCACCGTAGCTCTCCCGAACCCCGGTATCGATATCGGCAAGAACGGCAGCTATGCGTCCGGCATCTCCCGCCGCCAGTGCATCGCGCATCAGCTGCACCTGGATCTTCAGGTACGCGAGCGACTGTGCGATCGAGTCGTGCAACTCGCGTGCAATGAAGCCGCGCTCCTCGGCGACTGCGGCTTCCTTCGCGAGTGCAGCCAGACGGATGTTTTCCAGCCCGGCAGCAAGGTGCGCGGCCAGCGCTTCGAGCAGCGAACGCTCGGCAACGGACAGTGCGGTCCGGCTGCGGAAAAACAGATCGAGTTCGCCGCTGGTGTGCTGGTGCACACGCACCGGCACCGTTACCGCAGTCGCGAAACCGGCCTGGCGGCAGTGCTGCAGGCAGCTCGCAGGCAAGGCGTCGAGCGCGACCAGACGCAGCTCCGGTTCCCGCACACCCTGGCTCGACGCCGACACGCCGCATGCGCATTCGCCTTCGGCCAGCGTGCTCTCGGCGGCGATCATCGCCTGCGGCAAACCTTCCCAGGCGAGCGGCACGTAGTGACCACGTCCGGTGTCGTACCAGCGCAGCAGCGCCCCGTCCGCACGCGTCAGACGCAGCACGCAGCGCACGAAGCCGTGCGCCAGCTCCTCCGTAGACGCGGCATCGGCAACGATCGCGGCGACTTCATACAGGGCTTCGAGCCGCTCGTGCTTCTCCTCCAGCTCGGCGGTCTTCTCGTGCACCCGGGTCTCGAGATTGTCGTATACGGATTGCAGGTGCTCCGCCATACCGTTGAAGCCCTCGGCCAGGGCTCCGAACTCGTCACGACTCGCGCACCCGACCCGAGCCCCCAGATCACCCTGCTGCACGCGCCGCACGGCGCGCGCCAGCGCACTCACCGGCTCCAGCACGAACACGTAGCCGGTGTAGACGAGCGTTGCACTCGCCAGCACGGCAAACGCCAGCAGCGCCATCTGCACGAGGTGCATGATCGCGGTCCAGCGCGACATATGCCTTTCGATCGCACGCACCAGTGCGTCGATATGGTCGGTAAAGCGCGCGGTATCCTGTTCCAGCGCGGTCGCGCTGGCCTGGAGGCTCTGCGGGGTACCCCACCGCACCCGGAAATCCGCCCACTCCGCTTCAACCGCCGTGAAGCGCTCGCGCACCCGTGCATCCCACGGCACGAACAACGGGCGATGCGTATCGCCGACCCGCAACAGCTCGATGCTGGCATCGAACTCCGTTACGTACTGCCGCAGCAGCGTCGCATCGCCGGCGTCCACGGCACGCGCCATGCGGTTGATCTGCATGCGCAGGCGACCCGCCTCATTGACCGCGGCCGCGCCACCATCGAGCTGCCACGACACCCAGAGGGTCACTCCGATCGAGACCCCCGTGAAGACCAGAAACGGCAGCAGCACCAGCGCGAGCTTCAGCCCGAGACTCCATTGACGCTGGTCCGTGTCCACCACGGCGTGTGCTTCTTCAGCCAAGAGCTTTCCTCGACGCGACGCCGATCGGCAGCAGATCCATCAGGGTTCCCGGCCGACCGTCATGACCGCGGGATTATGCCCGCCATGGGCTGCTGGACGCGAGCCGCGCCCTCTATACTGCCGGCCGTCCGGCTGCCCGAAGCCGGCATCCCGGCATCCATGACCGACCAGGACACACCATGCAGCCGCCGACACGCGCTCCGAGTGCCGCCTACGCCAACTACGTGCTCGCCCTGTTGAGCCTGGTCTATGTGATGAACTTCATCGACCGGCAGATCCTGGCCATGCTGATCGAGCCGATCAAACAGGAATTCGGCGTTTCGGATACGGCACTCGGGTTGCTGTCGGGCTTTGCGTTCGCGTTCCTGTACACGCTTGCGGGAATCCCGATCGCGCGCTGGGCAGACCGCAGCTCGCGTACCCGCGTCATCACGCTGGCACTCACCATATGGAGCGTGATGACCGCTGCCTGCGGCCTGGCACGCAACTTCATCGAACTGGCTCTGCTGCGGGTACTGGTCGGCATCGGCGAGGCCGGCGGCAACCCGCCGTCGCATTCGTTGATCGCCGATTATTTTCCGCCACACCGGCGCGCCACGGCGCTATCGATATTTGCATGGGGTGTCTATGTGGGGTCTGCCATCGCGTTCCTCGCCGGCGGTTACCTGGTTGCCCACTACAGCTGGCGTACCGCATTCATGGTCGTCGGTGCGCCGGGCCTGTTGCTCGCGGTGGTGGTTGCACTGACGGTGCGCGAACCCGCACGTGGCGCCTCGGAACAACGCAGCGCCCCGCAGGCGCAGCCGCCGCTCGGTGAGGTGTTGCGCCATCTGCTGGCGCAGCGTTCGTTCATGTTCATCGTGCTCGGTGCGTCGATCCAGTCGCTTTCGGGCTATGGAGTGCTGACCTGGGGACCCACGTTTCTGTACCGCGTCCACGCGATGCCGTGGACCGAGATCGGCGTGTGGCTCGGCTGGATCATCGGTGTCGCGGGCTGCGCCGGAGCCTACGCCGGTGGCCGGCTCGCGGATCGCTTCGGCGCACGTGACGCCGCGTGGTACATGCGCCTGCCGGCGCTGCAGTCCTTGCTCGGCGTGCCGTTCGTGCTCGGTTTTGCACTGCTGCCGGCACAGCGTGACTCGATGCTGGCGTTCATCCCGTTCTATGCGCTGGGCGCCATGTACGTGGGGCCGATGTTCTCGATGGTGCAGGGGCTGGTGCCGCTGCGCATGCGTGCCACGGCTTCCGCGCTGCTGCTGTTCGTCGTGAACCTGATCGGACTCGGACTCGGGCCGCTGTCGGTCGGGCTGCTGAACGACTACGTGTTCGCCGCCGAGCACGGTGCGCTGGCGATCCGCTACTCGATGCTCGTGATCGGCGTGCTCGGCGGTGCGGCCAGCCTGCTGTTCTGGCAGGCATCACGTACGCTGGCCGCGGACCTCGCCCGCCAGCACGACTGAGTTCGCGCGCGGCACCGCCGCTTGCGGCGGCAGCGTGAGCCGCCGCGACCAGTCCTCGACCACGCCGCTCTCGAGCCGACGCGATGCAAGCAGGCGCCAGCCCTCGGACAGAACGGCGAGGTCGGCGATCGTCGCGAGCAGCACCCGGTTCAGGCAGTCGTGATACAGCACGTGCTGCAGCCGCGCCAGCGTCCACTCGGGATGCGGACGATCGTGCAGCTCGAGGCAATCGCCTGCGGCAATCGTGCCGGGCTGCAGCACCCGGTAGTACCAGCCCGTCAGCCCGCTGTCCTGCACACGCTCGGCCATGGCTGGCAGATCGAAGCGCAGATCGAGCTTCCAGCACGGCTGGCGACCCTGCGAAACCTGCAGGACGGCGCCTCCGAGCCGGTACACGTCGCCAACGCAGACCACGTCCTCGGTCATACCGAGAGTGACCAGGTTCTCGCCGAAGCCTCCTGCAACGAAACGCTCCGCTCGCTCCGGCAGCAGCGCACGCCAGCGCGCGTAATGCTCCAGCGCGTAGTGGTGCAGAGCCTTGTCGGGGCCGCCGTGATGGCGGGTGTCGGCCTGTCGATCTGCCCGCAAGCCGTTCACATCGGCGTAGCCATCGCGAACCGGCTGCTTGTCGATTGCGCTGCGTGCCTCACCGGAACCCAGCGGTGCGACGATTCCTGCGCGCAGCTCCCGCAGCACGATCCCTGCGCTCACGGCGCTGCCCCGGTTTCGGGCCACTCGGTAGATTCGGCGATTTTCACTACGGGACCCCATGCATGACGGCGGCATCGACATGATCGACATGATAGAGGCATGCGAGCCGTGGCGCGCTTCCCGTTTCTGCTTCTGTAGTCGGCATGTGGTCAGCGCTGTCGCAAGCCTGCGGCTTTGCTAGACTGCCTCTCGCATCGACAGACGAGGCGTACGGGTCTTGCGCCGACGAGCGCACCGCCCACCGGAGTTTTGCAGCGCAAGGCGAAACGCGAGGAGACCCGCGGCAGATGAGCACCACCGGCGTCGCCAGAGCGCAACCGACCTCGAGCGTCTCGTGGCGTGAGCATGTGCGCGCACACCCGCTGGTTGCCGGCGGACTTGCGATCGGCGTACTCGCCGTGTGCTTCCTGCTGGCGGAGAGTCTGGTCTCACTGAACGAAGGCGGGCCTTCCCGCGCGCTGGTGCTTGCCCTGTACGGCGGGACTGCCGGCTTCCTCACGACGGCCCTCGGCGCGTTGCCTGCGCTTTTGCTGCGCACCATGCCGCAGCGCCTCGCCGACACACTGATGGGAATGGCCGCCGGCATGATGCTGGCGGCAACCGCATTCTCGCTGCTGCTGCCCGGTATCGACGCCGGCACCCACATCCTGGGCAATGCACCGCTGGGCGCCTGCATCGTGGTGTTCGGCATGGCACTCGGCGTGCTGCTGATGCTGGGCCTGGAGCAGTTCACGCCGCACGAGCACGAGTCCACCGGACCCTGCGGCCCCGGGTATGCACGCTATCCGCGGATGTGGCTGTTCGTGTTCGCGATCGCGCTGCACAACCTGCCCGAAGGCATGGCGATCGGCGTGGCATTCTCACAGGGCAGCCTGCAGACCGGCTTGCCGCTCGCGGTTGCGATCGCGCTGCAGGATATTCCCGAGGGGCTCGCGGTGGCTCTTGCACTGCGCAGCGTCGGACTCCGCCCGGCACGCGCGGTGATGCTGGCAGCGCTGAGCGGCGTGCCCGAACCGCTCGGCGCGCTGATCGGCCTGGGCTTGGCAAGCGGTTTTCCGCTCGCCTACCCGATCGGGATGGGCCTGGCCGCCGGTGCGATGCTGTTCGTGATCTCGCACGAAGTGATTCCCGAAACCCACCGCAATGGCCACCAGACCCCCGCCACACTCGGACTGATGGTGGGCTTCGCCGTCATGATGGTGCTCGACACCACCCTTGGCTGAAGCTGCTGCGGCCATCGCACGGCAGCAGGCCGTCTGCGCGCACGCTGCCCTCAGTCGAAGGGTACCGGGCGCGGGGTCGCGTCCTCCGACGGCGGCAGGATCGGCAACAGCAGGCGAGGCTGCTCGCCGGTCAGCGTCTTCAGGAACGCCACGATGCTCGCATTCTCCGTCGCGCTGAACGTACGCCCCAGTTGCAGCCGCCCCATGATATCGACCGCCGCGCCGAGCGTATTCGCAGCACCGTCATGGAAGTACGGGTAGGTCAGTTCGACGTTGCGCAGGGTCGGCACCTTGAAGCTGAAGCGGTCGGAGTCCTTGCCGGTGACTGCCGAGCGTCCTTCTGCGTCCACCGCTGCCTTGTACGGTGCGACGACGCCCATTTTCTGGAACGAATTGCCGCCGACCGCCTCGCCGTTATGGCAGGCGATGCAGCCGCTTTCCTTGAACAGCTTGTAACCTGCCAGTTCCTGCTCGCTGAGCGCGCTCGCATCGCCCAGCAGCCACTGGTCGAAGCGCGAGTCCGGTGTCACCAGCGTCTTCTCGAACTCGGCGATCGCCTGCGTCACCTCGTCGATCGTGATCTTGTCGGTGCCGAACACCTGCCTGAATTCACGCACATAACCCGGAATCGACGCCAGTACGCTGACAGTGAGCTGGTGTGTGAACGCCATCTCCTTGGGGTTGGCGATCGGGCCACCCGCCTGTTCCTTGAGATCCGCTGCACGCCCATCCCAGAACTGTGCGACGTTCAGGCTCGAGTTCAGCACGGTCGGCGCGTTGATCGGCCCGCGCTGCCAGTTGTGCCCGATCGAGGTCGGGATGTTGTCGGTCCCGCCCATCGACAGGTTGTGGCAGGAATTGCAGGAAATGAACCCCGAACGCGACAGACGCGGGTCGAAGTACAGTTTCTTGCCGAGTTCGCTGAGCCCCAGATCGATATTGCGCGCCGGCTTGACCGGCTGGATGGGCTCACTGGCATAGCTGACGCCCTGCGCCAGCATCGCGCAGAACAGGGCGACACCCGCCGTGGCTTTCGAGTACTTCATGCTGTCGTCTCCTCATGACTTGATCATCTGGCAGCGATTGTCCACATCGGGACCCGACGATGCCAGAGCTTCGGATAACCGTCGCGCGAGCGCTTCAGAGTGCTGTCGCAATACACTGCGAAACATGAGGCAATGCCTTCACACCGGCGGGACGCCGTAAATGCCTCCCTGCAGGCTCGAGCGCAGCCTCCCTGCGGCGCACGCCCCCGATGCGACGGCATCTCGCCGCACGCTTGCGGCATCGACGATCGGGCGCTGTTTCGACTGCCTTTTCAGCCTCGTTGCCACGGGATGATCGCAGCCAGGCCGTCCTCGTCGATCACGCGCATGCGCACCCCGTAAACGGGCTCCAGTATCGCCGGCTGCAGCACCTCGCGCGCTGCTCCGCAAGCGATCACGGCACCGTGGTGAAGCAGCAGCACCCGATCACAGAAGCGTGCCGCCAGGCTCAGATCGTGCAACACCACCGCAACGGCGGTACCCCGCACGGCCCGCTCGGCGAGCAGTTCCATCGCGTGCAACTGGTGATACACATCGAGCGCCGCCACCGGTTCGTCGGCGAGCAGGATCAGCGGCTCGGCTGCCAGCAGCCGGGCGATCATCACACGCGTACGTTCACCGCCGGAGAGCTCGTTGACCAGGCGATGCTGCAGATCCTCGACTTCGGCATCCAGCAGCGCCGTGGCAACCGCCTCTGGGCCCGCCTCGTCGACGCTGAACCAGCCGTGCTGCCAGGGCAACCTTCCCAGCTCGACTACCGTACGCACATCGAGCGGCCAGTGCAGCGGCGCGGACTGCGGCAGATACCCGATGCGCCGACCGCGTTCTACGGCCGGCCATGCCTGGAGCTCCCGGCCATCGAGACGCACGCTGCCGCCGGCGGGATGCAGCAGCCCGGCCATCACACGCAACAGCGTACTCTTGCCCGCCCCGTTGGGACCGATGACGCCGAGCACTTCGCCTGCCGCGAGTTCGCACGACACGCCGGCCAGCACGGCTCGCAAGCCGAGGTGCACACGCACATCGTCGACGATCAGCGCACTCACGTCAGGCGTCCGCGCGCACCGAGCACGATCGCCAGAAACACCGGCGCGCCAAGCAACGAGGTGACCACGCCCAGCTTCAGCTCGCTGGCGCCGGGAAGGCGTTGCACCAGCACATCCGCCAGCAGCACCAGCAAGGCGCCACCAAGCGCACTCGGCACCAGCAAGCGCCCTGGCCGGTGCCCGACCAGCGGGCGCAGCACGTGCGGAACGACCAGGCCGACGAATGAAATCGTACCGCTGATCGCAACGGCGGCACCCACACCGATCGCAACCCCTCCCATCACTCGCCACGGCAGCGAACGGGCCCCGAAACCGAGCGTATGCGCGGTGTCTTCACCGAGGCTCAGCGCTTCCAGATAGCGGCGCGTCGACACCAGCGACACCACGGCGATCAGCATGAACGGCAGGCAGAACACCAGTTCGGCAAAGCTGCGGTTGGCCACCGAACCCATCAGCCAGTAGACGATCTCGTGCAACGCGTAGGGGCTGGGTGCGAGATTGAGGGCCAGCGCGATCGCGGCTGCAGCGAAGGCGTTCAGCGCCACGCCGGCAAGGATCAGCGTGGCAACCCGTGCGTGGTCACCGACCAGCACACGCAACAGCGCGAGAGCCGCGACTGCACCGACGATTCCGGCTGCCGGCAGCAGCAGCGAATGCTGTGGCACCAGCCCGAAATAGAGCACCAGCACGGCGCCGAGCGCGGCACAACTCGATGCACCCACCAAACCCGGCTCCGCAAGGGGGTTGCGCAGCATGCCCTGCAGCGCCGCACCGGCAATGCCGAGCGTCGCGCCGACTGCCAGCGCGGCGAGCGCACGCGGCAAACGAATCTCGCGCAGGATCAGCAGCGCCGTCGATTCCCGGCCGGCAACCCAGTCACCGAGTGCCGGCGACAGCAAGGCACCCGCCGAACCGGTATCGAGTGCCAGCAGGCCTGCGAGCACCAGTGCCACCGAGAGCGCAGGCAACAATGACCGTTCTGCCAGCACGCGCATCGCCGCTCAGCTCCCGGGACCCTGCGCGAGCAGCGTGGCGAGCGCGCTCTCGTGCCGCCCCAATGCTGGCTGGGTGCGCGCACTCGCACCGCGATAGCGGCGCAGGTACCACAGCAGCCCGAGCAGGCGGTACAACACGCGGGCACGGAACAGGCGCTCGATCGCGGCATCACCGATCGTCCCGTAGGCGAGCAGCAGACGTTCGCGGTCGAGCGTGCTGAAGTTGCACTCTTCCGCCAGCGTCGCGAGATCGACGAAAGGGTCACCGCGGGCAGCGTATTCCCAGTCGATGAAACGCAGTTCGCCGTCGGCCTCGAGCACGTTCTGCGCGGTCAGGTCATGGTGGCACAATGCGTCGCGGTAATTGCCGAAACGGTACTGCTCGAGCACATGGCGGGCTGCTGCAAGCCAGCGTCGCGCACGCAGCCAGCCACGCGCCTCCGCAGTGTGCAGCTCGCGGGCATAGATGCGGATCCGGTCGGCGATATTCACCGAAGGTACGTCCAGCTTCTGCCGATGCAACAGCTGCAATGCCACCGCAAGCCGATCGATGGTGTCGCCGGCGCCGAGCCCCTCGATGCGTAACGGCCGGCCTTCGATATACGCGGTCACCAGCGTCCCGCACGCAGGATTGCAATAGACGACCTCCGGCCCGAGCGCGATGCGTGCGGCGCGATCGAGCACGCGCCGCTCCACCTGACGATCGACACCGAGCTGTGCGGCCGCCTTTTCCGGAAAGCGTGCAACGTAGCGTCGTCCGGCATGGCGGATCAGGAAACTGCGGTTGCTGTGTCCGGAGCTGAACACCGCCTCGACTTCCGGCCGCTCGTCACCGTCCCCGGGACACCACTCGTCGAACAGATCGACCAGACGGCGCGGCAGAGTATGCTGCGGTTTGCTCACGATGATGACGTTGCCACTGGAAGTACCCGAACACGACGATCACAAGATAGACCACAAACAACAGCGCGGTGAGATGCAGTCCACGGTCCAGATACAGGTACAGCGAAACGGAATCCACCACCAGCCAGTACAGCCAGTTCTCGAGCAGCTTCTGCGCAACCATCCAGGTCGTGAGTACCGCCCCCCAGGTCGTGAAGGAGTCGAGGTACGGCAGCCGCCCCAGCCCGAACGCCGTCAATGCGCTGCCGGACAGCACCGAAGCACCGAGCAATACCGCCACGGCCAGCAGATGATTGCGCCAGGGCCAGGTGCGGATCGAAGGCGCCTGGTCACCCGTGGCCTTGCCACCACGCCAGTGCCACCAGCCATACACCGCCATGCCGAGGTAATAGACCTGCAGCGCCGACTCCATCGGCAACCCGACGTGCCAGAACAGGAACAGGTAGATCAGCGTGCTGCAAAACGCGGCGTACCAGCACCACAGGCTTTCGCGCATCGCAAGCAGCAGGTACGCAACACCGAGCACCACCGCGAGCGCTTCCCAGGCATGGCGGGCCGTCCAGAACGCCTCCACCCGCGCGCCTCAGGAGCCCAGGCGCACGTCGCCGGCGATGATCTTCGCCACCAGCACCGACTTGCCCCAGGTGGCCACGCTGTGCTCGAACTCCTGCGCCAGAACCGTGAGTACGTGCGTGCTCTCACCGAAAAGCTGGGTCGACAGCACACCGCGCGTCACTTCGATGCCTTCGCGCAACTGCACGCGGTGAATGAAATCGATGACGATCGGGATGAACTCTTCCTGCAGCGGATAGAGACTGATATCGACGGAGACCTGCATCTCATTTTCCTCTTTCGAAGTGATAGGCGACGCTGACGCCGGCCACACGCGGTGGACCGAACTGCCAGTACGGTTCGTTCACGTAGAACTTGCGCGGATCATTGCCGAAGTAGAAGCCGTGCACCGCGTAGTCCTTGTCGAGTGCGTTGCGCACCCAGGCACCGACCTCGAGAGACTCGCCACGCCAGCCGGCACCCAGGTGCAGCAGGCCGAACGCATCGCTCTTCTGATCGTCGGAATCGGAAAGGTAGTAAGCATCCTTGCCCTCGCATTCGAATCGAAGATACGCGTGCTGCAGCACGACGAGCTCTGCGCCCACGCGGAATTGCCACTTCGGCGCCTGCGCCTGCGCGCGGCCACTGCGATCGACGAAGCCGCGATCGGGGTCGTTGGCCACGAAACCGTCGATCCTGGTCTCGAGCAGGCCGAGCGAAGCGTCGATGCGCAGGCGCTGCGTGGCCTGCCAGTCCAGCGTCGACTCGAAACCGTAATTGCTGCCAGTGCCCGCATTGTCGATATAGCCTACGAACTGCTGTCCCTCGATGTACCACGCCTTCAGTTGCACGTCGCGCCGGTCCATGTAGAACAGCGCAACCGCCAGGCGCAATCCAGCGTCGGGGCGCGAGTATTTCCAGCCAATCTCGTAATTGTCGAGCGTCTCGGCGGCGTATTCGCTGCGCGTGGCGAGAAAGTCCAGGATCGTCGGGTCCAACCCGGCCTTGCGTGCCTTGCCGATCGCCTCGCCGTTCACGCCGCCAGCCTTGTAGCCGCGCGCAACCAGTGCGTACAGCATGGCATTCGCGCCCACGTCGTACTGCGCTGCGAGCTGCCCGCCACGCAGCCAGTCTGCCGGCCTTTCACGCAAGCCGAGCGAGTCCCGATAGCGTGCCTCGAAGCGCTGCACACGCAGACCGGCATTCAAGCTCAGTCGCTCGCTCGCCTGCCACTCGATCTCGCCGTATGCAGCGAGATGACCGCTGCGGTAGTCGCTGTTGAACTCTCCCGGCCCGTCGAGATCCCAGTCGTAAAACTCGCGCTCGAGTCCTGTGTCGCGCCGCGTGGCGTACACGCCGGCGACCCAGCCGAGCGCGCCCGGATGCCCTACGAGGCGCAGATCGAGACTGCGCGCTTCGGCTGTACGCAGGTAACGATCACTCGATGCGTACTCCCAGCCTTCGCATGCACTGCCATCGCACAGCCCGGGGTACGACCAGTCCTCGTCGTACGCGTAGTCGCTGCCGGTATCCATCCAGGTCGCGAGCAATTGCACGTCGAAGGCGGTTGCGCCACGCCACTGCGCACTGAACGCAGCCGCACTGCTGCGCTGGTAGTCGCGCCCTGGTTGATCGGACAGTGTGTGACGGTTGTTGTCGAGCGACCAGGCGTCATAGCCATTGTGCGCATCGACGTGCAACGCCGTCAGCCCAAGCTCCAGCATATCGCTCGCCTGCCAGACGAGCCGCGCGCGCAGCGTGTCTTCGTCGATGCGGGCGGTGTCGTCGCGCCGCAGGTAATCGTTCCTGGTGTAGCCGTCGCTGCGGTTGCGATGCAACGCGAGCCGCCCCTGCAGATCGGAGGTCAGACTGCCGCTGATCACCGCACCCAGCGTACTGCCGCCGTAGTCCGATACGCCGGCCTCGATGCGTGCGAGGGGTGTATGCGTCGGTGCCGCAGAGCGCAGATTGACCAGCCCCGCGAGTGCGCTGGCGCCGAAGGCGCTGCCCTGTGGACCACGCAGGATCTCCACCTGCTCGACGTCGAACAGCGTGCCGGCGTTGCCCAGCCCGCTGAAGTCGATGCCGTCGATGTACAACCCCACCGAGGGGTCGACCGGATCGACGAACTGGCTGCGCTCGCCGATGCCGCGGATCTGCACGAATCGCCCACGCGAAGCCCCGGCGCTGTAGTTCACGTTCGGCGCCGCGTTCAGCAACTCCTCGAAATGCCGCGCCTGCCGTTCCCGGATCAGCGCGGCGGGCAACACGCTGACGCTGGCGGCCACCGTATCCTGCGACTTCGGCAGCAGGCGTGCGCTAACCACGACCTCCTCGATGCGCTCCGCCGTTGCTGCGACGGACACGGAGACCACGCTCCACTGTGAAAGCACCAACAGCGCGCACACGACGCGCGGTGAAACAAAGGCACGATGCATCCGTGACCTCCCTGGCAGGAGATCCGGACCGGCTCTATGGATACGTGGACACGCAACGGAAGATGCGCACATTCCCATCCCTTCGCCGGCATTATCCGGATCAGGTTCAAGGGGTTCACCGGACCATTCCGGTGTCTCAGGCGTGACCCACCCCCAGGAGGCCCGGAGTATAACCCGGGTTTCCGGCGAACGGCGCGGGTTTTTCCGCCGGATGTTTTCCCAGCAGATCTACGAACGCACGCCGAGCCGGTCCATCAGCTCTGCCAGCCGCTCGATCTCGGCGAGATCGGCGGTGACCGGAACGAACATGATCTCGTCGACGTCGAGCGCATGATAGTCGTCGATCACACGACGCACAGCGTCTGCACTGGAACGCGTCATCGAACCGGCAACCAGGTTTGCCACGTTCTCGTCGGCGATCTTCAGATAGTCGTGCACGTACTGGCGCAGACGCGGCGCCGCAGCATCGGCCAGCGAGTGCCAGAACCCGGCCATGCGGTAGGGCCGGTCCGCGCGTCCTGCGGACTCCCACGACGCGTCAGCCATCTGCAGCATGTTCGCGACCTCGTGCTTTTCGCCGTTCATCGAGAATGCGTACACACCCTGCGCCCACTCGGCGGCGCGGCGCATGCTCTTGGGTCCCATCGCGCCAGCCAGAATCGGCGGCCCACCGGGCTGCACCGGCACCGGACCGACGGGGTCGGCACCCTCGAACGGCGGCACTCCGGCCCAGATGCGGCGCATCTCGGCGACCTGCGCGTCCATGCGTTCGTGGCGATGTGTAAACGTCGCACCCACTGCACGGTAGTCCTTCTCGCGCCCGCCGACACCGACCGTCACCGTGACGCGCCCGCCGGATACCACGTCGAGCGTGGCGATCTCCTTCGCCGCCCACACGGCCGAGTGCATCGGCAGCACGTACAGGGACGGCACGATGCGCACGCGCGTGGTCAGTGCGGCGGCTGCGCCGAGCAGGATGCGCATATCGCAGGTAGGGCCGGTGATGCGCTCCCCGCACGACAGGCTGTCCCACGGCCCGGCGTCGATCGCCCGGCACCAGGCGAGCAGCGTATCGCGATCGTAATCACGCTTCATGTATGGCAGGCAGACGCCGTAGCGCATCGCTGATCCTCCGTTGAAGTGGCGCGCGTCGATGATATCCGCCAGCCGCAGCGCCGTCTGCGTCCACGCAGGCGCTGCCGCGTTGATTTGTGATTGCGGGCAAGCTACTGTCGCGCCGTTCATCCCGCCCCGCAGGTCCATCGCCGTGTCCGCACCACGCAAGCCCCGCAATTTCGAGAAGGCGCTGGCCGAACTCGAAGCGCTCGTCGAACGACTGGAGCACGGTGACCTCAGCCTGGAAGAATCCCTGAAGGCCTTCGAGGCCGGCGTACGGCTGACGCAGGAGTGCCAACAGGCCTTGACGCAGGCGCGCCAGCGGGTGCAGTTGTTGACGGCACAGGACGGCGCCATGCACGCCGAAGCGTTTGGCGACGACAGGGACGTGGATCTGGGCGCGGAACGAGGCGACGTTGACGCAGACGACGATGGCTGACGTCCCCCGGCACGACGATCCGCTGCACGCTTACCGCCAACGTGCCGAAGCGGCGCTGGCGGCACTTTTCGACACCGCCCTGATCGGCAGCGGCGATCGACGACTGCACGCTGCAATGCGTTACAGCCTGCTTGCTGGCGGCAAGCGGCTGCGCCCGGTGCTGGTCTATGCCGCAGGCGACGCACTCGGCGGCAGCCGTGTCAGCGCCGCCGACACCGACCGCGTCGCCTGCGCGATCGAGTGCATCCACACCTACTCGCTGATCCACGACGACCTGCCGGCGATGGACGACGATGATCTGCGCCGCGGAGTTCCGACCTGTCATCGCGCCTTCGACGAGGCCACCGCGATCCTCGCCGGTGACGCATTGCAGGCGTTGGCCTTCGAACTGCTGTGCGCTCTCGAAGCGACCGACGACACACTGGCGCTGGCGCTGGTCGCAACGCTGGCACGCGCGAGTGGCAGCCGGGGCATGGTCGGCGGTCAGGCGATCGACATCGCCCACGTCGGGCGAGCGATCGATGCTGTCACGCTGGCGTCCATGCACGAACTCAAGACCGGGGCGCTGATCGGTGCCGCGTTGCACATGGGAGCGCTGCTCGGCGGAGCACGCGGCGCGGCGTTCGAAGCGATCGATGCTTACGCACGCGCACTGGGACTCGCATTCCAGGTGCAGGACGACGTTCTGGACGCCTGCGGCAGCGCGGCTGCACTCGGCAAGACACCCGGCTCCGATGCGGCGCGCACCAAGCCAACCTATGTCACCCTGCTCGGCGAGAGCGGAGCGCGTGCATTTGCGCACGAACTGTGCGCACAGGCGCTGGCCGCACTGACACCACTCGGCGCACAGGCCACACCGCTGGCGGACATTGCACGTTTCGTCGTCGAACGCGACCGCTGAGCGGCGCGCGACACCCTCTGCAGGCACACCACGCGACGCGATCGGTTAGAATTGCCACCCTTCCCGGCCCGTGCTGGCCGGTCCATGCGCAGGAAGCTCGCAGGCATGAAACTCTTCCAGGAAATCCCCGTGTCGCGTCCGTCCACGCCACTGCTCGACCGTGTGGATTTTCCATACGATCTGCGCGCGCTCGACGAAGCGGATCTGCGCCAGCTCGCAGACGAGCTGCGCGAGTACCTGCTCTATGCAGTGGGTCACACCGGGGGACATTTCGGAGCCGGTCTCGGCGTGGTGGAGCTCAGCGTTGCACTGCACTACGTGTTCGACACACCGCGTGATCGACTGGTGTGGGACGTGGGGCATCAGAGCTATCCGCACAAGATCCTGACCGGTCGGCGCGAGGAGATGCTGACGATCCGCCAGGCCGGCGGACTCGCCGCATTCAACAATCGCGCCGAGAGCGAGTACGACTGTTTCGGTGTCGGACACTCGAGCACCAGCATCAGCGCCGCACTCGGCATGGCGCTCGCGGCACGCGCACGCGGCGAAAGCCGCAGGGCGGTGGCCATCATCGGCGACGGTGCGATGACCGCCGGCATGGCGTTCGAAGCGTTGAATCATGCTTCACACACCGGCGCCGACCTGCTGGTGATCCTGAACGACAACCAGATGTCGATCTCGCGTAACGAAGGCGGGCTGGCGTCGGCCTTCGCGCGTCTGTGGGCCAGCCCCATCTACAACAACATGCGCGAGGGCGGCAAACGTGTACTGTCGCGGCTGCCGGGCCCTGCGCTGGAAATTGCGCGACGTACCGAAGAACACATGAAGGGAATGGTGGCCCCGGGAACGCTGTTCGAGGAACTGGGGTTCAACTATATCGGGCCGATCGACGGTCACGACCTGCCGTTGCTGGTCAGCACGCTGGGCAACGTGAGCGAGCTGAAGGGTGCCCAGTTACTGCACGTGATGACCGTCAAGGGCAAGGGCTTCGCGCCAGCCGAACGCGACCCGGTCGGCTACCATGCCATCGACAAGATCGATCCTTCACCACGTGTCGCGGGCGCCCGACCACGCGCGGTACGACCGAAGTACCAGGACGTCTTTGGTGCCTGGCTGTGCGACATGGCCGAACGCGACCGCCGCCTGATCGGCATCACGCCCGCCATGTGCGAGGGTTCGGGCATGGGGGCGTTCGCGCGGCGTTTTCCGGAGCGTTTCCACGATGTGGCGATTGCCGAGCAGCACGCCGTCACGCTGGCAGCCGGGCTCGCCTGTGAAGGCATGAAACCCGTCGTCGCGATCTACTCGACGTTCCTGCAACGCGCGTACGACCAACTGATCCACGACGTCGCGCTGCAGAACCTCGATGTACTGTTTGCGATCGACCGCGCCGGGCTGGTCGGCGAGGACGGTCCCACTCACGCCGGCAGCTTCGATCTCGGCTATCTTCGCTGTGTGCCGAACATGGTGGTGATGGCACCATCCGACGAGAACGAGACCCGCCAGTTGCTGTCGACGGGTTTCCTGCACGACGGGCCGGCTGCGGTGCGCTACCCGCGCGGCTACGGCCCAGGAACCACGATCGAACCGGCACTGGACGCACTGCCCATCGGCAAGGGTGTGGTGCGCCGGCACGGCCGCGAGGTCGCCATGCTCGCGTTCGGCTCGATGGTCGCGCCGGCGCTTGCCGCCGCCGCCGCACTCGACGCCACCGTGGTCGACATGCGCTTCGTGAAGCCGCTGGACCAGGCCCTGATCCTCGAACTCGCCGCCAGCCATGCGCTGCTGGTCAGCATCGAAGAGAACGCGATCGCCGGCGGAGCGGGCAGCGCAGTCGGCGAGTTCCTCACCGCGCACGACATCACGCTGCCGCTGCTCATGCTCGGTTTGCCGGACCGCTTCCTCGAGCATGGCAAGCCGGCGGCGATGCTGCACGACGCAGGGCTGGACGCCGAGGGAATCGAGGCAGCGGTACGCGCGCGTCTTGCCGCATCGCGGCAGGGCAGCCTGCAAGCCTCTGCCTGAAGTCTGCTTTCGCTTCAGCCGCCCGGGTCTTCCTGCATCCAGTGACCGAGCTTGCCTGCCTTGGTTTCGAGATAGCGCACGTTGTGCGGATTCTGGCCGGTGCGGATCGCAATACGCTCGACGACCCTGACGCCCATGTCCTCGATCGCGGCCACCTTGCGCGGATTGTTCGTCATCAGACGCAGTGCCGTGATACGCAAGTGGCGCAACATCTCCCGACAAATGCCGTAATCACGCATGTCGGCACCAAAGCCGAGCTTTTCGTTGGCCTCGACCGTGTCGGCGCCCTCGTCCTGCAGATGATAGGCGCGGATCTTGTTCAGCAGGCCAATGCCGCGCCCCTCCTGACGCAGGTAGAGCAACGCGCCGCGTCCTTCACGCGCGATCCGTTCGAGCGCGGTGCGCAACTGCGCTCCGCAATCACAGCGCATGCTGAACAGCGCATCGCCAGTCAGGCATTCGGAATGGATACGTGCGAGCACCGGCTCACCGTCGGCGACATCGCCCATCGTCAGTACGATGTGCTCCTTTTCGTTTTCGATGTCCTCGAAGCCGTGCATGTCGAACACGCCCCACGGCGTGGGCAGGCGCGACGAGGCGATGTAGCGGATGGACACTGCACGCGGCTCCGGCCGACAGAAAGGGGGGCGATTCTAGCAGTCAACCGCCGCGTGCCGCCAACGACGAACGGCCAACGACGAACGGCAAACGACGACGGATCATTTCTCGCCGAGATACAGCACTCCGTCCGCCTCGCGCAGCGTGACCCGTCCCAGCCACGACATGCCGAGCAGCACATCCGCCGGATAGTCACCCTCGATGACCGCCGCCGCGACGTTGCGCACCACGATTCCCGAGACCTCGACCCGATCGAGCAGCACCGACCAGGCAGGCACCACGCCAGCGGCGGTCTGCACCGAACTGGTCGTGCCGTGCAGCCGGTAGTCGATACCGAGACGACGCGCCTCGCGGGAGTTCATCGCAATCACGCTGGCGCCGGTGTCTACCAGCATCCGTGTCTGACGCCCGTTCACGGTAGCAGGGACCGCATACTGGTGACGCTCGCTGCGCGCGATCGCGACCTCGCGCCGCGCAGGTGCCACGAATCCACCCGTTCCACTGCGTCCCGGAGCGAGCGTCACGCGCCGACCCCCGACCTCGACCAGCGCCTCGCGTGCATTCGCCGCCAGCAGCTTCACGCCCTCGGGCGAGGTCTCACCCACGCGCAGCATACGTTGCGCACCGTCGATGGCGAGCAGTGCGCGCCCCTCGAACAACGCGCTGGCGACGATGTCCGTCTGGGCATCGCCAGCGGCTGCGCCCAACGCAAGCCATGCCGCGAGCAGGCATGCCGCCGGTCCGTGCCTGTAAGCTGATGCCCGCATCGTGCTCATGCGCCCGTGAAGTGCCGGTAGCCTGCACGCTGCGGCACGAAGCCTGCGGCGCGCACCCCCGCTCCCTGCTCGACGCGGCCGATGCGCGTGCACGCCAGTCCAAGCTCGTTCGCCATGGCCATGATTTCAGCCGCACGTGTCGGCGCCACCGTAAAACACAGCTCATAGTCGTCACCCCCGCCCAGCGCCAGCGAAAGCGCATCGTCACGGTCAGCGAGCTGAGCCAGCTCCGCTGCCAGCGGCAACCGGGCAGGCTCTACCACGATCGCGACACCACTGCGCTCGGCGATGTGTCCGGCGTCTGCAAGCAGGCCATCGGACACATCGATCGCCGCACTCGCCACGCCGCGCAACGCCGCACCCAGCGCAAGGCGTGGCTCGGGTTGCAGAAACACGCGCGCCGCGGCCGTCTCCACACTGCCTGCAAGGATGTGTCGCAGGCCGAGCGCCGCGAGCCCCGGCTGCCCGCTGACCCACAGTTCATCACCGGCACACGCACCGTCGCGACGCAACGCGCTGCCCGCCGGCACGGTTCCATGCACCTGCACCGTGATCGACAGCGGACCTCGGGTGGTATCACCGCCGACCAGCGCAATGCCGAAGCGCCGAGCGAAAGCCGCGAGCGCACCGCTGAAGGCAGCCAGCCAGGGCTCGTCCACCTCGGGCAGAGTCAACGCGAGCGTGAACCACGCCGGGCGCGCACCCATTGCAGCCAGATCACTGAGATTCACCGCGAGTGCACGCTGTGCCAGATGGGCCGGATCGAAGTCCGCCGGAAAGTGCACGCCAGCAACCAGCGTGTCGACCGAGATCAGCAGATCCTCGGCCGCAGGCACGCGCACGATGGCGCAATCGTCACCGATGCCGAGCACGACACCGGCGGCAGCAGGAACCGCAAAGCGTTCAGCAGCGAAGTAGCGCGCAATCAGCTCGAACTCGCCGAGCGCCACGTCTGTCTCCCTCAGCGCGTGCGCGCGCTTTCCGCCGCGCGCAGATCACGTGCGACCCGGTCGAGAACGGCATTCACGAAACGGTGGCTCTCGGTGGCGCCGAACTTCTTCGCCAGCGCCACCGCCTCGTTCAGCACCACGCGGTACGGAACGTCAGGCCGCCAGGCGAGTTCCCACGTGGCGATGCGCAGCACGGCGCGCTCCACCGGCCCCAGTTTTTCCAGCTCGATGTCGAGATGCGGTTCAAAGGCGGATTCCAGCTCCGCGAGGCGGGCCGGAACACCATGCAGGATTTCGTGGAAATAGTCGCAATCAGCGCCGCGAAAGTCGAAATCCTCGCTGAACTGACGCTCGATGTCGCTCAACGCATTGGCGCTGATCGCCCACTGGTACAGCGCCTGTACCGCATAGTGGCGCGCCTTGCGGCGTGCAGCGGCAAGCTGGCGTCGTTGCTGCTCCGGTGCGCTGTCAGTCAACGGGACGGTCTCCGCGAGAGCCTCACAGGCGGGCCAGCAGGCTGACCATTTCGAGGGCAGACAAGGCGGCCTCCTCACCCTTGTTGCCGGCCTTGGTGCCAGCACGTTCGATGGCCTGTTCGATGGTATCGACGGTCAGCACACCGAACGCAACCGGAACGCCGGTCTGCAGCGACACCGTCGCGATTCCCTTGGTGCACTCTCCGGCAACGTGCTCGAAGTGCGGGGTTCCACCACGGATCACCGCGCCAAGCGCCACGACCGCATCGTAGTTGCCGCTGCGGGCGACCTTCTGTACCACCAGCGGCAGCTCGAAGGCGCCCGGTGCGCGCACCAGCGTGATCCGCTCGGCTGCCACACCGTGGCGGCGCAGCGTATCCAGCGCGCCGGCGATCAGACTCTCGACCACGAAACTGTTGAAGCGGCTCGCCACCAGCGCAAACCGTGCCTGTCCCGGCGCGAACACGCCTTCCACCGTCCTGATCGCGTCCATTTGCCTGCCTTGCCGTGGGTATGCGAAAAGAGCGCCAATTCTGCCATCAAAAGCGCATGCCGACCATCAACGATAACGGCGCGGATCAATAGTCGAGATGCTCGACGATCTCGAGTCCGAAACCCGAAATTGCGCTGTAGCGCATTGGTGGGCCCATCAACCGGATCCTGCCGACGCCGAGCTGGCGCAGGATCTGCGAACCGACACCGACCACGCTCAGCGCATTGCGCGTGCGCACCAACCCGCCCACGGCACTTTCGCCAAGTGCAACCTCCACACTGGCGAGCAACTGTTCTCCGGTTTCCGGCTGCGCGAGCAGCACCAGCACCCCGCTGCCTTCGCGCTCGATGCGCTCGAGGCAGCGCGCTGCGTTCCAGTCACGCGCCCTGCCCGGCACATCGGTACCCAGCACATCGCGCAGTGCCGCCGTCTGCTGCACGCGCACCAGCGTCGCCGCATGCGCATCGATCTGCCCACGCGCCAGTGCAAGATGGACCTGACCGTCCTCGACATCGCGAAACACATGCAGACGGAACAGTCCCCGGGCCGTCTGCACATCACCCTCACGGATGCGCTGCACGGTAGTCTCGTGGTTCAGGCGGAACTGGATCAATCCGGCGATGGTCCCGACGCGCAATCCATGACGGCGTGCAAATGCAAACAATGCCTCACCGGTCGCCAGCGTGCCGTCGCCGTTCAGCACATCGACCATCACCGCTGCCGGTTCGAAGCCTGCGAGTCGCGCCAGATCACAGCCGCCCTCGGTGTGACCGGCACGCTTCAGCACGCCGCCAGGCTCGGCGCGCAACGGAAACACATGCCCGGGCTGCACCACGTCGCGCGGCTGCGCGCCGCGAGCAACGGCGACGCGAATCGTATGGGCGCGGTCGGCAGCCGAAATTCCGGTGCTGATACCCTCCGCCGCTTCGATCGATGCCGTGAACCGGCTCGCAAACGGGCCTGGCGAACCGCCAACCATCGGTGGCAACTGCAACTGCGCGCAGCGCTCGGCGCTCAGTCCCAGGCACACCAGGCCGCGCGCCTGGCGCACCATGAAGTTGATCTTGTCGGCGCCGATATCCTCCGCCGGCGCGAGCAGCACCCCGCCGAGTCGATCGTCGTCGTCGTCGACCAGCACCACCATCTCGCCACGGCGAAAGCTGTCGATCAATTCCTGTGTGGTATCGAACTTCATGATGCGTCAAAACCGTTGCGCCGCAGGAATTCACGGCTGATGCCAGTCACGGCCGGTCGTGCCGCCGCATCGCCGAGCAACAGGCGCTCGAGGTAGCGCGCGATCACGTCCACCTCGAGATTCACGCGCGTTCCTGCCCGGTAGTTGCCAAAAATCGTCTCACTGGCTGTGACCGGAATGATGTTGAGGTCGAAGTCGACACCGTCGACCGCGTTCACGGTCAGACTGACGCCATCGACGCAGACCGACCCCTTGTGCGCGATGTAGCGCGCGAGCGCCTGCGGCGCACGCACGCGATAGCGTGTCGAGCGCCCATCTGACTGCAGCGACACGACTTCCCCGACGCCATCGACATGACCGCTGACGATATGGCCGCCGAGCCGCTCCCCGACGGCCATTGCCTTCTCGAGGTTCACGCGCGAGCCGGTCGCCAGCGAACCCAGCGTGGTGTGCGCAAGCGTCTCCAGCGAAACGTCGGCCGAGTACCAGTCGTCGCCGCAATCGACGACAGTGAGGCAGACGCCGTTGGTGGCGATGCTGTCGCCATGACGCACATCCTGCATCCCGAGCTGGCCGCTGCCGACATGCAGACGCACATCACCACCGCGACGCTCGATCCTGCGCAGCTCTCCGATCGCCTGGATGATTCCCGTGAACATCCGAACTCCTGCCTCGCCCAAATGAATCCGCTGCCGCCCGCATCAGGCTGCTTGTGCAGCCACGCTGGCGGTGATCCGCCAGTCGTCACCGACTGCACTGACATCACTGATATGCAGCACCACCTTCTCGCCCATTGTGGTCAATGGCAGCTCGAACAGCGCTCGTGCCGAGCTGCCGAGCAGCGCCGGTGCGACGTAGAACACCAGCTCGTCGGCCAGCCCCGCACGCAGCACTGCGCCGGCAAGCGCCGCACCCGCCTCGATCAACACCTCGTTGCATTGCGCTGCCGCCAGGTATTCGAGCAGCGCGCGCAGATCGACCCGCCCGTCTTCGCCGGGAAGATGCAACAGCCTCGCGCCTGCGGCGGTGAGCGCTCCCTCTCGGACCGTGTCGGTACCGGCGGTGACGACGATGGCCTCGCCGGGCGGTCCGAGCAACCGTGCCGAGATGGGCGTGCGGGCCTGCGAGTCCACAACCACGCGCAGCGGCTGACGTGGCGCCTGCTCTTCGCCAGGATTCATGGCCAGACGCACGTCGAGGCGCGGGTCATCGTGCAGTACCGTACCGATGCCGGTGATGACCGCGCAACTGCGCGCGCGCAAGCGCTGCACGTCGGCACGCGCAGCCACACCGGTGATCCACTTGCTGCTGCCGTCGGCCATCGCAGTACGCCCATCGAGGCTCATCGCCAACTTGATCCGTACCCACGGCAAACCAGTCGTCATGCGCTTGAAGAACCCGGGATTCAGCGCGCGGGCCTCGCGTTCCAGCAAGCCACACTCCACCGTGACCCCAGCGGCACGCAGCAAGGCGATGCCGTCGCCGGCAACCAGCGGGTTGGGATCGCGCGTGGCAACGACGACCCTCGCCACCCCGGATGCGAGCAACGCTTCGGCGCACGGCGGCGTACGCCCATGATGGCTGCAGGGTTCCAGCGACACGTAGGCCGTGGCACCGGCAGGCGATTCGTGCGCCGCCCGCAGCGCCGCGACTTCCGCGTGCTCCTCACCGGCGCGGCGATGGAAGCCGCTCGCGATCACGTGCTCGCCGCGCGCGATCACGCAGCCGACGCGCGGATTCGGTGCCGTCGTGTACAGGCCACGACGCGCCAGCCCGATCGCGTGCGCCATGTGGCGGATATCGATGCTCGTCTGCACGTCCACGCCGGCAATCACCCCGCCGTGCCAGCAGAGCCTGCGTCCTGCTCCTCGGCCAGGCGTTCGATCTCGGCGCGGAATTCATTCAGGTCCTGGAAGCTGCGGTAGACCGACGCGAAACGCACGAAAGCCACGTGGTCGACCGCCTTCAACTGGCGCATCACCTCTTCCCCGACCACGCGCGAAGGCACCTCACGCTCACCGGTAGCGATCAGCGCGTGCTTGATCCGGCTCAGCATCTGTTCCACACGCTCGACGCTCACCGGGCGCTTTTCGATTGCGCGCACTATCCCCTGGCGCAGCTTGTCCTCGTGGAACGGTTCACGCACCCCGCTCTGCTTGATGATCCGCGGCAGCATCAACTCGGCGGTCTCGTAGGTCGTGAAGCGCTCGGAACAGCCGAGACATTCGCGGCGCCGACGCACCTGATCGCCATCGGCAACCAGCCGCGAGTCGATGACCTTGGTGTCGGCTGCGGAGCAGAACGGACAGCGCATGAACGGGAAAGTACGGATGGTGGCGAGGCGCGCATGGTAGCACAGCAAGCGTGAACGGCCGGAGCACGAGACTGGACGGCGTCCGCATGATCCAGCCCTGCATGATCCAGACGATGCCAACCGTTCAGCGCTTGCGGTAGACTCGGCAAAAACCACACTATCGAGAGGTGTTCAGCGTGAGCACGAAGAACGGCGACAGTCACAAGACCGTGTTCATCACCGGTGCCGCCGGAGGGCTTGGCGCGAGCACGGCCCGCTACCTGGCCGAGCACGACTGGATGGTATTTGCCGCAGACTACGATGCGAAGGCGCTCGAGGAGCTCGAGAACGAAACGAACATCTATCCGCTGCGCGTCGATGTCACCGACGCCCAGAGCTGCGAGGCGGCTCGGCGCAAGGTGGCGTCCATGTGCCGCGGACTCGACGGCATCGTGAACTTCGCCGGGATTCTCGCCGTCGGTTCATTGGTCGAAATCGACCCGGAGACGGTGCGCCGCGTGCTCGAGGTCAACGTGATGGGCACGGTAAGAGTGAACCACGCGCTGTTTCGCCACGTGCTCGCACGCAAGGGACGGATCGTGAATATCAGTTCGGAAACGGGCTGGCAGACGGCGATGCCATTCAATGGGCCCTACGCGATGAGCAAGCACGCGATCGAGGCCTACTCCGACGCGCTGCGTCGCGAGCTGATGTTTCTCGACATCCCCGTGATCAAGATCCAGCCCGGGCCGTTTCGCACCGGCATGGTGGCGAGCATCGAAGAGAATTTCGATCGCGTCACGAAGTCATCGAAATACTTCAAGGGCCTGCTGAACAACCTGAAGAAGGCGACCGTCAAGGAACAGGACAAGGCGCACGATCCGCTGCTGCTCGCTCGCACGGTCCATGACGCGCTGACCGACCGCTGGCCACGGGCTGCGTACTCGGTGAAGCCGGATCCGCAGCGCATCGCCTTGAACAAGCTGCCGGAGTGGTCGATCGATCAGGTGCTGAAGCGGCTCCTGCGCAACTGAGCAGGGATATCATTTGCGCCCGCGCAGCCGATCCGTATGCTGTGGCGCTCCGATCGACCAGGGTTCGCCAGAGGAACAGGGAATGGACGTGCGCAGGCTCACTGACGCCATCGCGGTCACCTCGCAGATTTCCGTGCCGGATGTCGCCGAGGCTGCGCGCCTCGGGTTTCGCACGCTGATCAACAACCGTCCGGACGGCGAGGATCCCGGTCAACCCTCGGCCCGCGAGATCGAGGCCGCGGCGCGTGCGGCGGGACTGGAGTACCACCATCTGCCGGTGACCATGGGTGCGCTCGGTGCGCGGGACGCACGCGCGTTCACCGCGCTCCTCACCCAGGCTCACGCACCGGTACTCGCCTTCTGCCGCAGCGGGACACGCTCGGCAATGCTGTGGGCGCTGACACGCGCCGGATACGGGGACACGGAACAGGTGATCTCCGTGGCTGCACGCGCTGGTTACGACCTGACTGGTCTGCGCCCTGTGCTCGAACACGGCATCTAGGTGCGCACGCCCGCGCTGCACGAGCGTGTTAGGATGCCGTGACAGCGACACGCAGAGGAGGCGAACCGATGCAAGGCGACAGACAGGTCATCCAGCACCTCAACAGGGCGCTCCGACAGGAGCTGACCGCAATCAACCAGTATTTCCTGCACGCCCGGATGTACCGCAACTGGGGACTCGCGCAGCTCGCCGACCACGAATACCACGAGTCGATCGACGAAATGAAGCACGCCGATCTGCTGGTACAGCGCATCCTGTTCCTCGAGGGACTGCCGAATCTGCAGGACCTCGGGACGCTGCGTATCGGCGAGAACACACGCGAGATCCTCGAAGCGGATCTCGCGCTGGAACTGGAGGCGGTCCCGCCGCTGCGCGAGGCGATCACGTACTGCGAATCCGTGCGCGACTTCATCAGCCGCCAGTTGTTCGCGGACATCCTCGAGGCAGAGGAAGAACACATCGACTGGATCGAAACGCAACTCGGACTGATCCAGCAGATCGGCATCGAGAACTATCTGCAATCGAAGATGTAAACGACGACGGGAGCTTCCGCATCGGTAGTTGTTGGTATTGCGAATCTATCTCATTTGAGATAACGTTCATCGCATCAGCCACCTCCATCGATAGTGGGAGCAGTGCGATGTATGTCTGCATCTGCAACAGCGTGACCGATCGCGACATCGCCAAGGCGGTGCACAACGGTGCGCGGACACTGGCGCACCTCGAATCCACGCTTGGCGTTGGAACCCGTTGCGGTCGCTGCCGCAACAAGGCGAGTGACTGTCTGCGTCGCCTGCAGCAGCAACAGGCGGCTCCCGCCGCTGCCCCCAGCGGGCTGGCATTCGCGCTGTCTGCCTGATGGCAGTGTGCCGACGACCCGTGGACGAACGGCAGGTACCGGCACGAACATGGCGCTGAAGCGCCCCACCTGGCCCACCGGGCAGGTGGTCGTCCTGGAGCACACGTCAAAGGTCCTCGCTGGCAATCCGCTCGGTGATCCGCACGCACGCCTGCTGCACGTGTGGCTGCCTCCGCAGTATCTTGCGGGCGCAGCGCACCGCCGCTTTCCGGTACTGTTCGATCTCGCGGGCTATCTCGGTTCGGGGCCAGGGCATCTGGCGTGGCGCGGTTTCGAGGAAAACCTCGCGGAACGAGCGGCACGACTGGTCCACGAGCGGCGCATGAAGCCGGCAATCCTGGTGTTTCCCGACTGCTTCACCGCGCTCGGCGGCAACCAGTACATCAATTCCTCGGCGATAGGCCGCTACGCCGATTACCTGACGCGCGAACTCGTGCCCTTCGTCGACCGCGAATTCCGCAGCATCGCCAGCCGCGATGGTCGCGGCTGTTTCGGCAAGTCCTCTGGCGGCTACGGCGCGATGGTGCATGCGATGAAGTATCCGCACTGCTGGGGTGCGGTTGCGAACCATTCAGGCGATGCGTACTTCGATTTCCTGTATCGCAGCGACTGGCCCAATACGCTAGACGAGCTCGCGCGTTTTCGCCAGCCTGCGCTCGAACCCGGCGCATGGCGCCCTGCTCCGGCGCATGCGGCACCGGGCACCGACGACGGGCGCGTGCGACGTTTCCTCGAACATGTCTGGCAGAAGCAGCGACTCGAGTCACGCGAATCGATGTGCCTGATGAACCTCGCGATGGCCGCAAGCTACGACCCCGACCCGCAGGCACCGAACGGATTTCGCGTGCCGTTCGACCTCGAAACCGGCGCGCTGCTGCCACAACGCTGGAGGCGCTGGCTTGCACACGATCCCGTACACATGGTTGCGCGCTACAGCGCGAACCTGAAGACACTGCGCGGCCTGTTCATCGACTGTGGCTGGCGCGATCAGTTCCACATCCATTACGGCTGTCGCCAGCTCGCGAGTGCGCTCGAACAGCACGGCGTCGACCACGTCTACGAGGAATTCGACGGCACGCATTCGGGCATCGACCATCGCCTCGAACGCAGCCTGCCGTTCCTGAGCCACGTGCTCGGCTGAAGGCTACGTGGCCGGTCTGATCGACTACCGCGCGCGATCGGCCATCAGCGCCGACTCCGGCCACTCCGGCGCACAACCCCGGCGCGACGCCCCGGGGTCCGGTGCTCGGGCGGCAACTCCGGCCCGGCCCTGACTGCGGCCAGCAATTCAGCGAACGAACCGTCCAGGCAGGACTCGTAGAACCCCGGATCCGGCATCATGTCGCGGCAACTCTGGAACGAGATCGCGATCTGCCCGGCATAGCTGGTCACGACCTGGAACAATCCGATGCTGTCCAGACACGGCCCGACACCGTAGGCACGCAGCAGGCGCGCACCCGCCATGTAGAGCGGCACCTGTGCACCCGGCACATTGGTCACGATGGTGTTGAAGATCGGGCGTGTGGCACCGAGCAGACCCGTCGCCGTGGCAGCGCGCAAGCCGAGCGCAGCCATCCGCGCCGGCATGCGATTGGTCCAGTCCGTGAGCAACCTCGCCCCGACCGCCCTGATATAAGCCTTCGATGCAACCGCCGCCTCGTGCACCTGAAGCAGCCGCTCGAGCGGGTCTGCGATATCGGTACGCAGTGCAATGCTCATCATCGAGACACGGTTGCCGCCGGCTCCCCGCTCCCCCTCCTCGCGCACATTGACCGGGGTGCCGGCAACCAGACTCTTCTGCGGTAACTCGGTCTTGTCGAGCAGGTAGCGGCGCATGGCTCCCGAGACGACCGCCAGCATCACGTCGTTCACCGTCGCGCCGTCGATGCTGTCCTTGATCTCGGCGACCTCGCGCAGCGACATCGTGATGGCGCCGAACACCCGATGCGCCGATACGTGGCCGTTGAAGCGCGTGCATTCCTTGCGGCCCAGCGATTGCAGGCGACGCTCGCGCAACCCCTCGCGCACGCGCAGCCAGGCCGGGACCGAACGGCCCAGCATCTCGATCACGCCGATCGGCTGGTGCACGAGGCTGCGCCCGAGCAGGCGCAGCACATCGAACTCGTCACCGGCATCGCGTTTCGGGTGCGGCGAGCGGGGTTCCTGCGCCTGCGCGGCCTGCGGGCGCGGCTCGAGATCATGCAGGGCGGCGACGATATCGACTCCCGACGCCCCGTCGATCGCCGCATGGTGAACCTTCAGGAACAGCGCAAAGCTGCCTGGCGGCAGGCCTTCGACGTTGTCCAGCCCTTCGATCACGTACGCCTCCCAGAGCGGATGCGCGCGATCGAGCGCACGCGAATGCAGTCGTGCGATCTGGATGCAGAACTGGCGCCAGTCTCCCGGCTTCGGCAATGCGATGTGCCGCACGTGGAATTCGATGTCGGGATCTTCCGCGTCGGTCCAGAACGGGTGATCGATGTGCAACGGCACCTGCACGAGCTTGCGGGTGAACACCGGCGAACGATCGCTGCGCTCGCGGAACATGCGCAGGATATCCTTGAATCGTACCAGGCCACCGCGCGCGGTCGCCGGATCGTAGATGAGCACCGTGCCGATATGCATCGGCGCATTGTCGGTTTCCGCGTACAGGAACATCGCATCCTGACCGCTCAACTGCTGCATGAGACGTCTCCGCAAGCGATGTCATATGGCTCAATGTACCGCGAATCGGGTTGTGCGGTGATGCGCCCCGATCGGGGCATCAGCCCCCCGTCTGTTCGTCGTCGAGCATCTCGAGTTCGAGCTTGAAGCCACCACCGGGACCCGGCGCGGAGCGCGAGGCCGGCGTCGCCGGCGACACCGGGTCCGAATGGCGCGAGAGATCCCCTCCAGAGCGGTCGAGCTTGATGCGCAGGCGTACGTCGTTCTGCGAATCGGCGTTGCGGATCGCCTCTTCATCGCTGATCCGACCCTGCTTGTAGAGCGAGAACAGCGCGGAATCGAAGGTCTGCATCCCCAGCGCCTCCGACTTCGCCATGATCTCCTTGATACTGTCGAACTCGCCCTTGATGACCAGCTCCTCGATCGTCTTGGTGCCGAGCAGTACCTCGACCGCTGCGCAGCGTTTGCCGTCGACGGTACGTACCAGCCGCTGGGAAACGAAGGCGCGCAGGTTCTGGCCCAGATTCATCAGCAGTTGTGCGCGCCGCTCCTCGGGAAACAGGTTCACGATCCGTTCGAGCGCCTGGTTGGCGTTGTTCGCGTGCAGCGTCGAGATCGCGAGGTGCCCGGTTTCGGCAAAGGCGAGCGCGTGCTCCATCGTTTCACGGTTGCGCACCTCGCCGATCAGGATCACGTCGGGAGCCTGGCGCAGCGTGTTCACGAGTGCGCTCTGGAAGCTGCGCGTATCCACCCCGACCTCGCGCTGGTTCACGATGCACTTCTTGTGTCTGTGCACGTACTCGATCGGATCCTCGATCGTGATGATATGCCCGCCACTGGTGCTGTTGCGGTGATCGATCAGCGCAGCCAGCGAAGTCGATTTGCCCGAGCCGGTGCCACCGACGAACAGGATCAGGCCGCGCTTGGACATCACCACTTCCTTCAGCACCGGTGGCAAGCCGAGATCGTCGAAGCGCGGAATGTCGATCGTGATGTTGCGCGCGACGATCGAAACCTCGTTGCGCTGGCGGAAGATGTTGATGCGAAAACGCCCCACGGATGGAACGGAGATCGCCAGATTCATCTCGAGCTCCTGCGCGAACTGTCGACGCTGCTCGTCGTCGAGGATCGCGTCGGCAATCGCTGCAATCTCACCCGGTCGCATCGACTCGCTGGCGAGGGGCTTCAGGATTCCCTGGAACTTTGCGCAGGGCGGCGCGCCGGTGCTGAGATAGAGATCGGATCCGTCATTGCTGGCCAGGACCCGCAGGTATTCCTCGAACGTCACGACTCGCACCCTCCGCGCTTGCAGGAACGTCAGCAAGCATAGTCAGGCACTCGCGTCTGCGCGAACGTACACGTTCCGTTTTTACCGCAATCACGGCCGCCCGCAGCAAAGCCCTCAGGCAGACGCTCCACGCTCCTGTGACCAGGCGAACGCCTTCACGGCCCGCAGGATCTGGCGGATCGTGATCTGCCCGATCAGCCTGCCGTCATCGTCGATCACCGGCTGACGGCGGATCTTGCGCGCGAGCATCTCCGTCGCGATATCAACGATGTTGTCGCTGAGCTTCGCAACATGGAGGTTGCTGTTCAGGAGCGCGATAAATACAGGGTGAAAGCGCGATAAATGAGGCGGAAGAGCCCGGAAGAAGCCGGATTTAGCCGGCCAGAATGCAAAGAGTTTGCACGGGGCTGGGAAGTGGGCGCAAGGGTTGCCAGGAAGCGTCTGGCGAGGGCGGCTGAAGGTGTGCTTCGGACCTCATGAAGGCTCGTCGAACAGCTTACCCCGACCACTGTCGGGGTCGCGCAGGTGGCGCCGCGCGCGGATCTGGCGGATCCGCTCCTCGGAGAGCCTGTACTGTCGTGCGAGTTGCGGGGCGGTTTTACCAGCGTCCAGCAGGCGGAGGATATCGCGGTCGCGTGGCGCCAACCGGTAGCCCTGGTCGAGGGGGATGTAGATGCGCAGGCCGGCGTACTCGTAGCACATCATATCCGCCACCGCGCAGCCGATCTGCTCGGCAACTTCGGGAGGCACGCCGAGGCTGAGGGCCGCGCGCTGGGCAGCCTCTGCGACCTCGGCGAGGAACTCATGCCGGAGGGTGTCGGTGACGTCCATCACACGGCGCCCGGCTTCGGTGGATTGAGGTAGCCGGACCGGCTGCGCTCAGCGTGCCGGCGGATATCGTACTCGAGCGCGGCGATAATCTTGCCCAGCGCCTGACCGTCACAGAACTCCAGCCGCTCAACCTTGCAGATCCGCCTGGCCAGCGCGTGAGCGTACTCCCACGCACGCCCTTGGTCGGCCAGCAGCGCCTCGATCTTAGCCATGCGAGCGCGCCTCACAGCTTGCGGGTTCTTGGGCCGGCCCTTCCACTGCGGGACCGGCTGACCGAGCTTCAAACGCAACTCGGCGGCAACGGCATCGAGCTGCGCCTGGTTGCAGTCCCCAGCGCTGCGCACGGCTGGCCCGTGGGCGCGGGAAACCCGCTCGACCAGGTCGCGGTACGTATCGTCATCCAGCCCGAGCCTGCGACGCATTGCCTGGATGGCCTTGATAGCGGCGAGCCGCCGCTGTGCCGGATTCATGCCTCCTCCCCTAGCTCGCCCCCTTGCGTGGCCTTGCGCCATATCACATTGCAGTCGAAGTACCGCACGTACGCGTAGTCCCCACGCTCCGTTACCGGGTCGACTCCCCTCAGTGGTGCTGTGATCTCGATGACCACGGAATCCGGTTGGATGCGCACGCGCGTGGCGTGGAAACCGGACGCACTCAGCTGCAGCAGGCAGACCCGGCAGGCATTGATGCCCGCGAACAAGGCGATGTTCGGAAACTTCGTGCCTCTCATACCTGCAGCGCCGCGATATCGAGCGCGACCGGAGCCCAGTTGTCGCTGCTGCCCACGCGCTCGTAGATACGGATGTAGGGTTTCGTGCTGGCAACACCCACGCTGTCAATGATCGCCTGCATTGCAGCCGCCCACTCGGGGTCGTCCTTGATCTGGAGCTTCGTCAACCGCAGCACACGCCCGGTGTTGACCTTGCCCTTCTTGTCGACCTGGAACGCATCGAGCACCAGCGCGCGCAGCTTGCTATCAGAATCGCGCGACCAGCGCAGGATGCACTTGTCGACCAGCTGCTTGGCCACCTGCAGGCGCTCGTCGAACTCCATGAAGTCAGACATGCTGCGCACCACCCGGTAGCGGCCGTCGAAGCTGCTGAGCGTCACATTGCCCTTCTCGCCGCCGAGTTCGGCCCCGTACGCCTCGGCCGAGAGCTGCACGAACGCCGCAATGTCGTTCGTCGTGCAACTCTTGAATTGGATCATTGCAGTCTGCAGCACACGTGCCTTGGCGACGATGTCGCGCACCAACTCGTCACGTGCGAGGTCGATCGGCGCGATCTGCTCAACGGGTACCAGGTGGCCCTGGGCATTCTGCATGTAACCGTCGGGGATGTTCATCAGGGACGCCTCCCGTGGATTATTCTGAAAGTCAGCTTCTTCTCTTTCCTCCATGCCATGCGCTCCGCCGCACCTTCGGCTCGCAACTCCTCTTCCCGTGCCAGCGCACGGGCATAGCTGGTACAGAATGCGAGCGTCGTGCGCCCGTGCAGCACCCGCCACATGCCGCCGACGGCACGGATCTGCAGAATTGGTGCGGATTCCGAGCCATGCCGGCCACCATTCCGGAGCATGTGGTTGGTGACCAGCTGCAGCTCCAGTTCAGTCACGCGGCGCTCGGCGCAGTCGACGCGCAGGCGCTGGCGTTGGGCTTCGGCCGCCTCGGTATCGCGCTCGGCGTGCGCCCGTTTCAGCTGCTCGGTGTAGTGCTCCAGCGCGTGGGCATGGTGCACAGCCCAGTAGGTGCTGTAGTCGGTGTTCATGCGGTTTTCCTCCCCGGCTCCACCTGTGCAGCGTCGTGTGCAGGAACGTCCAGCCAGTGCTCATCGGCCATCGCGCTGAGCAACTGTTCGCACAACCGGCGCTGCAATGGTGTCGGCTGTGTGAGCGGCTCGCCGTCGCCGGTTGTGCGGGCGGCGTCGTACAGATGGGCGGCGATGTCGCCGCGGCTGCCGGGAGCACAAACGACCAGCGCATTGAGCGCCTGGCGGAATGTCTCCAGCGGGTGCGGTTGCAGGGTGATGTGTTCGATATGCATGGCATTTCTCCGGGGTATACGGCCAGTTGCCGGGCAGACGACTTCATGTCTTCCCAGGTTGCCGCTCGTCCGTGTAGTCGAGCGCCAGCTCGTGCGCGGCGTACCAGCGCGAGGAGGCGCACGCCTCCTGCAGCTCGGCGTGTCGGCCCGTCCAGATCGCCCGCAATCCGGTGCGCGACTCCAGGAGCGCTATCGACTGCTGGTTGTGCAGCAGCGTGGGGTGTGGGTAGATGCGGGCGCTCATGGCGTGCGGCCCTCCGCCTGCGCCAGCGCCGCGCCCACCTGGGCGAGCAGCGAGCAGGTCGCACCCAGGTACTCCGCGTCCAGATCGACGATCACGTGCCCGTCCGGTGTCGTCACGCAGCCGATGTACTCGTGGATCTCGCGCAGCAAGTGCACCTCGCAGGCCTGCAGGGCGGTGCGCATCACGCGGCCGGCGCCGAACAGCTGCGCGTTGGCGCGGCTCGCCGGGCCGCCGTACGCCACGCCGATCACCTCGGCAGGCGCGCTGCCGGCGAGGATGTGCGTTTGCTTGTACGTCATGCCCGGCACTTCGGGCTCGGGTCTCCAGGGGCCTGCAGAGGGCTCGCTCATGGTGTCGTTCTCCCGTTGCATCAGGGCTCGATCAAACGCCGCGTACCACGTCCGCGGTCACCCGCGGTGCGCGCACCTGGGCGGCGAGATTCATCGCCGCGGCCAACACGTTGTGCACGGCCTGCGGGTAGAGCAGGCTCATGCCGCGCTGCTTGCTGCTGGCCAGGCGCTCGCGCAGTGCACTGATGGCGCTCGCCTCGATCACGCGCGCCATCGGCACGCCCGCGCGATCGAATCGATGTTGCAGGTAGTCGTCGAGGTTGTTGTCCAGCGGCGGCAGCGTCAGGATCTCGATGCGCTGCACGACTTCACGCACGTGCGGGTTCGCCTCGCTCAGCTTCAGCGCCAGCTCCGGCTGCCCCAGCAGCGCAATGCCCAGCACCTTGCGCAGCCCGTCCTTGATCTCGAGCAGGCGCTTCAGGTGGTTGAGCGTCGCGGTCGGGAGGGCGTGCGCCTCCTCGATCACGACCAGGTGCTTGAACCCAGCGCGGTGGCTCTCGATCAGCGTCTGCTTGAGCTGGCGGTCGCGCGCCTCACGGCTCGATTTCAGCGGCGCGGTCGGCGCCACCGTCGCCATGATCGCGGCGGTGATGTCCTGCACGCGCAGTGGGCGGCCCTTGGCCTCGGTTTCAGCCATCGACAGTACCGACGGCTCGATCACGTGCACATCGCGGCCCTCGCGGCGCAGCCGGTCGATCAGCTCCTCGCGCAGCGTGCTCTTGCCGGAACCGCTCTCGCCGATGATGGCCAGGAAGCGGCTGTGCAGCGCCGTGCCGAACAGCGCCTCGCGCACGTAGCGGATGTCGTCCGACAGGAACACGTCGGCGATGTCCTGGACATCCTCGAACGGATCGGCCGGCAGGCTGAAATGCCGCAACGCGTCGGGGTCGGGGCGGTACTTGCGCAGTAACATGTCGTCGATCTCCTCGGTAGGCATCTCGTGCCGGGGTTGGTCAGGAGCCGCCGGGGTGCTGCCCGGCGGCTCCACTTCGTCTTCGTCCACTTCCCACGCCGCATCGTCGATGCCGTGCGCGCGCAGGAAGTCCGTGATGGCTGCGCGCACCTGGTCCGGGTTGCGGCGAACCGGGAACTGGTGCCGATGGATCAGGCTGCCGAGCGCTGACGGGCAGATGCCCAGGTGACGGGCCAGCGCGCGCTGGGACGTGCACGCATCGCGCAACAGGGACATCAGGCGCAGGCTCATCCGCCGATCCTCCGCGGAGTCGCGAGCGGCGAGAGCTGCCGCGCGATGGCCTCGATCTCTTCTTCTGTAGCCCCATTCGGCCAGCCCTCGACCAGTGCCGCGTAGTGCGTGGCACTCCAGCCGGGGAAGCTCCGTCTCAGCCGCTGCGCCAGCTCCACATGCCCGAGCACGGACGCGATGTAAACCGGGCGTTGGTAGGGGCGGTCTGCGAACTGCGCCGCCACCTGCACGTCGGGGATCTCCACCTCGAGCGGCGTGCCGCGGCGTGGCACGAACGGGATCTCCGGCGCCTCGGTCAGCGACTTGTACGGGTCGATGCGCCCGCCGAACGGCGTGGCCTTCGTCTTGCGGTTCGCCGCCGCCTCGGCATCGGTTGCCGCGTCCATCACCAGGCGTTCGACGCGCTTGCGGTTCGTGTCCGCGGGCGTGTCCGCGGGCGGCGCATAACTGCCGATCGGCACCGCCGTCGTGGCAAAGCCGTAGGCGTCGTAGGTCAGCGGCTCCAGCGTGAACCACGTGTCGCGGCCATCGGCGGCGTTGGTGTAGAGCGCGCGCGCCCCGTATTCGCCGCCAAATGCATTGCGGGTAACGGTGAGCTTGTCCCCGACGATCACGCCGGGCACGCCCGAGACGTCGTACTCGTGGCCGAGGAATCTGATGCGCAGCAGCGGGCTCACCAGGCGCTGCTCTGGAGCGTGCGACGCCAGACGCAGGCACTCCTCGACGGACGGCGGAAGGCGCAGCTGCTCGGCGGTGATCGTCATCCACGCCTGGTAACGGCTGGAGCCGTGCCGCGTGTGCTTGGCGCTCGCGTTGTAGTGACGCATCCAGTGCCAGGCGGCGGCGTTCAGCTCGGCGAGGCTGTCCGGGCGCTGGAAGCGCACGCGGAACTCGAACAGGCGCTCGATGATGTCGTTGGTCTTCTCCACCTGTCCCTTCGCCCAGGGCTGCCCGGGCTGGTTGACCCAGACATCGATGCCGAGCGCCGCGCAGAGACTCTGGAACAGCGCGCCGGTGTTGGCGCTGCCGGGATCCACCATCACGACCTTCGGCACGCCGCAAAACGGGTCTGCGAGGCCGCGGCGCTGGATTGCGTGGATGAAGGTGCGGCAGAGATTCGCGCCGGATTCTGCCCCCAGCACGTACTCAACATAAAAGGCACCGCTCGCGTGGTCCGTGAACACGTAGCGCCACACGCGGTCGTTCTCGATGCGCTTCAGGTTCTTCGGCTTGTTCTTGTTGAACTCGGCCACCGGCATCACGTGCACGCCGGCGTCGCGGCGCAGGTAGTACAGCACGCACAGACTCGGGTCGATCTGCCACACCTGGTTCGGGTGCTCGCTCGCGAGCTGGACTTTCGGCGCCGGGGCGTTCAGCTGCGCGGGGTGCAGGCGGTGGCGTCGCAGCGCGCGCGCGGCGCTGCTGGTGCTGAGCCGGCGCACCTCGCCCGTCTCCGGGTCGATCGATTCGCCCTGGATCTCGCCGTTGTCGCGCATCATCTCGATCGCCGCCTCGAAGCTGCCGAGCTGCTTGGCGTTCTGCCGCTGAATATCGCCCATCGTCCCGGCGAGCGTTTCCAGCTCCTGCAGCGCCCACGCTGTTTTGCCCGCATCGCTGCGCCGACGCCGCGGCGCGCGCACCAGGCGGCGCAGTTGCGGGCTCACGTGCCGGTACACGGTCTGCACGCTGCACTGCCACTGCTCGGCGTAGTGCGCGGCCACCGCGCCCTTGCCGCCGTGCCCGGCCTGCAGGAACGCTTTCACCGCCTCCGCGAGTTGCGTCGCGCTCGGTTGCATGGGCGATCAGTCCTCGTGTTTCATCCAGGCCGCGGCGGGGGACCACTCGGCGCTGTGCTTGTCGTCAATCACCGGCGCCATGACGCCGTCGCTGTCGCGCAGCGTCCGCAGCGTGTTGATGAGGTCCGCGATGATGCCGCCCACTTGGGCGCGCACATTGACGGTGTCCCGCGCATGGCGCTCTTCGTGTGTGACCAGCGCGATCAGTGCGCCGGACAGGCCGGCTTCCTCGCTGCCGAGCCCGATGACATTGCGCACGGCTTGGGCGCGCTCGCGTGCCGCCTCCAGCAGCTGCTCGAGCTGTTCGTCAGGCGTCGCGCGCTTCCATGCGTGGCGGGCCTTGTCGGCGCGCTCCTCGGCGCGGTTCAGTTGCTCGCTCAGGCGCGCGATGTTCTTGTCCTTCGCGTCGACGGTGGCGCGCGATTCCTCCAGCTCTTTTGCCTGCTTCGCCGCGAGCGTCACCAACTGGCCGGTCACCGCCTCGCGGTCGGCACCAGCCTCCAGCGCCTGGCGGATCACGACCTGGTCATCGGCGGGCAGGGCCTTCAGGGCGTTGTAGTCGCGCTGGCCCAGGCCGATGCGCTCGGCGGCTTCGTAGAGGTCGGCGCCGAGCAGGTCGAGGTTGCTGGCGATCTGACGGCAGCGCCGGGCGCTCTTGCCCAGGAATGTCTCGCAAAATTCGTCCAACGAGGAAACGTGTTTCCGCGTACCGTCAGCTGCTTGGTAGGCCAATCCAACGTAACTGTTTGATTTCACGATCTCCGAGTACGCCTCGGCGATGATCCTCGAGGAAACGGTTTCCGCGACAAGCGCCGCCTGGATGCGGCCTGCATACATCGCGGAGGTGGCCCAGCCGACAGCTGTCTCGGTCGTCACGATGCCCCCCGCCTCGTGGGCGGCGATCAGTTCCTGCTGGCGCCCCGCCAGCAGCTCGCGGTCGAGTTGCGGGCCGGCCGGCTCGGGTGCCGGCAGGGGCTGGCGGCCGCGCTTGGCGGGGGTGGCTTCGGGCTTCTTGAACATCGGGTGCTCCTTGGGGTCAGTCGGATTGCCGCGAGTAGCGGTTCTTGAAGTCGGCCAGTGCGCGGTCCTCGCGCGCCACCTCGTTGGCGTGCGCGATGGCGATCTGGACGATGCGGGGAGCGAGGCGCCAGTGACCGGGCGCGAGCGCGTTCTGCTCGACCAGGCCATCGGCC